>DASYXF010000057.1:0-34704 GCA_035935335.1 Candidatus Acidiferrum sp.
AAGTAGGCGAAAAAGAAGGCGAACTGCACCAGGCTGGCCTGCTTGTAGCTGAGATTGAAAATGGACTGGAGATGGGGGGAAACGATATCGTTCAACACGGTACAGAACCCCCACATGAAAAAGAGAGAGGTGAGAGTGATCAGTGCGCCGGTCTGGGTTTTCTCTGCTCCGCCCGGGTCGAACGACGGGTTTGCCGTGGTGGTTTCCATTCGTTGGGTTCTCAATTCTCCGGATAGCAGCCTAAATCCAAATGCCGTGATAGTGCCACAGTGCGGGGCAACGGAGAAATCGTTTCTGAGAGGGATTGCTTGAAGGGAAATGGTGCGCCTGAAGACCAAATAAAAGAGACCCCGACATGGTCGGGGCCTCTCCGGGGTGGTTACAGCTGTGGGCGGAAATCCGATTTAGCGCTGCTCGTACACAAGGACCTGCATCGCGCCGTTCTCACTGCTGGGGACATAGAGGCGCTTTGTCTTGTGGTCGTAGCCGGCGGTCTTTGAGCCTTTCACGGTCACAAGCTCCTGGGCCAGCGAATACTTGTCCGGCGAGTCCTGGTGGAAGATGAAGACTTTGCCGTCGCCCGTCGAGAGATAGACAAGTTTGGTGGCGGCATCAAAAGCGTCCGCGTCAACGCGTTCGCCGATCGGCGCGGTGAAAACCAGCTTGCCGGTTTCGGAATTGACCACGCCAAGATGCTTGCTGCGGCAGCCGACGAAAAGCCGGTGCGCTTCCAAGTCCATCGCCAACGCCGTCGGCGTTCCACAGGGGGCCAGCGGCCAGCGGTCTTTCACTTTCAGAGTGTTGACGTCAATGTGGAGCGTTTCGTTTTTCTCTTCGAGGTTGACGTAGAAATTGCCTTTCCCGTCGGAGACGCCGTACTCGGGACCTCCGCCGAGTTCAATGGTCCCGGCGAGCGAACCATCTTGGGCGTTGAGGACGCTGATGCTGTCGCTATCGCCGTTCATGACGTAAACGCGCTTGGTCAGCGGTTCGTAGATGATCGCGTCGGGCTTCTTACCTACCTTAATCTCTGGAAAAGCCTTGAGTGTCTTCAGATCGAAGGGGATAACCGAATCGGATTTGCCGGCGGTGATATAGCCGCGGCCGAATTCGGAGGCAATGGCCACGCCGTGGGCGCCCGGAGTGTTGGGGATAGTGCTCACGAGGGCCAGCGAATCCGCGTCCATCACGTCAACCTGGGTGGCGTGTGCGATATAGACGCGGCGGGCGGCTTCGTCGACGATGACGTAATCCCAGCCCCCCGTGCCCGCGACAGCCACTTTTTTCAAAAGCTCATAATTCGTCGCCGCGCTTGCCAGGGAACCCAGCAGCGTTGCGCCCACTACAAACAACAGGACCAGACGTTTCATCGTTTTCTCCTTGGGCTACTGTTTTAGCAATCGGCGGATAAACGCAGGCTAAATCGTTCCTGAATTTTCGTTCAGCCTGAGGTTTACGAATTTCGTGCGACGAGGAAAACTGTGGCGGAGAATTTTGCTTTCGCGGATCGCAGCCATTTAGTCCTCCGCGGCCATTTTTGTGCCACCGAAACGGAGCCGGTCGAGATAGAAATTAATGGTTGGAGTGAAGACGAGGGAAAGCACGATGGAACTGAGCAATCCGCCGATGACAGCGATGGCGAGGGGCTGCAGCATCTGAGAACCGGCGCCAATGGCCAGAGCGAGGGGAAACATGCCGGCGATGGTGGCAAGAGCGGTCATGGCGATGGGGCGGAGACGCCGGCGGCCTGCCTGGATCATGGCTTCTTCGGGAGTGAAGCCGAGCTGACGGAAGCGCTGGTCTGCGTCGAGCAGCAAGATGCCGTTCTTGGCGACGATTCCGATAACCATGATCATCCCCATGAAGGACGCCACGTTGAAGCTGGTGTTGGTCACCAGCAGCGCCAGGAAACCGCCGAACGTGGACAGCAAAGCGGAAGCCAGGATGGCAAGCGGCGCGGCGAAGCTTCGAAATTCGAAGAGCAGCACAACGAACACCAGCACCAACGCCAGCAGGAAGACCATCAGAAGGTCCTGAAAGGATTTTTGCTGTTCTTGGTAGAGGCCGCCATATTCAACGCGAATGGAGGACGGCAGGTGCATGCCTGCGATGGTCTTCTTGATCGCAGCCATGCCCGTGCCGAGGTCCACGCCTTCAAACCGGCCGGTGACCTGCACCAGCCGCTGAAGGTTTTCGCGTCGGATTTCGGTTTGTCCGGGATCCGTGGTGATGGTGGCGAGGCTGCCGAGCGTTGCCGTCTTGCCGGTTGCGCTGGTGAGCAGGGTGTTGCTCATGCGGTCGAGGGAAGCGCGGCTCTGTTCGGGAAATCGGACCCGAATGGTGTAGGCGCGATCGTTCAAAACAACGGGCGTGGCGGCGGGTTCGCCTTCGAGAACGGCAGCGGCGTCCACGGCCACTTCGTCAAGGGCGAACCCTGAGCGGGCGGCGACGGCGGGATTCACTTGATAGGTGACGGCGGGACCGCTGATGGAATTTTCGATGCCGTCAAGAACATCGACTACGTGGGGAATCTTCTGGATGGCTTCGGCGACTTTGGGCGCCGTTGCGTTCAGCAACTTCCCGTCCGGCGAGAAAAGCTTGATGACCACTGGCTCGGGCTGGCTGGTCAGGTCGCCGATCATGTCCTGGAGGACTTGGACGAATTCAACGTCGGTGGCAGGCTCCGTCTTCTTAATCTCGGCCCGAATATCGGAAATAATTTCATCGATGTCGCGCTTCCGGTTGCGCTTGAGTTTGACGGTGAAATCGCCGCGGTTGGCTTCGGTGACGGCGGCAAGGCCAAGCTGCATACCGGTGCGGCGCGAAGTGTTCTCAACCTCGGGCTGCGAGCGGATGATCTCTTCCATGTGAAGCAGGATGCGGTTCGATTCGGCCAGCGAGCTGCCGGGGGGCGTGTAGTAGTCGAGGATGAAGCCGCCTTCGTCCATCGCGGGGAGGAGGTCGGAGCCGAGGAAGTTGTAGCAGACATAGGAGAGGATGACGATGACGGCGGAGGAGACCAGGAGGAGCACCGGCTTCTTGAGAATGCTCCGCATGGCGCGGCTGTAGAAATTTACGATACGGCCGAAAAAGCCGGAGAGGTGCGCCTCTTCGGCGGCGAGCAAAGCGGCGACGTCGTGTTCGCCCTGTGGAGTGCCGCTGGCAACGACAGTGTCCTTGCGGCGGACAAAGTATTGGCTGAGAGTCGGCGTCCAGGTCAGCGCCAGCAGAAGCGAGCTGAGCAACGAGACCGTCATGGTGACGGCCAGGGCGCGGAAGAAACTCCCGGTGACGCCGGTAACGGAGATAAGCGGCAGAAAGACGACGATCGGCGTAATAGTGGAACCCACAAGCGGGACGGTGATTTCTTTCAAGGCGCTTTGAATGGCTTGAAAGCGCGATTCACCCGCGTCGCGATGAAGGACAATGTTTTCGAGGACGACGATGGCGTCGTCGATGACTAAGCCGACGGCGGCTGCGAGCCCACCGAGCGTCATCAGGTTGAAAGTTTGCCCGGTCATCCACAGAACGATCAGGGTGAGCGCAAGCGTGACCGGAATGACGAGCGCCGCGACGAACGAGGAGCCCCAGTCCTGCAGAAAGAGGACGAGAATCGCGGCGGATAAAATGATGCCGAGCAAAACGGCGTCGCGGACGCTGGAGATGGATTCCTGAACAATAGTGGATTGATCGTAGAAAACTTCCAGGTGCACGCCCGGAGGAAGCGTTGGCCGCAATTCGGCGATTTTTTCGTGAACCAGATTGGCGACGTCGAGAGTGTTGCTGTCGGGCTGGCGGTTGACACTCAAAAGAACGGCCGGTTTTCCGTTGGCGGTGACAATCGTGTAGACGGGCTCTTCCGACGGACCAACTTTGGCGATGTCGCCGATGCGGATGGGAATTCCGGCGGTCGAAGTTTTCACCACGATCTGCGCGATCTCTTCGGGCGTGCGGACCTGGCCGCTGACGAGGCCGAGGACCAGCTGGTGCTCATGCTCGAGAAGGCCTGGGGAATCGATCAGGTTGGTTTTGCGAATAGCGTCGAGAATATCCGTGACCGTGATTCCCGCGGCATGGAGGCGCGCCGGATCCGGCGTGACCTGAAACTCCGGCACGCGCCCGCCCTGCACCAGAACGAACGCGACTCCGTCGAGGCGGTTGATGCGCGGCTTCAAATCGTAGGTGGCGATTTCCCAGAGCTTGCTTTGGGGAATGGTGTCCGAAGTAAGGCTGTAGCCGAGAATCGGAAACGTGGCAAAAGTCAGCCGGTGCGTTTCGATTTTTGCGCCGCTCGGAAGTTCCGGCTGCAGGCGCGCGACGACCGCGTCCACGCGCTGCAGCGTCAGGATCATGTCCGACTTCCAGTCAAAGAATAAATCCACTTCGGCGGAACCCCGGCTGGTGATGGATTGCACCTTGCTGAGGCCGGGGACGCTGTTGACCGCTTCCTCGATCGGCTTGGTGACCGTGACCAGCATCTGATCAATCGGCATGACACCGTTGTCAACGCCAATGACGATGCGGGGGAAATCCGTGCTCGGAAAAACCGCCACGGGAATTTTGATGGCTAGAAACATTCCGACGAGCGCCAGGCTGATCAGCAGAAACAGAATGGGGCTGGAAAGTTTCTTGAACCACGGCACTTCGGCGGCATTGTGCGCCTGGCCGTTTGGATTGCTTTGCGAATCGCCGGAGCCGAAAGCCATGCGCCGCTACTCCTTGCCCTTCGCGGGTTTTGCCGGCGCGCCCGGTTTTTCATCGCCCTTGTCCTTAGCGCCGTCCTTGCCGTCCTTTTCATCGGCTGCGCCTTTTTCTGGTTCCGCCGCCGGGGTGGCTTCGATCTGGATTTGCGTGCCATCGGGCAGCGCGTAGCCTCCCACGGTAATGACGGAATCATTTTCCTTGATGCCGGATTCGATTTGCGCAAGTTCCTTGGTCTTGACGCCGACTTTGATTTTGGTGAGATGAGCTTTCTTGTCGGGGCCGGCAAGCATGACGTAGTCGCCCGCTTCTTCCGATTTGTAGACAGCGGCAGCGGGAACGACCAGCGCGTCTTCCTCGCTTTTGGCGATCACGTTGACTCGCGCGTTCATGCCGGGCTTCAGCGCGGAATTCGGTTTCGTGGCTTCAACCCAGACTTCGATGGTGGTGCTGCCGGGATCGAGCGCGGGACTCACCAGCGAGACTTTTGCCTTGATGGGTTCGTCCAGCCCGGCCAGTTCGATTTCCGCCTTGTTTCCGACCTTGAGGAGCACCGCTTCGCTTTGCGCGATGTGCGCTTTCGCAATCAGGCGCGAGGTGTTCATCACCGTCAGCAGCGGCTGATTTGCAGTGGCCAGTTCACCCTGATATTGCGGGCGGTCCGTGACAACACCGTCGATCGGACTGCGAATTTCGGAATAGCTCAATTGCGCCTCGGCGTTGCGGTATTTTCCTTCCGCCGCGGATCGTTGTCCGGTTGCGGATTTCAGGGCCTGCTCCTTCCCGAGCCGCTGCAGATCCGCCAGTTGTTTTTGCGCCTGTTCGTTGGCGCTGCGAGCCTGCGCCAGCGCCACGTCGGCCATGTCAAAATCGCGCCGCGGCAGCGCTCCCTGCTCATAGAGTTGCTTGCGCGCGTCGTACACCTTTTGTTGCGCATCAAAAGCCAATTTTGCCGCCTTGGCATCCAGTTCGGCTTTCTGAATCTGCTGCGGCAGGCTGGCGCCGACCGTCGTGGCATAGCTCGCTTCGGCCTGTTCGAATTCGCCCTTGCTCTGTTCGGCGGCTCCGGCAAGATCCTTGTTTTCCAGCAGGGCCAACAACTGTCCCTGCTTTACGCGGGTGCCGCGCTGGACGTAAAACTTCGCGATGGTGGAAGTGATTTTCGGCGTAATCACCGCTTGCTGCAGCGGGTACACCACCGCGTCGGAGGAAACTTCCAGTTCGATAGGGCCGCGCTTCGCGGGCGTGACCTGGACGGTGACCAGCGGCGCGGGTTCTTTTTCGGAAGAGCTGCAGCCATGAAGAAAGATTGCCCCGGCGAGGAGCAGGGCGCTCCGCGCGAGAAGCCCCGATTTTGCTGTACTGAATTCGCGTTCTACGTGGTTCATGGAGTTGTCAGCACCCCTGTCAATGTCTGCAGATTTGCGAGAGAGACGCGATAGCGGACAGCGCCGTCCTGATAGGCGGCGTTCGCCTGCGCGAAAGTTGTTTGCGCGTCCACGACTTCGAGCACCGTGGCTTCCCCGCCCTGATAGCGCATGGTCGTAAGGCGAAGGCTCTCCTCCGAAAGTTCGGCGGAGCGTTGGAGGCCGGCGAGTTCGTTGAGCGCGGTTTCGGCCTCGGAATAGAGCGAGCGCATTTCGGCAAGCAGCTTGCGCTGCGCGAAAGAAAGTTCGCGCTTGGCTTGTGTGCGTTGCAACTCGGCGGAACGCACGCGGCTTTGCGTCGCGCCCCAATTCCACACGGGTAGGCTCAGCGAGGCGATGTAGGAAGAGCCGAGATTGGAAACATGGCTTCCGTTGACCAGGGGCCCGTTCACCGCATACTGCGTGGCGTCAATTCCATAGAAATAGTCGAGGCTGATGGAGGGAAGATAGCCGGCGCGGGCGGCATTCACATCGTGCCCCGCCGCTTGCACCGCGGCCAATGCCGCGCGGACATCCGGATTGCTCTGGGCCGCCTGCGCCTCGAATTCGGGCTGTGGCGGCAGAGCGACGTTGCCGTGCAGATCGTCGCCGATTTCGAAGCGGTCGTTAAAATCGGGGAAGAGCAGGACAGATAAATCGAGACGCGCGTTCAGCAATCCGAGTTTTGCTTCCTGCAACTGCCGGCGGCGCTCCTGGGCTTGCAGGTCGGCTTTGATTACGTCGGAGTGGGCGACTTCCCCTCCCTTTTCCAGCGCCTGCGTGAGTTTTAGAAATTTTTCTCCCTCGTCCGCTGTGCGCGCGGCGGATTCGAGCTTCTTCTCGGCGGCGGCAGCGGCGAAATAGTTCTGCACGACCGTGACGACCAGGCCGCGAGCGGCGACTTCGGCTTTTGCCTTGGCCACAGCGGCCTGTGCCGCTGCACTGCGATAGTTTTCCCAGGACGCCAGGTCCAGACTCTGATGGACATTTCCCTGGCTGATGTACTCGTGCGGCGCGTTGTTGGCGATGAACCTCACGCTGCCCAAAATGCTCCCCTGGGTATAAATAACGGAGGTGTTGAAATTCACCGATGGAAGCAAGGCATCCCGCGACTGGCCGCGCGTTTCGCCGGCGACACCCGCCGCCGTCACGACGGAGTTGTATGCCGGCTCATTCTTGCGCGCCAGGGCCAAAGCGTCCTGCAAGGTCAAGCGAAGCGGTGCTCCAGGGGCCGGCGAAGCTGGTGTGGCTGCCTGCTGCTGTTTGGCCACGGCCTGGGGCTGTGGCGCGGGCGCATCCGGTTGCTGGGCGGAACAGACCTCCGCTGTCAACGCGGTGCAGCCGAAAAGCAGCGCTATCAATCCAAGTTGAAACTTGCGATGCAAATTGCTTGCCTCAGTAATCTGGTTTCTCTTTTGCATAACATTGTGCAGCCTGCCGCTATGGCTTGGCTGAATCCTGCTTCTTTTCCTTGGCCTCGCTGGCGGCATTTTCCTTCTCGACGCTTACGATCGAGCCGTCCACCGCGCTCACTTGCACTTCGGTGATGTCCTTCTGGCCGGTCGCGCGAATGTCGAAGGAATAGACCAGCTTGCCGTTTTCCTTTTCCAGCTCCTCTTCCTGGATTTCGCCAGGGACTTTTTTCAGCGCGGTCGCGCGCGCGGCTTCAATGGAAATCTTGGCGTACTTCCGGAGCTCGGCGGGAATTTTCGATTTCTTGGGAGTCTGGGTTTGTGGTCCGGCCGCCACGCACAACCCCACCGCCAGGAATCCGGCAATCATCCCTCGTATCAAAGTCTTCTTCATCGTTGCCTCCAGCGTCCGTCCCAAATAGGACATGTTCCAGGAACCACTTATTCCCCCCACTTGTTTCCAAGCTATCGAGGGGGAGATAAACGCAGGATTAATCGGAAATCGCGTTGCGAACCGGCGCGGGAAGATAGGCGGTGAAGGTGGTGCCGGAGCCGTCGGATTGCGTGAGTTCCAGGCGGCCGTGATGCGCCTCGGCTATCCAGCGGGCGATGGAAAGGCCGAGGCCCGCGCCGCCGGTGTCGCCTTCGGTGCGCGAGCGAGCCTTGTCGGCGCGGAAAAACCTTTCGAAGATACGCGACTGCAGTTCGGCGGGAATTCCCGGGCCGGTGTTGGACACGCGAAGGAGGTAAGAATTCCCGTCGAGACGGCAATCCACATTGATCATTCCGCCGGCAGGTGCGTACTTGATGGCGTTGTCGATCAGATTCAGAAGCATCCGGCGCAGCAGGTCTTCGTCGGCCTGGAGGGGTAGCTCGGGTTGAATCGAGGAGGTCAACGTGACACCTTTGGAGATGGCCAGTGAGCGCGCACGGCGCAGAACGTCGGCTGCGAGTTCATCGAGGTAGAGATCGCGGGGCTTGAGCGGGTACTGGCCGGCGTCGGCGCGCGTGAGCGTGAAGAGATCTTCAATAATGTGGGCAAGACGGAGAGATTCGTCGCGCAATATGGAGAGCGTTTCGCGGTATTCCTCGGGCGCGCGATCGGGGCGGGAAAGAGTGACCTCAGTTTCGCCCTGCAGGATGGCAACGGGGGTGCGCAGTTCGTGGGAAGCGTCGGCGACGAAGCGGCGCTGCTGTTCGAAGGATTTTTCGAGCCGATCGAGGAGTTCGTTGAAAGAGAGGGCGAGCGTGCCGAGTTCGTCGCGCGGATTCGACACTTCGAGGCGTTCGCTGAGGCGAGCCGCGCCCATGCCGCGGGCTTGCGTTGCCATGTCCGTGACCGGCGCCAGGCTCTTTCTGGCGAGGAAGTAGCCGCCGGCGCTGGCAAGGAGCAGCGCGATGGGGATGATCCAGTAAAAGGTGTGGCGGATGTCCTCCATGATTTCTTTTTGCGGATGGAGGGATTGCAGAATCACCAGGGAGACGGTGTGATCTTCGGTCTCCAGCAAGCGCGCGTATCCGCGGAATCCGTTTTTCCCACCCGGAACATTCTGGAATGTGCCCGTTCCGGCGGCTATGGCTGCATGAGCCAGGGTGAGGAATTCTTTCGAAGAAAAAATGACTGGTGTGATGATTTCATGGCCGCCGCGAACGGCGGGCAGATCCAGAGAGCTCAGAATCACCTGCCCGTGGTCGTCCACGAGCGCGAAGATGACATCGCGGAAGCGGTGCTCGATCATGGCCACGCGGGCGGCTTCTTTTCTTGGATCGTCGCCCGCGGCGTCTTTCATCTCGGCGTTGAAGGTGGTGACGTAGGTTTCGCTCAGCTCAAGAAGGTTGCTGTCTGTGCTGAGAAGGCTGTTGTGCCAGTAGAGAAAATAAGTGAGGCCAGCAAGCAAAATCAGGAACAGGCCGAGAAGGCCGCTGTACCAGACGGTGATTCGGGAGCGGACGGAATCAAGCATGGGATTTTCTTGCGCCGCCTGCATTATGAGCGGCGTGTTTTTTGCCGGGCGTTTCGTTATCGCAGAGGACGTATCCGCTGCCCCGGCGCGTTTGCAGCAAGGGCTTGCCGGCTTCTTCGCCGAGTTTGCGGCGAAGGCGGTTTACGTACACTTCGATTAGGTTGGAAAAAGGGTCGAAGGTTTCGTCCCAGACGTGCTCGGCGATTTCGGAGCGGCCGATAACGCGGCCGGCGTTGCGCGCAAAAAATTCGAGGAGAGCGTATTCCTTGGCCGTGAGCGGGATCGAGCGCGTGCCGCGCTTCGCGGTTTGCGACGCGGTGTCGAGTTCGAGGTCGCCGACGACAATACGCGGCGGGCGAAGTTCGTTGGGGCGGCGCAGCAGGGCGCGGAGGCGGGCGAGGAGTTCGCGGAATTCGAAGGGCTTGGTCAGGTAATCGTCGGCGCCGGAATCGAGGCCTTTGATGCGGTCGTCCACGCCGTCTTTCGCGGTGAGCATCAGGATGGGAGTGCGCTTGCCGCCGGCACGAATGGCTTTGCAGACAGCGAAACCGTCGATACCCGGAATCATGACGTCCAGAACGATCAGGTCGTAATCGTTGATTTCGGTCTGATAGACGGCGTCGTTTCCGTTTTCGACGGTGTCGACAGCATACGATTCTTCACGCAAGCCTTTGGCTACAAAACGCGCGATGCGCGCGTCGTCTTCGACCAGGAGAAGTCGCATGCCCGTATCATACGGCAAATCTTTGCCTGGCAAGCAAGCGGCGTTTTGCCGAAGGACGCAACAATTTTGCGGAATGTGCGCGGTTATTTGTGGCGGATCTCGATTGGCGCGCGGGTGCGGTCGAGCGGGAAGACCTGAATTTGCCATTTTACCGGGACTGAAGTTGGCACAAAGCACATGGTTTTGTCGCAGGCCTGATATTCAAGCTTGCCGGTGATTGGAATGCTCTTCCCGTCTTTTCCGAGCGAACCCCAGAATCCCGCGCTGGTGTTTACATTTACTTCCTGGCTGATGCGGAATTTTCCTTCGTACACCGGCACTTTTTCTTTGATCGCCGGCAAATACATAGTCAGGGAAGCAGGATATTCCACCGGGCCGAACATCAGATCCGGAGTGGGGTCCAGCACCAATTTGACCGGCCTGTACCCCTGCGTGTCGGGAGCATACATATGGACGTCCGGCGGCAACTGTACGTCGGCGTACACCGTGATGCGCGTTCCCGGCACACCCGTGCGGTCGGATTGCTCCAACGCCAGCTTCAGGTGCGGGGCGTCCACTGTGTCGGTGACTTCCTGGCCCAATTCGGGGAAGAGTTTCGCGATGATGCTGTTGCCGGTGAGGCGTTCGCGGTATTTGGCTTCGAAGAATTTCTCCTTGATCACGCCATTCGAATCGATGAAGAAATAGCCGGGCCGGGCAAAACCTTTTTGCATGCCGGTGGCTTCGTGATTGAAAACGCCGTACGCCCTAATGATTTTCGAATCGGGATCCGCCAGCATCGGATACCCGATTTTGTGGCGGTCGGCGAAGAATTTCAGTATTTCTTCGGAGTCGTAGCTGATGGCCGCTAATTTCACGCCCTGCTTTTCGAATCTCGGATACGCGCTTTGCAGCTGGACCAGCTGCCCTTTGCAGAAGGGTCACCAGTCGGCGGAACGGAAGAACAGGAGAACGGTTCCGTTCGGGCCTTTGAGAGATTCGAGCGTTTGCACACGGCCAAATTCGTCGCGGAGGGAAAAATTGGGTGCCTTCTGGCCGACGGCCAGGCCGATGGACATTGGTTCGGCGGAAGTGACATTAATCATGTCTTCGTCGAGAGTGCCGTGCACGGTGACGGTGTCGCCGAGATGCCCGGTAACTTTTTCCTGTGGCTCCAGCGAGTACATCACGCGATTGGTGTCGTCGTAGAGAGCGATTTTCGCACCGGGAACATTTTTAAAGCATTCGGGAGATTCGTTGAAAGCCTCGTCGGCGTTGCAGGCGCTGGTAACGAGGACACCCGACCAGGCGCCGGGTTTTGCTGGATTGCTCTGTCCGGCGAAGGCCAGGACTGTCAGGGAAAGACCCGCCCCCGCTAGGGAGATAAACCGCTTCGTCACCGAGTTGATTTTAATCTTGGGCATCTAATCCTGTTTTTATCCCAATTTTAGATTTCGACGCACTATACGCCGGCCACCGCGGTGCCGCAAGTTGCGCGATTCACGTTTGATTCTACTTGTTTCCCAGAGTTACGCCGCCCCCGCGAAATTTATGGAGATGGGCTGCAGCGGTACGAGATGAAAACCGATGGATTCGCCGGGCTGAACCCAGATGGGCGGAGTGATGGAGCCGGCGATGATGATCTGGCCGGCGCGAAGGGTCTCTCCAAACTGTGCCAGAAGATTGGCGACGTGGCCGACGTTGGTGATGACTTCACCAGTCAGCGCTTCGAAGTCCGAAGTGTTTGCCATCTCCGCTCCGTTGTGAAAGACGCGCGCATTCAGCCCCGACAAAGACCCACCAGCTTGCTTTGTCTCACAACCGCCGAGAACCACGTGGCGCTGATAAATGTTTCGCGCCAATGTGCCTTCGACATCGTCGGACGGATGATCCACATCCGCGAGTTCGATGGCGGCCCCCAGGCCCGCGATTGCCTCTGTGGTCGTTTTGCGATCCACTCCCGAAGGCAAATCTTTTCCGAGGTAAACCGCGAGTTCCGGCTCGGCCGCCGGCTTTTTCCAACCGGCGGAAGAAATCATTGAACCGGAGGCAACCACCGCGTCGGCCATCAAAAAGCCAACGAGCGGCGCGCGGATGCGCAATCTTTCCGTCGCCGCGGGGCCGCCGAAAGCCAGCTTCCACCCAAGCGGCTTTTTCCCCGCGGCCATCAGCTCGCGGCGCCAGCGAAGTTGCTGCTGCATTCCGCTTTTGATGCGCGGGTCTTCCCAGGCAACTGGCCAGGCAGCTTGCATTCAGCAAATCCGTTCCACGATCAATAGCCTTCCGGGGGAATTTCGTAACCGGCGGCTTCCAGCGAGCCAGCGCCGCTCCAACCCCAGACGAGGACCACGTCTTCCTTGCCGGTGTTGTCGAAGCCGTGCCAATGCCCGCGCGGGGTGAAGATGACATCTCCCTTGGAGGAGGGCTCGCGTCCAGTGTCCGTGTAGATGTGGCCGCTGCCCTGGATGACGACGAAAAATTCGTCGCAATTCGGGTGGCGATGCTTGTCGTGGCGCGCGCCGGGCGGCAAAACCGTCCAGCCGATCAGAAGTTTGTCGGAGCCCGCCGTTTTCTGGTCGATCAGAAACTGCACCTGCATGTTGATCCACCCGTCTTCTTCGGTCAGCCCGCCGACTTTCGGCACATCGCGAAGATTGGTGCGGTACGGTTTCATTTGGACATTCCTCCCAGGCGGCGATAGACCTCATAAACGGTGACGAAATCGTGGTGCGAAAGCCCAAGACCCCGGCAAGCGTTCAGCATTTCGTTCGCGGCGGCGCCAAGCGGAACCGGAACGCCCATCTTTCGGCCGAGTTCCAGCGCCAGCAGCATGTCTTTCTGCTGCAGATTCACGTCGCCATAAGTGGCGTCGGAGATGTGGCCTTCAAGGATAAGCGGCGCGCGATAAGCGATCACCGGCGAGGCCACGACGCTCTTCAGCATCGCGTCCACGGCCACTTCGCGCGGCACCCCGCCTTTTTCCGCAAGCGCGACGCCTTCGCAAAAGCCGATCACTTCGATGACTAGGGTCATGTTGAGCGCAACTTTGAGCTGCACGGCGAGGCCCTGTGCGCCGATGTAAGTCACTTTCGGGCCGATCCCCAGCAGCACGGGTTGCACGCGATCGAACGCCGCCTTGTCGCCGCCGACCATCACCGAAGCATTGCCCTTGCCGATGGTCAGCGTGGTGCCGGAAATGGGCGCATCCATCATGATCAGGCCGGCTTTGGAAAACGCGGCGCCGACCGCGCGGCTCGATTCCGGATCGATCGTGCTCATGTCCAGATAGATGGAGCCTTTGCGCAGGCCGGAAAGAACGCCGTCTTCGCCGAGGGCAATGGATTTGACCGCGTCTGAATTCGTGACGATGGTGAAGACGATTTCGGATTCGGCCGCCAACTGCTTTGGTGAATCGGCCCAGCCCATGCCGAGTTTGAAAAGCGGTCCGGCTTTTTCTTTCGTGCGGTTCCACCCGGCCACTTGATGGCCCGCCGCAAGCAGGCGCGGAACGATCGCCTGCCCCATGTCTCCGAGGCCGATGAATCCGAGTTTCACGGCACACCCCCAGTTTTCAATCTGCTTGAGCCGCTTCGAAATCCCCGGCTGGCGCTAGTGTTTCAGGTGCTTGTCAAAATAATCCATGAAGATCTGAAAAGTCTTCTGCTGGATCTCATCCGGTTTATACGCACCGTCCGGCTCATTCATGATGAACACGTAGCCGTGCACCGGGTGATTGAAGCTGGCCCATTGTACGTCTTTGCCCGCCTCTTTCATCCATTCGTAGGTCAGCTTGAAAATTCCCTGCTGGTGATCGGTGTCGCGGCCAAAGATCAGAATCGGTGTGTGGATGCGCTGGATGCGTTCCATCGCTTCCGCCTTATTGGCATTCTTGCGGGCCACTTCAATGTCGTTGTACTGGATCTCGTTGTCTTTTCTTGGCGCGGTGGGGCCGGTGTTGACGGTGAGGAATTCGTGGTCGGCGGGCTCGATGCAGACCCCGGCGGCGAAATCGTACTCGCTGGACGCCTTCATGATCATTTCGCCGCTGTGGCTGACGCCCATGGCGCCGACGGCCTTCTTGTCAACGTAAGGAAGCGATTGCAAGTACTTGATGATGGCGATCAGATCTTCGTGATCGAGCGTGGGCCCTGATTTCAACATGCGCCGGTCGCCGCTGATACTATCTGGAAGATTCTGCGGCGGCTTGGAAGTTTCATAGGCGTAGGGAATTTCGTTGCGATAATTCACCGTCACCACCACGTATCCGCGTGCGATCATCCGGTCCTGCATCTGCGTAAGCCGCTCGGTGAGCTCCTCAACTTTCTTCATCCCTTCCCGGCCCTCACCCCAGCCCATGGTAATGGCGGGAAACGGGCCGTTGCCTTTGGGCTTGCGGACCAGGATGGGAACGTAGATTTCATCACGGGTCAGAACGAAGGTGTAGTCGCCGGGTATCTCTGAACCCTTGATGGCTTTGGTGGCGACGACATAACCGTGCGTAGGAATCGCTTCTGCGGCTTCCCGGCCGGTGGCGAGCTGGGCGCAGGCGCTGCCCATACCAAAGGGCAAAAAGAGAGGACCAGCGAACATGAGCCCGAACCCGAATAAGACAGTCTTTAACGGAGAACGCATCCTTCACCTCGGTTCAAAGATTGGAGCGAGTGGCTAGTCTGGCAAACAAAGCACCGCGGATTGTGGTTCTACCACCTGACCTTTTGCCACGTCAACTCTTTTTGGTGTACTCTCCCCCACCAGCGATCCGGCAGGATCGAATTTCTTCGTTTTCTTGGAGGCACTGTGAACTCATTCTCATTCCGCCCTTTTAGTTTCTTGCTGGTGCTCGCGCTTGCGATCTCACCTTTGCTTCGAGCACAGGGCGGAGCAACCCCCGAAGCTCCCCGGCCGCTCGTTTTGACGGAAGCGATTGCAATCCCCGGCGTACAGGGCCGCTTTGATCATTTCGGATTCGACGGGAAGAACCAGCTGTTTGTGGCCGCGCTCGGAAACAATTCCGTGGAGGTAATCGACATCAGCGCGCGGGTGCGCTCCCACACAATTACCGGTATCCCAAATCCGCAGGGTGTGGCGTACGCTCCGGATTCGAAGAAACTTTTCCTCGCCAGCAGCAAAGGGAAATTGCGGATTTATGCGGGCGAGAATTTTGATCTGGTGAAGGAGATCGATTTTCATGGCGACGTGGACAATCTGCGTTACGACGCCGCGACCCACCGGGTGTACGTGGGATTTGGAGAAGACGAGACCGGCGCGATCGGCGCCGTGGACGCGACGACCAACGAACGCCTGCCGGAAGAGTACAAGCTGGGCGCGCATCCGGAATCGTTTCAGCTGGAAACGGCGGGTCCGAGTATTTACGTGAATCTGCCGGATTTAAAGCAGATTGCGGTGATCAATCGCAAGACTGGCGCGATCGCGCGCTGGCCAATGACGCTGGAACACAATTTCCCGATGGCGCTGGATGAAGCGGATCACCGCCTGTTTGTGGCGACGCACGAACCCGCTCGCCTGGCCGTCTTCGATACGAACTCGGGCCGCACGGTGGCGGAATTCCCGTGCGTGCAGGATGCTGACGACGTCTATTACGATTCGGGGCGCAAAAGAATTTATGTTCCTGGCGGCGAAGGGTACATCAGCGTGTTTCAGCAGACAGATGCGGATCACTACCAGCTTTTGGCAAAAGTTCCCTCGACGCTGGGAGCGCGCACCGCGGGATATTTTGGCAAAGGACACAAAGGCTTTGACCGGTTTTTCCTCGGAGTCCCGCCTCGGGCCGATCACGGCGCTGAGATCTGGATCTATACCGTTCAGGACTGAAATTTACACCAACAAACGCGCTAGGAATTGCTCCGGAAGATTACGTTCCCTGGGGGCCACTTCCCCGCCGTGGCGGGGCCGGAGAGGTCTGTTATCTGGACCAATTTAGACCGCCGGCGAAAGGGTTCCCCCAAATTCGACAGCTTGGGGTCGTTGTCGACGGCCAACCCCCTTATGATCCTCCGGGCCAACTCCTCCCCAGAAATAACCTGTTTTGTTTCTTTGAATTAGATGGTATCCACGCAGATCTGCTGGGCGGCGGAATCGGACAACATGAATAATTTTGCTGAGGTCAAGAAAGGAAATGGTTGACAAGCCGCTCCGTATGATGGTACAGCGGCTATACCTATTGTGCGGGGTCTGCTCCCGAGCAGGGGATTTTACAGGGGTGAGTAATGTCGAATTGCGTCATTTTTCGGAAGTCTCTTGGGCTTGTGGTTCTGCTTTCAGCCGTTCTTCTCCTTTCTCTTCCGGCCTACCCGCAGGGGAACACCGGCCGCATCTTGGGCGCGGTATCGGATAAGTCGGGCACCTACATCGCCGGGGCGAGCGTAGTTGTGACCGACGTGGCCCGCGGCGTTACTCAAAACTTGGTGACGGATTCCGATGGCGCCTTCGTCGCGTTGAACCTGGTAGCCGGCACGTATTCCGTTCGTGTCGAGGTGAAAGGCTTCAAGGTCTTCGACCGCAAGAATATTCAGGTCGAAGTCGGCAAGGATTTGCGCGTAGACGTGGTGCTGCAGCCCGGCTCGGCAACCGAAGTCATTACGATCACCGAAGAAGTACCGATGGTGGACACCACTTCAACCACTCTCGGCGGCACGATCGATAACACCACGATTAATGAGATCCCCCTGAACGGCAGAAATTATCAAAACCTGCTCACCCTGCGGCCGGGCACGACGGTGTATCCCGGTGGCGGCCCGTGGACCCAAACCACCAATGGCGCGCGGCCCGAAGACACCAGCTACCTGGTGGACGGCTTGAGCAACGACGAAGCCTTCATGGGTTTCAGCGTGACCAACGCTGCTGCCGTGGCTGGCGACGCGGCCACGATCTTGCCGATCGATGCGATCCAGGAATTCAACACCCAGGTAAATCCCAAGGCGGAATTCGGCTGGAAGCCGGGAGCCATCACCAGCGTCGGACTAAAGTCCGGCACGAATCAGATCCACGGCTCGGCATATGCGTTTGGCCGATCGGACTCCTTCGATGCCCGCAACTACTTTAACCCTGTTGGAACTGCCAAGACCCCAGTCGAATTGGAACAATACGGAGCAACTGCAGGCGGCCGCATCATTCCGGACAAACTCTTCTGGTTTGGCGCTTTTGAAAACCGCAATTACACGGTGGGCAATTCGATTCCGACAAATTCCCCCACCACGGTTACCGCAGCCGGAGGCCCGGACCCGTCGGTCAGCATTCCGGACGCGTTGGCGGAACTCGCGGCCAACAATATCCCGTTCAGCGCACAGAGTCTCTATCTTCTCGGCTGTCCGGCAAATGTGGCAGCACCATACACATCATGCACGGGCGGCGCTTTTGGGCCGAACGCGAGCGGCGGTAAGTCCCTCACCGGAGGGTTTCCGGACGTCGATTCCTCCAGGAACGCCCTAGGCAAAGTGGATTACCACATCAATGAGAAGAACACGTTGAGTGGTTCCTATTTCTTCGGTAACGACAACATCACCGCGGAGGATGCGGCGGAACTACTCCCCGAGTATGGCACCGTGATTCATTCGCGGGCTCAGGCCGTTGCAGGTCACTATGCCTGGACGCCGAGCGCCCAGTGGGCTAATGACCTGAGGGTTGGCTACACGCGCTATCACCTTACCATCGTCCCCGCCAACGTAGGCATCGCCTATCAAATCAACACCGGCCTCTCTCCCGCGGTGGTTGCCACCGTTGGCGGGCTGCCAAACGTCAGAATTAGCGGCTTCACCGAACTGGGCGGTTTTCATAACTTCCCCAAGCTGGTAGGACCCGACAACGTTTACGATTTTGTGGACCAAGTATCGAATTTGCGCGGAAAGCACGCCCTGAAATTCGGGGCCGAAGTCCGCATTGATAAGGTGAACCAAGGCACGTACCGGGGAGCCAGGGGACGTCCCACATTTAATACGAACGGCGCCTTCCAGGGTTCGACTCCACTCGAAAGCTTTTTGGCCGGCGACGTACACAACGCCAGCATCCTGGCCGGAGACCCCATCCGCCACATGACCCAAAATCTGTTCGCCGCATTCTTTCAGGACGATTGGCGTGTCGCCAAGAACGTGACCTTGAACTTGGGATTGCGCTATGAACTTCAGGGCGTTCCAAGCGATTCCAATAATCAACTTGGCAATTTTCAGCCTTCCGTCGGCCTGGAACAAGTGGGCAAAAATATCGGCTCACTGTACAACAAGGATTTCACGAACTTTGCTCCGCGCATCGGCGTGGCCTGGGACGTCAAGGGCGATGGAAAAACAGTCGTGCGGGCAGGCGCAAGCATTGTTTACGACCTGCTTTCCATGAGCACCTTCCTGTCCCAACAGAACACCAATAACACCGTCACCCTGGGAGCCAACGTTGTGCCAACAGGCGCCGCGATTCAGCTCAATGGCGTGTCCACACCGGGCATCGGCAACATCGTCGCCTCCGGTATCACGCTCGGAGCCGGCCAGCTCAATTGGAACGGTTCTTCCGTCGGCGGGGCGGGAATCTATCCGTCGAACCTCGTGAGCAATGTCGCCTGCGGTGATGGCATCGGTAACGACGCCGGCCCGTGCGACATCTTTGCCATGGACCGCAACTACAAAACTCCGTATGTCACTACGTGGACCCTGGGCATCCAGCACGCCCTCTCCGGCAAACTTTCGCTGGACTTAGCCTACGTGGGGAACCACGGTTCGCGCCTGACGGGTATCCAGGATCTCAATCAGCCCGCGTTGGGCTCAGGGTGGACGCCGTCTGACATTGTCAACGGCGTGAACGCGGACGGGAACGAGCAGGCAACGCGACCGTTTAACACCAAGTATCCGTATCTGGGATATATCAACTATTATTCGAACATCTACAGGTCGAACTATAACGGCTTGCAGATGACCTTCACCGGACGCAACTATCATGGCTTGGATTTCGTTGCTGGCTACACGTACTCTCACGCCATCGACAACCAGTCTTACAACTGGAATCAATATCTGCCCAAGGATAGTCTCAATCCGCAGGGCGATTACGGGGCCAGCGATTTTGACATCCGGCATCGCTTCACCCTCTCGGCCACTTACACCATCCCGGGAAAGAAAGGCTACGCCCAGATGCTCGAAGGCTGGCAGCTGAACGGGATCCTTACATTGCAGAGCGGTCAGCCGTGGCAGGCATTTGACTCGGCGAACGACTTCAGCGGGACCGGCGAGTTTGCCGACCGTTGGAACTTCTTCGGCAGCCCTTCCGACTTCCACTCGCGACCCGACTCCGCGATTCCCTTTTATGGTGGCACTGCCGATTTCACGACCGATCCAATCACGGGCGATGTAACCGGCGTTGTTGCCGGAACCCCTGCCGGAGCAACCGTTTGCTTCAACGCTGCGTCGTCTCAGGCACAAAAAAACATGTTGGTCTTTCCGGGCGGCGGATGCTACTCCACTGGAAAGTCCGCCTTGTTAGCGCCGCCTCTTGGCACCTTCGGAAACTCCGGCCGCAACATTTTCCGCGACAATGGCTTCCACAACCTGGACCTCTCGGTTTCCAAGAGCTGGAAATTCGGCGAGCGGCTCACGACGCAATTCCGCGCCGAAATGTTCAACGTCACCAACCATCCGAACTTTGCCAATCCCTTCGGCGGAGCCACCGGCCAGGGTGTCGGCGCAACGGCGGACCCTTCTGCTGGCCCATTCGGTTGCAGTTGCGCCACGCCAGACACCGCGTCCGTCAATCCGGTGCTCGGCTCCGGCGGCGCGCGCGCCATTCAGTTCGGGCTGAAGTTCCTCTTCTAATTGAGGCGGATGACTGAGCTTCAACCGGGGCCGGATTCGTTCCGGCCCCATTTTTATCTGTGCAGCGCTTGAACGGGCATTTCGAACTCATGGGTGAAAGGAATTTTCCAGAATGCGCACTCGGCCCCTTCTCTTCCTCGTTGTAGCGCTTTCGTCGGCCAGCCTTTTGTTTTCCCTTGCTGCGCGGAGCGCTTTTGCCGCTGACACGGACCAGGCGGTGTTGCAGGCCGATCGCAAGTTCGTACAAGCCGCCTCCCTACAAAACGGTTCCCTGCTTGCCAGAATGCTGGACGATGACTTTACGTGGACCGACTCGGATGGAAAAACACTGACGGCCGCGGAAGTGTTGCATGCGGTTCCAAAGCCCGCGCTGGGCGACGAAAGCGGGATCGACGTCACGGAGCGCACGTACGGACAGGTGGGCGCAGTGCAAGCGAGCCGCGGGAAGATTCATGTTTTGCGGATGTGGGTGCAACAGCCCGGCGGGTGGAAGCTGCTGGTGTATCACGAGGTGAAGCAACTGGCGCAGCCTTCAACTTCGGCGGGGTCCGGAGTGAAGGAATGCGAGAACCCGTGCAAGACGGTGCCGTTTACGCCCGCGAACGAGGCGGAGCAGGCAATCATCGCATCATGGCAGGCTTTGGAAACCGGCGTTACCGCGCATGACGCGGAGGCTTGGGCGCCGCACATTGCGGAAGAATTTGTTCAGATCAGTTCGAACAGCGATCACCCGATTTCGAAAGCCGGGCGAATTGAGACCTTGAACAAACAGAAGGCCAGTGGAGCCGGCTCCGCCCCGGCTCCGCTGGTGAGCGCAAAGATGTTCGATTTTGGCGACGCCGTAATCATGACTTGCCTGCATCAGCCGTATTCGGGCAAGCCGGTTCATGTCAGCCGGTTGTGGATCAAGCGCGATGGCAAGTGGATCATGTCCATAAGCTACCAGACGGCGATTCAAGCCGCGGCGGCGAAGTAGCTTCGAATGGATGTGCTTCCATTCGAACGTTGCGGAGATTCGAATGTTTCACGGAATGTTCCACGAGGAACAATTTGAATATGTCATTTACTGGTTATCATAATCGCGAAATTTGCGTAAATGTCGGCGCGCCGACATTCCTGGCCTTCGTACTTCTCGCGTGCGCCGCGGCCCCGCTTCGCGCCGCCGACTCCGCTTCCCTTCTCCAAACCGACAAGGCATTTGTCCAGTCAATGGTGCACAGGGACGCCGCGGCGGCAAGTTTACTGTCCCTTGACTTCACGTGGATCGATTCGTTTGGAAAACGTTTTGCGCGGGGACAAGTTCTGGAGACATTTCCTGCGATAGCGAATTCCGATGCGGAAGCGCAGGCCCGCGTTTACGGAAACACCGCGGTTGTGTGGGCCAA
This sequence comes from Candidatus Acidiferrum sp., assembly GCA_035935335.1. GTDB lineage: Bacteria > Acidobacteriota > Terriglobia > Acidiferrales > UBA7541 > Acidiferrum. Next base: position 21,378 of record DASYXF010000057.1, read on the forward strand.
TCGCGGCAAGATGAACGTTCTGCGCGTGTGGGTTAAACGTGGAGACGCTTGGCACATCCTGCTCTATCAGGAAGTGAAGCAAGTGGACAAATCGGAACCGCCCGCCGCCAGGACTTCCGTTGAATGCGTCAATCCGTGCAAGACAATTCCCTTCGAGCCGCAGACTGCGAACGAAAAAGAAGCGATCGCTTCCTGGCAGGGAGTGATGCGCGCGATGGCAGAGAGCGATGCCGAGGCGTACTCACCGCTGATTGCCGATGAATTTACCGCCACGGACACCTTTCACGACCGGCCGTTCACCAAAGAGGATCGCCTCGCGCAGATCAACAAGCAGAAAACGGCCGGGAGGCGCGCCGCCCCGCAGGAATTATTGTCGGCCGACATGTTTGACTTTGGCGAAACGGTGATGATGATCGCGCACGAGCAGCGGCCCGGGGCGAAATCCTATTTCAATACGCGCATGTGGGTGAAGCGCGACGCCCGCTGGCAGATGCTCTTCAGCTTCAACACGCAGATCGAGTAGAAAAGAAAAACACCTCTCCCGCAAAATTGTGAGGAGACTCCTGTAGGGGCACGACACCGTCGTGCCCTCTTTCTTTCTGCTCGCCTTAATTAGGCACTTTGATAGAGCTTGGTCATCACGAATTCCCGATGGCCGAGGGCTTCGGCGCAAGTGAGGCGGCCGTTGCAGGTGCGCAGCATGATGTCAATCAACTGATCGCCGGCCTGGTCCATGGTCATTTCGCGCCGGAGAATTCCCGAAACATCCAGGTCGATGTGCTCGCTCATCGTGCGGGCGGTTTTTGGATTGGCGGTGAGCTTGATGACCGGCTCGATGGGATTGCCGATGACGTTGCCCTGCCCTGTCGGAAAAAGATGGACAACAAACCCTGCGGCGGCCTGGAGCGTTACGCATTCGGCGGCTGCGGAAGATGTGTCCATGTAATAGAGGCCGGGGCCTTTGGCGGGGGCTTCGGCGGGCTTCAGGACATCGATGAATTTTGCTCTCTTGCCGATTTTCTGGAAATTGCCGAATGCTTTTTCTTCGATGGTCGTGAGGCCGCCGGCGATATTTCCTTTTGTAGGCTGCGATTCGGAAAGATCGCTGGTTTTGTGCCGCTCGATCACTTCCTGATAGGCACGGAAGACCTGCATGAATTTGTCGCCGATTTCTTTTGTGGCCGCGCGGCTGGCGCAGACGACCTCCGCGCCGGTGAGTTCGGAGGTTTCGCCGAAGCAGGTGGTGGCTTTAAGCGGATCGAGCTTGTCGATGAGGTTGCCAACCGTGGGGCAGGAGCCGAGGCCGGAAGTAGTATCGCTCTCGCCGCATTTTGTGGAGACGAAGAGTTCTTCGATGGAGCAGGTTTCGCGCTGTTTTTCGCTGGCCCACTGCACGAATTCGCGCGCTTTGCGGGAGGCGTTGGCGATGGTGGTGATGTCGCCGTTGCCTTCGATGGCGAATCCTGCGACGGGCTTGCCGGTTTTCGCGATGCCGTCGACGATGCGGCCGGTCCAGCCAGGCTCAATGCCGATGACCACGCAAGCGGCGACGTTGGGATTGGAGCCCGTGCCGATGAGAGTGCGGAAGTGGAGTTCGAGATCTTCGCCGAATTGCAGGCGGCCGTAGGCGTGCGGAAGCGCGAGTGTGCCCTTGATGTTGTTGGCGACGGCTTCGGCGGCGGCATTGGAAAGATCATCGAGCGGCAGAATCACGACGTGATTGCGAATGCCCACGCGCCCGTTTTCCCTGCGGTACCCAAAAAACTGATAGCGTCCCATCGTTCACCACCTCTTCGTCTTCATGTTGTGTACGTGCACGTGATTCCCCTTGCCGATTGCGGCGACGGCGCGGCCGACGTCGTGCCCGTACTTCAAAACGGTGTCGCCGGATTTGATTTCTTTCAGGGCAATTTTGTGTCCGAGCGGTACCGCATCGAGCGCTTTAAGCGAAATGGTTTCGTCGGTTTCCATGATCCAGCCGGTCAGATCCTGTCCGGGGCGGGCATTTTCGACGACCATCACGCCGACGGTGTCGGCTTTATCGTGAACAATAAAGTGTGTCTCCATCTTTGGTGTCCTCATTTTGAAGCAAAAATAAAGACCTAACTGACGGCTGGTTTCTCCGCGCGGGCCTGCGACGGCCCATCCTTCAACAGGCGATGGACTTCCTCGGCGGCTTTGCTGACTTCCTCGCGAAGAATATTTTCGGCCAAGGCGGCGTCTTTCGCGCGGATCGCCTGGACGAGCGCGCGAAGATTTTTCAGGCTCTGGCGATCGCGCTCCTGGGAACGATTTGGGTGCGTAAGGCCGAGTCCACGCCAGCGCCAGATGCGGCCGTGAAGGATGGCGAGCATGGAGGCAAGAGTTTCACTCTTGGCGCCTTCGAAGAGAACTTCGTAGAAATTGTTTTTGGTTTCGAGCATCTTTTCGGCATCGCCGGAATCGTAGGCTTTTTCGACAGTGGAGAGGGCTCGGTCGAGACGCGCGACTTGAGCTTCACCAGCCTGTTCGGTGAAGAGGCGCGCGGCGAGTCCTTCGAGTACCGCACGAATCGCATAAATGTCGCGGGCTTCTTCGACGCTGAGTGTGCGGACAATTGGTCCTTTATTAGGGACGATGGCGACCAGGCCTTCGGATTCGAGTTGGCGAAGTGCTTCGCGGATGACGGTGCGGGAGACGCCCATCATGGCAATCAGTTCGCGCTCGACGAGGCGTTCACCCGGGTTGAGGCGGCCGGCGATGATGGATTGGCGGAGTTCGTCGAGGACTTGGCGACGGAGGGGCGCGGCGGATTTGGGGATGGCCGCGAGAGCGGAAGAGGAGCGAAGTAAAGGTCTTGACTTGGACATATTCTCGTAATACGGTACTATGATATTATGTCGTTTGCAACCCCATTCTTTTCTTCGAGGACCTTGTGACTTCTTCTCCTGTGCAGTTGGCAATCGTCGGTCTTGGGCGCTGGGCAAAGGTGTTGACGCGCGCTTCGGCCAAGTCGGACAAATTGAAAATCGTTGCCGGGTTCAGCCGTTCGGCGGAAAAGCGCGAGGCGTTTCAGGCGGAGACGGGCGTGCCGTCGGCGGCGACGATGGAAGCGATTCTTGGCGACAGTTCGATTGAAGGCGTGATTTTAACGGTGCCGAACGAGCAGCACCTGCCGATGGCGGCGCTGGTGGCGAAGGCGAAGAAACACGTGTACACGGAAAAGCCGATTGCGAGTTCCCTGGTGGAAGGGTTGCAGATTGCGGCGCTGGAGAAGAAATACGGAATCACGGTTACGGTAGGGCACAGCGCGCGGCTGATGGCCGGGATCCGGAAGATCAGAGAAGCGATTGACGCGGGAGATCTGGGGCGCGTGGCTTTCATCGAGGCAAATTTTTCGAACAATCGCGCGCTCGAGCTGACGCCAAAGACGTGGCGCTGGTATAAGGACAAGGCGCCCGGCGGACCGCTGTCGCAACTGGCGATTCACCAGTTTGATGTGCTGCATTACTTGGGCGGCGAAGTAGTGGAGGCGAGCGGGATGTCGTCGAAACTCTCGCCTGTGGGCGCGGAGGTGGACGACCAATCCATGACCTTGCTGAAGTTCGCGGACGGCAAGATCGGATATGTGGGTTCGTGTTGGACGTCGCCGGGAATTTTTTCGGTGCGGGTGTTCGGGTCGAAGGGATTGATGCATTACGAAATCGATTTTGATACGTGGGATACACCGGACCAGCTGCACAAGAAATCCATGCTTTATATTCAACGCGGGATAGACGGCTATGCGAAGCGGGAAGAGCTGAAGGTGCCGGAGAGCGATATGTTCCGCGCGGAGCTGGAGATGTTCGCGGAGAGCTGCCGGACAGGCAAGGCGAACGAATTGAGCGCTCAGAATGGAAATGTGGCGGTGGCGATGGTGTATGCGGCGCTGAAGTCGCTGGAACAGAACGGGCAGTGCGTGGCGATTGCAAATATTTTGAAAGACGCACAGAACCGGGTGACGGAATGACGGGAGGGCCGATGCTTGCCAGCCGGTACTTCGTGGATTTGACGCAGCCGGAGATCGCGGCGCAGTTGAAGAAGAATCCGCTGGTGATTTTGCCGCAAGGGAGCGTGGAGCAGCATGGGCCGCATCTGCCGACGGGGACGGATATTTTTGCCTCGAATGTGATTGCGCACGCGGTGGCGGAACGGATGGATGGACTGGTGCTGCCCGGCGGGCCGCTGGGCGTGACGCCGCTGCACATGCCGTTTGAGGGAACGATCACACTTTCGCCGGATACGTACATGAACGTGGTGAAAGAAACCTGCGCGTCCGTGGCGCAGCATGGGGCGAAATACCTGCTGATTCTGAACTGGCACGAACTGAATATTCCGCCGCTGGGAGTTGCGGCGGATTTGCTGCACCGCGAACACGGAATGACGGTACTGACCGTGCAAGCGTGTTTTGTGGCGGAAGACATGTTCGGCAAGGAGTGCGGCGGCCTGACGCACGGCGGGGAGATTGAAGCGCTGGCGGTGCTGGCGTACCGGCCGGACCTGGTGCACCTGGAGCGCATCGACTACTCTTCGGACCATACGCACGGGCACAAGGTGGATGCGCTGCGGCGGACGCGGAGTTACCAGCCGGTGCTGACGGATGTGCGTTCGATTGCGCCGACCGGATGGTATGGCAGCCCGCAGCACGCAACAATCGAGAAGGCGCAAAAGATGCTGAACAGCGTTGCCGATTCGATTGCCGCGCAGTCCGCGGAGATTTTCAAGCAACTGGACAAGATTCAGGGCGGTACAGCGGAATTGCGGCAACTGAGTAGGGTGCGTTGATGGCGCGGTTGTTCAAGCAGGGCGAGGCGAAGGAGCTTGGGCTACCGGGGCGCAAAGCGAAGGAGATTGTGTCGGGTGAGCTTGGGGCGCGTGGGATGACCCTCAGGCTGGTCGAAATACCCGTGGTGAAGCCTGGTGACGCGCCGCGCGCAGCACATCAGCATTCGGAGTTTGAGGAGTGCATCTACACGCTTTCGGGACGAGGGACTACGTTTGCGGACAGCGGCGAATATGAAATGAGGCCTGGGGATACGCTGCTGATGCCTCCCGGCGAGAAACATGTTACGCGGAACACGGGAAGCGAGCCGCTGGTGCTGCTGTGCTTTTTCCCCGTAGCGGATGTTGCCGCAGCCACACAGGAACCCGGCGTTTCTCTGAGGAATCCAAAGAAATCATGAGCATCGACGTGTTGTGCCTGCGCCCAGTCGAGGATTTTCGCCGAGTGGGCGCTTTGCCGCCCGGGTCGTTGAAAATCGCCTACCGTGCTCCGAGCGATGGTGATGTGGCCGAGCTGATGAAGGAGGCGCGGGCGCTGGTGATTCCCGCCGTTGGGCCAAAACTTCCGAATGCAATCTTCGAAAATGCGGGCGTGAAGTTTGTGCAGGTGACCGGAGCGGGACTGGACCGCCTGGATTTGGAATTTCTGAAGCAGCGCGGGATTTCGGTGGCGAATGTTCCGGGAGGAAGCAACGAATCGGTTGCAGAATTTGCGGTGACGACAGCAACCGTGCTGCTGCGCGGATTTTTCCGGGCCGATACGGAGATTCGTAAGGGCAATTACCGGGAATATCGAGCGCGGATGATCGCCGACAATTTACAGGGACTCGATGGCTTGACCGTGGGGATTATTGGATTTGGCGTGACCGGCGTCGCAGTTGCGGCTGCTTTTCAAAAGCGCGGTTGCCTGATTTTTTATTACGATCCGGCGCCGCGTGACCCGCGCGCGGCGGAGGAGGTGGGCGCCAAGTTCTGCTCGCTGGAAGATCTGTTCCAGCTGGCGGACGTGATTACCCTGCATGTGCCATTGCTGCGGCAGACGACGGGCTTGATAGGACGGCGCGAGCTGGCGATGATGAAAGAGGGTGCGGTTCTGATTCAAGGTTCCCGCGGCGGGGTCGTGGACGAAGCGGCGCTTGCGGAAGCGTTGCAGAGCGGGAAGCTCGGCGGAGCGGCTGTGGACGTATATTCCACGGAGCCACCAGCGGCAGACAATCCCCTGCTGGCGTTGAAAGGCGAGGCGGCTCACCGCATTTTGTTTACGCCGCATATCGCGGGAGTGACGCGGCAGTCCGCGGCGTATCTGTTCCGGACGGCGTGGCGAAACGTGGAGCGCGCGATGGGCGGGAAAGAAGCGCCGCTGCATGTTGTGACCTGAAATGCTGCGAAAGGAACACCGGCGAGGAGATTCCTCAGGGGCTAAAGCCCAGATCGTACAGCCTTTTAATGTCGGAGCTAAAGCTCCGACCCCCTGAAGACACGGAGAGAACCGAGTGGCGAAAGCAGAATCGATGCGAAGAGCCAGGCCGTGGTACACAATTCTCTACGTGCAGGTGCTAATTGCGGTGCTGATCGGCTGCGGGATCGGGGGATTTTTCCCAAAGACCGGAATGGCGCTGAAACCTCTGGGCGACGCTTTCGTGTCGCTGATCCGGATGATGATCGCGCCGGTGATTTTCTGCGTGATTGTGCAGGGAATCGCGTCAATGAGCGACCTGAAGAAAGTGGGGACGCTGGGCGTAAAGACGCTGATCTACTTTGAAGCGGTTTCAACGCTGGCGCTGATTATCGGAATTGCGGTGGCGGTGGTTTTTCATCCCGGCGCCGGGTTGAACATTGACGCGGCGACGCTGGATCCGAAGGCCGCGGCGGTGTTTGTGGGGCGCGCGAAAGAGACCGGCTTCATTCCCTTTCTGCTGGGATTTATTCCAAAAACATTTGTCGGGGCATTGGCAGACGGCGAAGTGCCGCAGGTGCTGCTGATTTCGATTTTGACGGGATTCGCGATAGCGAATATGGGCGAAATCGGGAAGCGGGCGCTGAGTGCAATTGAAGTGGCGAACAAGGTAGTGTTCGGAATCGTGCGGATTGTGGTGCGGGCCGCGCCGCTGGGGGCGCTGGGCGGAATGGCGTTTACGGTGGGAAGTTACGGCGTGGCGTCGCTGGCGAATCTGCTGAAATTGATGGGAACTTTTTATTTGTCGAGCTTTTTGTTTGTGGTGGTGGTGCTGGGAATCATTGCGCGGCTGGCGGGATTTTCGATTTTCCGGTTTCTGGCGTATATCAAGGACGAGTTGCTGATCGTGCTGGGGACGAGTTCCTCGGAAACGGTGCTGCCGGACATGATGCGCAAGCTGGAGGGGTTGGGAGCTTCGCGTTCGACGGTTGGACTGGTTTTTCCAACGGGGTATGTGTTCAATACGGACGGAACGAATATTTATCTGACGCTGGCGGCGCTGTTTCTGGCGCAGGCGACGAATACGCATCTTTCACTGGGGCAGATCAGCGGGATTTTGTTGTTCGCGTTGGTGGCTTCGAAGGGCGGATCGGGAGTAACGGGAACGGGATTCGTAACGCTGGCGGCGATTCTGGCGGCGGTGCCGTCGATTCCGGTGCAATCGCTGGCGCTGCTGGTGGGGATCGAGAAATTCATGAGCGAGTGCCGGGCGCTGACAAACGTAGTGGGAAATGGAGTGGCGACGCTGGTGGTGAGCCGCTGGCAAGGGGAATTGAACGTGGAGAAGATGCGGCGAGTGATGGAGAAGCCGCCGGAGAACTCTGAAACGAATTCGGCCTGAAGGGCGTTACACTGTCGGAAGCCGCTCGCTGCCGGCAAGCGACTTGCACTTTCCTTAACAGGGGGATCTATGCCCGCCACTGCGATTGATCGCCGAACATTTTTGAGGGTTTCCGCCGTCACCGGCGGGGGATTTTTGCTGGCTTGCCATTTGCCCGGCGTTGCGGATGCCGTGGCGGGGCAAGCGCCAGCGCAGGGACCTGCACCGGTGTTTGTTCCCACGGCCTTCGTGCGTGTGGCGGCGGATGGAATCGTGACGATTACGGCGAAGAATCCGGAGATTGGGCAGGGCGTGAAGACGCACTTACCGATGCTGATCGCGGAAGAGTTTGATGTGGACTGGAAAGACGTGCGCATCGAACAAGCTGACCTGGATGAGACGAAGTATGGCGTGCAGCGGGCGGGAGGAAGCACGGCCACGCCGATCAACTGGGACCCGTTGCGAAGAGTGGGCGCGGCGTGCCGGCAGATGTTTGTTGCGGCGGCGGCGCAAGACTGGAAAGTGCCGGAATCGGAGTGCGAGACCTCGTCGGGGCGAGTAATCCATACCGGGTCGAAGAGGGCGATCGTTTACGGAGCGCTGGCGGCGAAGGCGGCGACGATGCCGGTGCCGGATTTGAAGAGTGTGGCGCTGAAGGATCCAAAAAATTACAAAATCATCGGCAAGGCGACGATGGGCGTGGATGTGCCGTCGATCGTGGCGGGGAAGCCGATTTACAGCATTGATTTCCGCGTGCCAGGAATGTTATGGGCCGTTTATGAGAAGTGCCCGGTGTTCGCGGGAAAAGTGGTCAGCGCGAATGTGGAGGAGATCAAGGCGCTGCCGGGGGTGAAGCAGGCGTTTGTGGTGGAAGGGACCACGGAACTCTTAGGATTGCATGCGGGGGTGGCGATCCTGGCGGAGAACTGGTGGCAGGCGAACAGCGCGCGGAAGAAATTGCAGATCAAGTGGGATGAGGGGACAACGGCGCAGCAGAGCAGCGAAGGATTCGCGCGGCGGGCGCAGGAACTTTCGAAACAGGCGCCGGCGGTGATGCTGCGAAAGGATGGCGACGAGGAGAAGGAGTTGCAAACAGCGGCGAAGGTCGTTGAGGCGGCGTATGAATACCCGTTTATCGCGCATGCACCGATGGAACCGGAAAATTGTTTGGCGCATTTTCATGATGGGAAGCTGGAGTTCTGGTCGCCTAGCCAGACTCCGGAATCCGGGCGTCTGCAGGTGGCGAAGGTGCTGGGAATTCCACACGACAACATCATTGTGCATTTGAAGCGCGCGGGCGGAGGATTCGGACGGCGGCTGACCAACGATTACATGCTGGAAGCGGCGGCGATTGCGAAAAAGGCGGGCGTTCCGGTGAAGCTGCTGTGGACGCGCGAGGATGACTTTCATCACGATCACTACCGGCCGGCGGGATTTCATTTCTTAAAGGGCGGGGTGGACGCATCAGGAAAAGTGGTGGCGTGGAAGAATCACTTTGTGACGTTTGGAGAGGGCGAGACGTTCGCGCCCTCGGCAAATATTCCGGGGAACGAGTTTCCGGGAACGTTTTTGCCGAACTTTCATTTTGGGGCGTCGCTGATGCCGCTGGGCGTGCCGACGTATGCGCTGCGAGCGCCGCGGAGCAATGCGTTTTCGTGGGTGTTTCAGTCGTTTACGGATGAGCTCGCGTATGCGGCGGGAAAAGACCCCGTGGAGTTCCGGCTGGAGTTGTTGGGGTTGCCGCGCCTGACGACGCCGGATCTGAAACCGGATCAGTTTTCGGGCAGCATGGATGGGGCGAGGATGCAGGGCGTGGTGCGGCTGGTAGCGGAGAAATCGGGATGGGGAAAGCGGACTTTGCCGAAGGGAACGGGGATGGGGGTGGCGTTTCAGTTTTCGCACCGCGGATATTTTGCGGAAGTGGTGGAGCTGAGCGTTGACGCGAAGAATGCGGTGAGGGTGAACAAGGTTTGGGTGGCCGGCGATATCGGGAGCCACATCATCAATCCGGGGAATGCGGACAACCAGGTGCGCGGGGCGGTGCTGGAAGGGTTGAGTTCGGTGATGAGTTACGAGATTACGATTGACCGGGGGCGCGCGGTACAGAGCAATTTCCATGAGTACACACCGCTGCGGATGAATCAGTTGCCGGGGGAGATTGAGGTGCATTTTCTGCGGACGGATAATCCGCCGACGGGACTAGGAGAGCCGGCGCTGCCGCCGGTGTTGCCGGCGGTGTGCAATGCGATTTTTGCGGCTACGGGGAAGAGGATACGGTCGTTGCCGTTGGTGAAGCACGGATATAGCTGGGCGTAAGAAGGGAAATACAAGAGCACAGCCAGGAATAGCTGTGCCACATAAGCGCCGGCCTCCCTTCCTGCGTCAGGGCGAGCAGAAGGCCGCCGCTACATGGGTGGGATCTCCAGGTTTCTCACCAGCCACGGAACTAGGATTTTGCGGAAGATTACCGGGTCGGGCCAGATTTTTACTTGGCGACCCAAGTGGCCGCCCTGCGGATTGATCCAGGCTTCTTTTGGAACGTCGCCGCTGCTGAGGAGCAGGTAGGCGTCGGAGACTGGCACTTGCGTGTCCTGCGCACCGGCGATGATGAGCATCGAGGTTGTCGGCTTCCCCAATAAATGCTGATTGACCAGCGAGAGCTTGGGAAGAATTTCGCCCAAGTCTTCGACTTTGTTCGCGCCTTCGAAGATGGACATGAGGGCCGGGCCAAGGCCGAAAAGATATTCGCGATTGCCGAGAGTTTTTTGCAGGACGAAATTTTTTTCGAAAGTGGCGTCGACTGGCGGCGATTGGGCGACGACGGCTTTCAGGCGGGCATGTTCGACAATGGAAAGTTTGGTGGCCCAGTAGGCGCCGAAGCTCTGGCCATCCACGCCGATGCGGGTTTTATCCACTTCGGGGCGCGTTTGCAGGTAGTCGATGACTTTGGAGAACATGCGCTCGGCGGTTTCACTGGCTTTGATGGGCGCCTGGCCGGTGCCGGGGGAATCCACGCCGATGTAACCGATGCCGGAGTTCAGGACGACGCCGAAATTTTCGGTGAGGTCTTCCTTGCGGCTGTCGAGGCCGCTGATGGCTATGATGACAGGGACGGGGCCTTTGGCATTTTGGGGAAGGCGGAGGTAGCCGACGATTTCGGAATTTTCAAAGGGGATGTGAACGACTTCGAGAGGAGGATCCATCATTTTCGCGTGAGCGAGGAAGGCTTCGAGCGCTTTAGTATAAGCGCGTTTTTTGCCGGCGGAGGCGGGAACCGGCCAGCGTGCGAAGGAATAGAGGCGCCAGGCGCGGACGAAGTTTTTGTCGGCTTGCGCGGGATTGGCGGAGAGCAGAGAGTTCCCTTCGGTCATGTACCGATCGGCGACGGTGCTGAAGGCGGCGGCCCACTCGTCGTTGTCGGTGGTGTTGATGTGCGAGAAGGCTTCGCGGACGTCGGCGGGATCGAGGCCGATGAGCGGGTACATGCCGTTTTCGGCGCGCTTGATGGCTTCCGTTTTGATTTCGTCGAGGGTGCGTTCTTTTTGGGGCTGCTGAGCGCGGGATTCATGCGCGAACCCGGCCAGGACCAGCGCCGCAAACAAAGTTAGATAAACATTTCGCAATTTTAATTTCTCCTCATGGGATTACTTCGCTTTCGCCAGCGCCGCCTGGTAGAAAGACGGGTCGTAATATTTTTCGGGTGAAGGCGGATGGCCGCCCCACTGGCCTTCAACCTCGGCGCGGAGTTTCAAAACGTTTTCGAAGCCGCGGAGGTCGAATTGGGCGTCTTTGGCGAAGCCGCCGGGATGCGTGATGCTGATGTCGTAGTCTTCGGCAGCGATTTCGGGGGTGAGATGGTATTGGGCGGCGAGAAGATCGATGACTTGGGCCTTGTTGGCGGGATTCAGAAGCCAACGCTGGGCTTCAATGCAGGCGGAAAGAAATGCGACGAGGAGATCGCGATGATCGCTGGCCCAGGCGCGCTGGGTAAAGACGCCGGCAGCTTGATAGGGACCGATCAATTGTTGGACGGAACCCAGGCTGACGAAGCCTTCTTTTTTGGCTACCAGCGAGACTGGCGGACCGAGCATGGAGCCGGCGAAATCCTTTTGCTCGCGCATGGCGATAAGGCGTTGCGGCGTGGCGCCGAAGGGTTTGATTTCGTAGTCCTTGCCGGCGGTGAGGCCGCCGAGCGCGAGAATTTTTTTCATTTGAAGCGCGTAGGCGGTGTTGGGGGCATCCACGATTAGCGTTTTGCCACGAAGGTCGGCAATGGACTTGATGTCTTTTTGGGCGATTAATTCATTTTGCGAGCCTTCGCCCCCCATGACGATGACGACGTCCTGGTGGGCGAGTTCGACCATGGCCACGGCGTTGTCTACCGCGAGATAGGCGACGTCGCCCTTTCCAGCGGCAAGGTCGGCGCGCAATTCGTCGGAGTTTTTCTTGTTGTCATTGAGGACATCGAGGCCGTATTTGGCGAAGAGGCCCTGCTTGTCCGCGACGACGAACTGGATGGGGCGGCCCAGCAAGGTGAGGACGTGGATTTGCTGAGGCGAAGTGGTCTGTGCGCGCGCTCCGCTGCAGAGGAGAAGCGCGCACACTGCAATGTTCGATATAAATCTAAAGAACAGCTTCATTGGCATTCTCCTGGCGGGCGAAATCAGGGCGCGCCTTCGTTGAGTTTGTCGAGCGACCATTCTGCCACGGGCATGGGATCGAGCATCGGCTTGCCGAGATTCGGACAGCTGAGCGCGTAGAGGCCCGTGTCGGTGGCGGCCCAGATGATGTTGCGGTCCCATTCGATGAAGACGTTGTCGACGGTGCGGTCGTAGCTGCCGAATTTTTTCAGATCGCCGCCCTGGGGTGGAATGAAATAGGCCACCTCTTCGGGCTTGTAGAGATCGCCGATGTCGTAGCAGCGGAGACCGGCGATGAAATAGGAGTAAGCGATAAATTCCTGGCGGGGTTTGCCGGGAGCTTTGAGATGCGGCGGATTGTGGGCGCCAAAGCGGCCGCGTTTGAAACAGAAATCGCGGTAAGGAGCTTCGGGCGGAGGAACGGGGCGGGGGAGTTGTGCGACCGGGACAGGATGCGCTTCGTCGCGGATGTCGATTACCCAGTTGGGAAGATAGATCTGGTTGCAATCGGAGTTGGTGGTTTCGCCGTTGGTGATGACGAAGCCGCGATCCAGAATGCCGCAGTAGATGGTGTGGAAGGCGATGCCCATGCCGGAATATTGCGCGGGGGGTTCGAAGCGGCCGATCTCTTTTTGATGCTGCGGGTCGGAGAGATCGAGAATGATGAAGCCGTTGCAGCCGAAAGCGCCGTAGCCGCGATTGCCGCCGTCTTCGAGTTTTTTCGGAACGTAGACGGGTCCGTGAAGGCCGGCGAAGGGAGTCTGGTCGGCGACAACTTTGGGCGGAACTAGTTTCGACCAGATCCACTTGTTGTATTCGGCTTCTTCGCCTTTTCGGGAGCCCGGAACCCACCACATGGAGACTTCCTTGGCGCCGGCGGGGTCGGAGGCGTCGACGATCATGTTGCCGTTGACCAACTGGCGAAAGTAGGAAGGCTGGTGGATGAAGGTTTCGTCGGGAGCGGTGTCAAGATAGGCATACTTGCCGCCGTCGTAATAGTTGCGGTGCGTGCCCTGGCCGGTGGCGCCGGTGCTGAACTCGGAGAGCTTCACGATTTTGGAAGGGTCGGTGGCATCGTAGAAGCGGACGCCGCGGAGGCCTTTGAAGTTT
>DASYXF010000058.1:0-60670 GCA_035935335.1 Candidatus Acidiferrum sp.
CCTCTGTCCAAGCCCGCCGATTGATGGATTTTTTCGCGGCTACTCTGGTGGAGACCCTGCAAAAGAGCGGCTACACCGCTCGCCGCGCGAGCGGCGCTGCCTTGCCAAAGGGAGCGCTGCTCCGCGGCGTATTCGCCGAGCCAGACGAGAAAAATCGCATTCGCCGCACGCTGCTGGGCGGAACGTCGGTGAACCCCAAGTTTTTTCTGTACGTCGGTATCTTTAATCTGGCGCGGCCCGACCAGCCGCTCTACCAGCTTGCGGTGGAGCAGCCGGGCGGCAGCCAGTTCGGGCCTGTGATCACCCTCAACAACTACATTCCGCTGGCCAAGTACGAACTCGACAAGAATCCGACCGAAGAAGATGTGCGCAAGGTCTGCGTCCAGATCGCGGCCAGCCTGACGGCGCTTCTCGCCGCCAATGCCAACGCTTTTGCGCAGTAATTTTTTCCCCGAGACCCATCCTGCTCGACCCTGCTGTTCACCCGGCCTGCCCAAGCCGCAGAGATTCTGCACATGCCTCCGCCGTTCCGCCTGAATTCCACGGCACTCTCGTTATCTGCTACTCTGTCCGCCGGGGGCCAATGGCCGATGAGCAGCGATCCCGCGCAGGTCCGCAACGTTTCCGATACGGCGTTGTGGGCCGCTCATTTCCGCGCGGAGGAGTCGAGGCGTCCGGATGCGCTCTTTCACGATCCCTATGCGGAAAAACTAGGAGCGCGGCGCGGCGGGGAAATGGCCAGGGCTCTGCCGCAAGGGTTGAGCCATGCCTGGGCCTGGGTGGCGCGGACTTATCTATTCGACCAGCTACTACAGAAAGAAATCGCGGACGGCGCCGACTTGATCGTTAACTGTGCCGCAGGCCTCGACGCGCGACCGTACCGGATGCAGCTTCCCGCCAGATTGCAGTGGATTGAAGCCGACTTGCCGGGGATTCTCACTTACAAAAAAGAGCTGCTTGCCAGCGACAGACCAACCTGTCAATTGGAACGGGTGGCCGTAAACCTTGCCGACGCCGGGGAACGCCGGCGCTTCTTTGCCGCGATTGCCGGCCGGGGAAAGCGCGGGGTTGTGCTTACGGAGGGGCTGTTGATCTACCTCACCGGGGAAGAAGTCGCACAATTTGCAGAGGATCTATCCGGTGTCGCGTCCCTGAAACGCTGGATTCTGGATATGCATTCGCCGCGTCTGCTGGCGATGATGCAGCGCAATACCGGGAAGGCACTGGAGAAAGTGGGCGCGCCGTTCAAATTTGGCCCGGCCGAAGGCCCGGATTTCTTCCGCTCTCACGGATGGACGCCGGTTCAGGTCGAAGGCATGCTGCATACCGCCGCGCGATTCAGGCGGCCACCGCCCCTTCTGCGGCTGTTCGCAAGACTTTTCGATGTGCGCAACTGGAAAGCGAACCGGCCATGGGCCGGTGTCTGCCTGTTGCAGAAAGACCCGGCAATTGGGGATGCAAGGGGAAAAACCTGATGAGCGGCGATTCGCGGGAAGGTTCGGAGAAAAAATTGAGAATCGGTGTGGACCTGGGCGGCACGAAGATTGAATTCGTGGCGCTCGAAGCCGATGGGCGCGAGCTTCAGCGGTTTCGGGTGCCAACACCGCGCGGAGACTACGACGCCACCGTGAAAGCCGTTCGCGACGGCGCCCTCAAGATCGAAAGGGATTTGCAGCGGGCCGCCACGGTGGGAGTCGGCATTCCCGGCACCATTTCCGGGATTACGCACATGGTCAAAAATGCGAACTCCATCTGGATGAACGGCAAGCCCTTCGACAAGGACCTGAGCGCCGCGCTGGGCCGTGAAGTGCGTTGCGCGAACGACGCCAATTGTCTGGCCGTTTCCGAAGCCACGGACGGTTCCGGCGCCGGGCATCATATTGTGTTTGCGGTGATTCTTGGCACGGGGTGCGGAGGCGGGATCGCTGTTGATGGCCGGGTGCAAAATGGGCGCAACGGCGTCGCCGGCGAATGGGGGCACACGTCGCTGCCGTGGATGAAGCCCGACGAATTTCCCGGCCCGGCGTGCTATTGCGGGCATAACGGATGCGTGGAAACGTTTATCTCCGGCACTGGCCTCGAAGCCGACTACGAGCGCGCCACAAAGACAAAAATTCTTGGCAAAGAAATCGTTGCACGTTCCGAAGCCGGGGAGGCCGCAGCGCTGGCGTGCCTGGAACGTTATGAAGACCGACTGACGCGGAGCCTTGCGCAGATGGTGGACATTCTCGATCCGGAAATTATCGTTTTAGGGGGAGGAGTGTCCCAGGTGCCACGCCTCTATCGCAACGTCCCTTCGCGGCTGAAGGAGCACGTTTTTGGCCTCGAGGCCGACACTCCCATTGTCGTAGCCAAACACGGGGATGCCAGCGGTGTTCGGGGGGCAGCGTGGCTGTGGCCGCTGGAGCCGGGGCCGAGGGCATAGCTGTACCTTGCCCGTTCAGGGGGCAGTGTTTTCACAGCCTGGGCACTAGCGTGCCGTAGCGAGGGAATCCTCAGGCCCTGCCTAAAATGTGAAATGGATTAGGTTGTCAGCTGCCCGCGCCGCATCAACCGCAAGCAGAGCGCCAGCATACCGCAAACCAGCAGCGCCAGCGTTGCGGGTTCCGGCGTCGGCACGATGAACTCCTGCACCTGCCCGGTGAGAGTCAGAGGGCCCACGTTGGTGATGATTTCAAAATTGCTGAGGTTGATCGACCCGTAGTTCTGGCTGGCCAAGAGCAGCCAGTTCTGCACGTCGGCGTTGCCGCTGCCGCGAACGCCGGGATTCATGATGTCCCAGAGAGCGTATTGGAGGTTCACCAGGTCGCCGGGATTGGAAGCAAACTGGGATGTCAGCCACGCCGCCTCTTCATAGGCCATAGCCGGGTTGCCAAGAACCGCAGAACCCGCAACACTTCCGTAGCGCGTTTGGGAAAAATTATTGGTGTTGACAGCGGCGGCGAGATTGGTGACGTTCGCCTGCCAGGTTTGCCCAAAATTCACTTCGTTGAGGATGTCGTCGCAGAACAGAGTAACCGTGTGGGTACCGGTCTGGTCTGTCAGCGTCCCATAGTACGGACTGACATAATATTGACCGTCATTGGCCCCGTTTACACCCTGGAAAACCATCGTCACCGGGCCATCCGCGTAAGCGAACGGCACCAGCATCATTGCAACTACGAATAGCCCAAGCAGCCTGGCAAATTTCATCCCGTTTCTCCCCGTGGCCGATGCAAGGCTGCGGGCCCTGCAACCTAAATATGTGCAAGTCAGTTTCCAAGCGTTTGAGATTGAGACGTATTGAAAATAAGGGGTTTATGGCGATTCCAGAGAACAGCTTGCGAAAGGTGTGAAAAAGAGTTCCGAAGTAGGGACTTCGTGTTACAGGACTGCCCCTAAGGCAATCATAATAGAACACATAAAGGTACTAATGGTTTAGAAGAATTAGGGATCTAAGACTCGATTGTCACATGCCCCTTGGGAAGGAAGAGGCCGGTATAACTGATTTTCCCGGCCTTACCGTTCCCGTTTGGCCTCGGTCTACTTCCCAGCGGCCTTACTCAGCTTGGCGGTGAACGCCTCAGAGCGTTTCTTCATTTCTTCTGGAGCGACGTCTTCGATGTGCTGGGCAAGCCCCCAGCGATGTCCGAAAGGATCGCGAATCTTCCCGTAGCGGTCCCCCCAGAACTGGTTTTCGAGCGGCATTTCGACTTTCGCGCCGGCTTTCACGGCTCGATTGAAGACGGTGTCGACGTCCTCCGTATACAGGAACAGATTGATGGAGTTCGGCGCATCGGCGGGGGGCGCACTGGTCATGCCGGGAGATTCGTCGCTCAACATCAGGATCGAATCGCCAATCGTCAACTCGGCGTGCATGATTACGCCGCCCGGTCCTGGCATGCGCAGTTTTTCCCGGGCGTGGAATACCTCCTTGTAATATTCGATTGCCCGGGCCGCCCCCTTGCAAACGATGGCCGGAGTGATGGAATGAAATCCTTCAGGAATAGCTTTAAGAGCGCACATAAGTCCTCCTTAAGATTTTTGGGTTGGGCGCGCAGGGAGGTTGAAGCAACGGGAGGGAACTTCACAGTTCACTCTGCGCGTGGAACTCCTGAATACTCCGCGGTCCGGGCTACGTCAAGAAGGAAATCCACTTTTTAATGATGGAGTAAAATCTGCCCTACGCGGTACTCTCGAGCATCCAATGGGCCGTAATTCTGTGGGAGGTGCTTCGTGCGTTATGACTTCTTGCTGGAAACCTATGCGACGGAACGCATCAAGGTATTGAGTGTCTGGAGCGAATTTCGCGATACGGACATGGAAGTTCGCCCAAATGCGGGCGATCCTAGAGGGCGAAGCGTGCATGAGCAGATGGTCCATCAATGCGTCAGCGAGGACGTGTGGCTGCGGACCATGCTGGCGGTGGATGTTGCCGCGCCGCCGCTGCCCGCGCAGGAAACGCGCGTTGAATTCATTCTCCGCTATGCGGAAGACAGCGGGAAGCGCCTCTCGGTGATGCAAGCGCGCGACGAAGCCTGGTGGGAAAGCGAAACCACTTTTTTTGGCGTGAAGCGTTCCGTGGCCTGGGTGATGACTCGCCGCATCGCGCATACGGCGCATCATCGAGGACAGCAGATGGCGATGCTGCGCATGCTGGGGCGGGATCTGCACAGCAACTACGGCCCCACGGCAGATACCGGCGGGCTGATGCAGGATCACGCGCCAACCATCTACGCCTATCCGGGACTGGAGGAATTGCTTCGCGATCTGCCGGCAAGCGCGCACAAGAGTCCGATGCGCGGGCCACAGGGCAAGCGCATCACGGAGCGGCCGAAGGTCTAGCTGGAATCTTCAGGCCCCGGGGTTCCCATGGCAACGCGCCATTTCGCTTGCACTGTGAAAACCCTCACCCCTGAGGGGGTGAGCTACAGGAATCGGATTAATATTCTTTGTAAAGTTCGGGAAACTGCTTTTTCAGGTTTTGGATCTTCGGAAGGTCGTTGATCACGATGTAAGGATTGTCAGTGTGGTGCTTCAGATAATCCTGGTGGTAGCCCTCGGCCGGATAAAACGCGTTGTTCAGCGGCACTACCTGGGTCATGATTTTGGTGGAATAAACTCTCGCCGCATTCAGCTGATTGATGTAGGCCTCGGCGATTTTCTTCTGTTCCGGGCTTCCATAAAAAATCGAAGAGCGATATTGGGTGCCCCAGTCAGGGCCCTGTTTGTTGAGTTCCGTAGGGTTGTGGGCCACAGAAAAGAAAATCATCAGGATCTGGCCATAGGTAATTTCCGAGGGGTCAAACACCACCTTCACGCTTTCCGCGTGGGCGGTTTTGCCGCTGCTCACGGTCTCGTACTGCGCGGTGTCGGCCGTTCCGCCCGCGTAGCCGGAGGTGGCGGAAATCACGCCCTTGGTATGTTCATAAACGGCTTGAATGCCCCAGAAGCAGCCTCCGGAAATCACGGCGACTTCCTTGCCCTTGGTCGCAGCCACAGGTTGGTCCACGGCCGGCTTCGGAAACGTTGAGTTTTCCCGCGGAGCCTTGGCTCTGGAGTTGAACGCCGCAAATACCACCAGCGCAGCCGCAATCATTCCGAAAGATATAAATCGAACCCAGCTTGGCATCATCGTGCTCCCGGCCGGCTTTTGCCGCTTCCTGCGGCGCACCGGTTTCACAGCAATATTCCTTGTTGGATGCCGCGCAAAAGATTTACGCTTCTCAGCGATCCTGTAATTCGGGAAAGGGCCGCGCTTTTGGCATCCACCCGGTTAGAGTGGGACGCCCCAGGGGAAGTTACACAGCATCTTATACTCCAAATTCGGGTCCGAATCACCAGTTTCATGCAAATGCCCAACCACAGACCTGCGGTGAAGATGCCCGTTCTCTTCGTGGGCCACGGTTCGCCCATGAACGCCATCGAGTCCAACAGCTTCACCCGCGCTCTCGAAAAACTGGGCCGGGATCTGCCGCAGCCGCGGGCAATATGCGTGGTTTCAGCGCATTGGGTCACACGAGGCAGCCAGGTTCTGGCAGCGGAGTGGCCGCGGACGATTCACGATTTTTATGGATTTCCGAAGCCGCTTTACGAAGTGCAGTACCCGGCTCCCGGCGCGCCGGAAGAGGCCAAGCGGCTCGCTTTCGAGCATCATCTGGCTCCGGACCAGAAGTGGGGACTCGATCACGGCGCGTGGAGCGTGCTGCGCCACATGTATCCCCAAGCCGACGTTCCCGTATTTCAAGTGAGCCTGGACCAGACGCGCACTTTTGCCGAACACCTGACGCTCGGCCGGGAACTACAGAAGATGCGCGAACGCGGCATCCTGATTCTGGGCAGCGGCAACCTGGTTCACAATCTGCACAAAATGAATTGGGAATTGCCGCACGAGGCGTATCCGTGGGCCGCTGAATTCGATCAGCTTGTTAAACGAGCGATCGAGCAGCGGGACATCGAAAAGCTCGCAGAGCCGGAACAGTGGGGGCCGAGTCTATTGGCCGAAGCGCATCCCACGCTCGAGCACTACGCGCCGATTCTTTATTGTGTTTCCGCCGCGGATGCGGACGATCAAGCCACGTATCCTTACGAAGGCATCGAGTTCGGCAGCGTCTCGATGCGAACGGTGTTGTTTCAGCCGGCCGCTTCTCCGCACTCCTAGTTTTTCTGGATGGGCCTACTTCACAACGAGCGTGAGTGAAATTGGCGCTAGAGGGTAGCTCTTCGTCGAACCTGCGGGCGTGGCGGACGGTGTTACCGTCAAGTTGAAGGTTCCCGAAGGTGTGGTTAACGGCGGCGGTTGCTGAACCGAATTCCCGCCGGCTCCTCCGCATCCGTTCACCAGCAACACCAGGCAGGCGAGCGCGAAAACTCGTTTGCAGCCGAACGCTGGCGCGAGAGTTTTACCAGGTTCCGGCAAGCGCCGATGGAGCCAAAAAGCCAGCAGAAGCAAGAGCAATGCGGCCGGAGCCGAATGAAACTTCGGCAGACCTGGGAAACTTCCCGGCATGACGGGCAACGCGGCGGCGCTGCCGGTGGTCGTCACGGTTACCGTAAAGCTTACCGCTGGGCCGTTTGTAATGGTGACGTTCGGCGCACTGCAATTCGCTCCCTTTGGCATTCCCGAACACGCGAATGAGAGCGTGCCGCTGAAGCCCGCGCCCGGCGTGGCTTGCAGGTTGAACTGGGCGGTCTGGCCTGCACTCACCGAAGCGTTCAAAGCGGCTCCGGCAGTGGGAACGATTGTGGCCGCCGGCGTTGCCGTGGCGTTCAGGGTCACCATCTGCGGCGAGTTTGCGGCGTCGTCGGTGATGGTCAGCGTCGTTGTGCGAATTCCGGAAGCCAGCGGGGCAAATGTGACGGGAATGGTGCAGCTTGAGCCCGCCGCAACCGCGGTTCCCAGACAATTTGATCCCGAAACGGAAAAATCGCCCGCGTTCAAGCCGCTTATGCCGATTGACGCCACATGGAGCGGCCCCGTGCCGGTATTCGAAACCGCCAGGTTTTGCGGGGCGGCGGTGGTGCCCTGTGTTGTCGTTCCGGCTAAGGTAAATGTGCCTGAGGGATTCAGGGTGACCACTGGCGCCGGCGGCGGAGGCGCAAGGCCCGTGCCGCTCAAACCGTACTGCTGCGGGTTTCCCACGGCGCTATCCAGAACGTTCAATGTCGCCTGGCTTGGGCCAACGCTCGTCGGCGCATAAATAACAAAGATCGTGCAGGAATGCTTGGGTTGCAGCACCACGGTTGAAACGCAATTGTCGGACTCTTGGAAATCCGCGGCATTCGCCCCGGTCACCGAAACGGATTGAAAACTTACGGCCTGATCACCGCTGCTGGTAAGCGTGATCGATTGCGATGGGCTTTTTTGCCCGGTCACAGTGTCCGGGAAGGTCAGTCCCAGGGCGCTCGGGGACAGCACCGGTCCCACAGTAGTTTGACCGCCGGCAGGGCCCAGCGACGCAACTACCGGAAAAACTTGCGTGGCCTGCTGGAAAAACGGCTGGCTGATCGGGCCGGACTGGCTGGGCAGGCCGGTTCCCGGATCAACTTCATACACGCTGATTCCAAAAACGCCGTTCGCTGAACTCGCAGCGTACGTGAATGGAGCTTGCGGATTCTGCAGGGAGGTCAAAAATGCGGCGTCGCTAATCGACAGCGGCGACGACGGCAGCACGAGAAAAGTGCCGGTATCCAGCAGTTCGAAGCAGTTGACACAGTTCGAAACGCCCGAAAGCGGCACCTGCACGTAGGTCACCTGTCCCGTTGGATCGAAGAAGATGGATCTCGGAAACATCTGGTCGGTCCCTGTGGGGCTCTGTTCGTCTCCCAGGTCTTCGGTCCCTAGCGGCGCGAGCGTGAAATTCGTTGTATTGATCTGGTAGAGGGAAAGCGATGCGCGGCTGGAACCGTATCCAAGCGCAAGAAAATTTCCCCGCGCGCTGATTCGAATGCCGAGGCCGCGGCTGCCAATGACGGTTCCGCCGGTCGGATCCAGCGTGGCTGCGCCGGTCACCGGATCAAAGGTGATTCGATAGAACACGGCATTCGGAAACTGCGCCGGCGGAGGAGGGAATTGATTGATCAAAATCGCAATGCCGTGGCCGTTTGGATCTCCGACGGCACCGCCGTCCACCCATGCCCCGGCGAGAGGCAGCGTCTGGCTGCTGAGGGGCACCAGCGCAGGCGTCGCCGCGTCCACTTGAAAAGTGTCCAGTGTGAGCGTGCTCGTCGCCGGGGCCGCCAGCAGGTCCGACTTCACCAGGTAAACGAACTGCCCGGAGCTTTCGGGAACCACCAGCACGCCGAACTGTCCCGTGGAAGCCTGAAAGGGAGAAGTCGGGATTTCGGTGGCCGCGCCGGTGGCTGTATTCAGGGCGTACATCGAAAGTCCGCCGGCGCAATACCCGTATAGAAATCGTCCCTTCGGATCGATGGTCGAAGGGCCGCATGGATTCGCGAATGTAGTTTGCGACCCAGCGAGGAGCGTCAACACTCCGCTGGAATCATCGCGAAGGAAAGTGAGAGTACCGGTTGGTTTTGCATTCGAGATGCTTTCCACAAACAGCCAGGGCTGCGGCGTTTGAGCGGCGGCGCGGAAACTTGCCAAACCAACAGCGAGCGCTGCGAAAAAACGAAACGCAACAAAACGATGGCGGCAGTTGCCGCCGGAAGGGGGCGAGATCATTCCAAATTTCCTTGCGCTGAACGCACGGTTCAGGCTGTAAACGAGATAAGAGGGAAACCTGAAGCGAGACTAGCGTGAGGGGAATGGAGCGTCAACTAAAAGTGTATAAAAAGATAGTATATAGCAGTCGGGATATGTTCCAACTTGGAGCAGTTTGTGGAGAATGTTCTTCCGATCTGCGTTCCGAAATGGAACTGCCCCCCTGCTTCCTCGCTAATCGTGTCTCCACATCCCCCTTTTCAAATGAAAAGTCTGGGGTTAATGTCTGTGAATGAATGTTAATGCAGGCGCGAGAGACTTTCGGATAGATTCAAATGCTTATGCCGCCATTTAGACTCGACCTCGAAAAATTACCCAGCAGCACCGAAGCGCTTACGATTTATGCGGCCAGCGGGAAACTGAGCATTGAGACGGTCAACGAATTCCTGCCGAAACTGCGAGCCGAAGCCGCGCAGCGAGTCATCCTTAATTTAAGCGGGGTGAGCTTCCTCGACTCTGCAGGGGTGGGAGCGCTGGTTTCGCTCTTCGTCAGCCGACGCAATCAAGGCAAGGAGTTTGGCCTTGCCGCATTGCCACCGCAATCCCTTGCGGTGGTGACGGTGGCCGGACTGCAAAACCTGCTTCCCATCTACAAAACCGTCGAGGACGCCGCCGCAAAGAAAGCCTGAAGATTGCAGTTGGGGTTGGGTTTTAGAGCGTAAGCGAGAATGTACCAGCGTAGGGAAAAGCTTCAGGTCTGGAAGGCCTGAGCTACAGATCTTCGAATGATAGGTTTTAGCGCGGTGTCCAATTCGGGTGGGCGGTGAACAAGCCGTCAACAAAACCAATCTGGTAGGAAACAAACAGGCCGAAACAGAGGCTCAGGACTCCTGACGCGGTAACCAGTCCGCGATTCACCCAGGCAAACCGCGTGCCAGCATAGGAAAACGGCAGCGCCAATGCGACCGTGATCAGCATCATCCCCGCAATCGTTCCGGCGCCAAAAATCAGGAGATAGAAAACGCCCCAGCGCGGGTCATGAATCGTGGTCAGGACCAGGAGCGCCACCGCCGCCGAACCCGCCAGGCCATGCACAATGCCGATCAGCAGCGGCCGGAGCGAGTGGAAAATTCCCAGCTTCGCGAGAGGGCCGCGCAGCCATTCCGGGGCGGCAAGCGCATCACCATGATGCTCCGCGGCGGGCTGGTGCGAATGCCAGTGGTAATGCAGCCGAGTTCCATGCCCGTGGATGTGGACGTGCTCGCCGGTAACTTTGGGATGTGCGGGAGAGAACTTTTCGCTCAACCAGCGTGTCACGCCGGTCAGGTTCAGAATTCCCAGCAGGATCAGCATCAGACCGACCGCGAATTCCATCGTCAGACCTACGCGGACCGGAATCGCCACGTTAAAGAGAATAATGGCCGCGCCGACCAGCAGAATCGTCAGCGTATGTCCCAAGCCCCAGAGCGCCCCGATCCATCCGGCACGTCCGAGCGAAGGTTCGCGGCTGATGATGGTCGAAACCGCGATGACGTGATCCGGGTCCGTGGCGTGACGCATCCCGAGAAAGAAGCCGATCGCCAGTATGGTTAGTCCGCTGATCATAAAGAACAGAAATGGGAGCTCGTCGCCCCATTTCGTCAAGTCACAAGAATACTGGAGGTTCGTCCCTCGTGCGAGTGATTCAGGTCACAGGCCCCGGCCCGGCGAATGTCGCTCGGGCATTTTCAGGCTTGGGAGTTTTCTAACCTGTAGCATGAATTTTCCACTAGCCACGAAAGGCCTCACCCGTGAAGGGGTGAGCTACAGAGATCCTCTGTCATGACTTCTTCAGCAACCGCATGAACTCTGCAGCCGTATGCGGGAGGCGCGCCCCGCGCCGGGAAACGATATAGAGATGCCGGGGGATGCCCAATTGCTTTACGTGCACTTCCTTCATCCAGCCGTGCTCCACTTCCCAGGCCACGCACATGCGCGGGACAATCGCCACGCCCATGCCCATCTGCACGAATCGCTTGATGCTCTCGATCGTGGGCATTTCCATGGGCATGTCCAGCGCGGTGCGGTGCCGGGCAAACAGCTCGATCACCTTGCGGCGGAACGGCGACTCCACGATGTGCGCGATGAAGGCTTCTTTCCCCAGTTCTTCGATGTCCACTTCCTTGCGCTTGGCCAGGGGATGCTTCGGCGGCACCACGAGAGTCAACTCGTCTTTCAAGATTTCCGTGGCCTGCAACTGCGCGTCGCGGGGCACGAAGGAAACCGCGCCGAGGTCCAGCCGGTAATTCACCACTTCGTGCGGGATGTCGCGCGAAAACATGCGGTGCACGCGGACCTGAACGCCGGGATGTGCTTCGCGAAAAGCGGCCAGAGCCGGCAGAAGCGCGTGAATCGAGCTCTCGTTTACGCCGAGGGAAAGCTCACCGCGCTTCAAGCCCTCCAACTCCAGCAATCCCTTTTTGACCTCGTCGCGCAGGTTCAACAGGCGTTCCGCATACTCCCGCAGAAGAGTCCCCGCATCCGTCAGCCGTACGGGCCTTGCCCCGCGAACAAAGAGCGGCTGCTCCAGGGAATCCTCCAGTTTGCGGATGGTCAAGCTGACGGCGGGCTGGGTCCGGTAGAGGCGCTCCGCCGCCCGGGAGAAGCTGCCTTCCTTCGCAACCGTCAAAAATACCTGTAATTCGCCAAGATCCATGGGTGAGCCTCGGTTCGGAGGGTAGGTCGGTCAGCCCTCGAAAAGGGTGGATTGCAGGGCGCCGGCAAGCCCCGCGGGGGTGCGGGTCCCTGGCTACCCTAAACCCTAGTATAAGCTAGAATTATCAATTACAGAATGAAGATAAATTGGACTAGAACCCCCTGGCGTGCGTTACTGGTAGCTCAGGTCTCTGGAGTAGCTATGAGCCACGTACGAATCTTCGATACGACCCTGCGCGACGGTGAACAATCGCCGGGCTTTTCCATGAACACCGAGGAAAAGATCCGGATGGCCCGCCAGCTTGCGGCCCTGGGCGTGGACATCATCGAGGCCGGCTTTCCAATCGCTTCCCGCGGCGACCTGGAAGCGGTGCAAGCCGTTGCGAAGGAAGTGCGCGATGTGCCCATCGCCGCGCTGGCCCGGGCGCGCAAGGATGACATTCTTGCGGCTGTCGAAGCGCTGAAACCGGCAAAGTCTCCGCGCATGCACGTTTTTCTCGCGACCTCTGATCTGCATCTACAGGCCAAGCTGCACCTGACGCGCGAGCAGGCGCTGGAAGCCATCGGCTCGATGATCAAGCTGGCGCGCAATTACGTGGGAGAAATTGAATTTTCGGCAGAAGACGCCGGGCGCACCGAAATTGATTTTCTCTGCAAGGCTTGCCAGATTGCGGTAGAAGCCGGCGCCACTGTGCTCAATTTGCCCGACACTGTTGGTTACGCCGTGCCCGAAGAGTACGGGGCGATGTTCCTAAAAGTTCGCGAACACCTCGGTGATCCCGAGCACATCACGCTGAGCGCGCATTGCCACGATGACCTCGGCCTGGCAGTTGCCAATTCGCTGGCAGCGGTTCGTGCGGGCGTGCGGCAGATTGAGTGCACCGTCAACGGCATCGGCGAACGGGCGGGGAACGCAGCGCTCGAAGAGATTGCTGTCGCGCTGGCCGTGCGCAAGGATAGTTTCGGGGTAGCAACCAAACTTAATCTGAAGGAACTCTACAAATCCAGCCGCCTGCTCAGCGAAATCACGGGCGCGGTGATCGCGCCGAACAAAGCTGTGGTCGGCGCCAATGCCTTTGCCCACGAAGCCGGCATTCACCAGGACGGGATCATCAAGAACCCGCTTACGTACGAAATTATTTCTCCGGAAGCGGTCGGCGTGCCGTCACGCTCGCTCGTTCTCGGCAAACACTCTGGCCGCAACGCCCTGCGCCAGTCGCTCAAGGAACTCGGCTACGAGGCTTCCGACACGGAACTCGCGGAGTGCTATCGCCGCGTCACCGCGCTTGCCGATGAATCCAAGAACGTTCGCGCACGCGACTTGATGGCCATTGCTCACGAAGTGATTCGACGGAAAGCAGTTGCCGTGGTGAACGAAGCCTCTTCGGCGGCATAATTCCTGTAGCTCACCCCTTCAGGGGTGAGGGGTTTCAGGGCGATGGCGAAATTGCGCTGCGGCAAGGAAAAGCCTCAGGCCCTGCCTGCGGCAGGCAGGCTGAAGGCCTGAGCTACAGTTCGAAAGGTTTAGATCGGGGTACCCAGGCCATGAAGTTGAAAAAGACGATTGTCCTTCTTCCCGGCGACGGCATCGGTCCGGAAGTCACGCGCTCCGCCGCCAACGTTCTGCAGGAATGCGCACGCGAATTTCATCACCAGTTCAATTTTATCGAGATGCCTGTTGGCGGCGCCGCGATCGACAAAGCCGGCACACCGCTGCCGAACGAAACGCTGGACGCGTGCAGGAAAGCCGACGCGGTGTTCCTCGGCGCGGTCGGCGGGCCCAAGTGGGATTCGCTGCCCGTCGGCAAGCGGCCGGAAACAGGTTTGCTCGATCTGAGAAAAGGGCTGGGGCTTTACGTTAATTTGCGCCCGGTGAAAGTTATCGAAGCGTTGCGCGGAATTTCTCCGCTGAAACCGGAGCGGCTTGGCGACCTCGATCTGGAAATCGTCCGGGAACTTGCGGGCGGCATGTATTTCGGCGTGCGCGGCAACGTCAAGGAAAATGGGGTTGAGCGGGCCTTTGATACGGAATCGTATTCCACGCCGGAAATCGAGCGCATCGCCACGTTTGCTTTTGCGCGCGCCGAAGCCCGTTCACGACGCCTGTGCTCTGTCGACAAACACAATGTCCTCACCAGTTCGCAGCTCTGGCGCCGCACCGTTTCCGCCATGGGCACGGTTTATCCGAACGTGAAGCTTGAGCATATGTATGTGGACAACGCGGCCATGCAACTTACGCTGAAGCCCACGCAGTTCGACGTGATACTCAGCACCAACATGTTTGGCGATATTTTGAGCGATGAGGCGGCCGCGCTTGTCGGCTCCATCGGATTGATTCCTTCCGCCAGCTTTGGAACCAGCGCGCCGATGTTCGAGCCGATTCACGGCTCCGCGCCTGCCTTGGCCGGAAAAGACATGGCGAATCCCATCGGTTCGATCCTTAGCGCCACGATGATGCTGCGCGACACTTTTGGATTGAGCCTCGAAGCCGATTGGGCGGAGCAGTCCCTCGTCCGCGTCCTCAACACCGGGGTACGCACCGCCGACATCGCCGAACCCGGTAAGAAGACCATCGCCTGCTCCGTGTTCAACGATATGCTGCACGACGAAATGCAGCGCACCTTCGAACACGCGGAAAAATACGGCTGGGGCGTCTGATTTTGAGTGCGGGAGATGTGCTTCCGCGTTTTACCCCGTCAGCTCTGAGTTTGTCGTTTAGTTCGGAAGCTAACCGCCGCACTCCAAAATCCGCCCCTTGCCACACTTTCGAAACCACCTCACAATCTGTCTTCACCCATGCGCTGGTTCCGACTCCTCGGCATCGTCTTCTTACTGGCAGTCGTTTTTCTTTTCGGCGCGTTTTATAGTTATCGCGCGGTGGCCCGCAAGCACGCGCGTGAACTGGAAACGCGCATGGCTACGCTGCCCGATCCGGCGGCCAACACGCCTTACCCAAAGTTTTTCTTCCAGCGCGGCGTGAATTTCACGGCGGAATTTCCTGCTTTTTACGGTAACGATGCCGCGGTGGAAATGCTTAAGAAACTCCCGGGACACGGCATCAACTCCATCGCGCTTGTGCCGTACGGGTTCGCTTCCACGAAAGAGCCGAAGGTGCGCGGGTGGAACACCCGCTGGGAGGGCGATGCCGGCGTCACGCAACTCGCTCGCGTTGCGCACTCCCTGGGAATGAAGGTCCTGCTGAAGCCACAGCTCTGGATGCACGGCGGGAATCCCGCGGACATTAATTTTCAGGGTGCCGCGGAAAACTCGGAGTGGTTTGCGCAATACCAGCCGTTCCTTGAGCATTACGCGCAACTCGCCTCCGCGATCCACGCCGACGTTCTTTGCGTGGGCGTTGAGCTCGAAAAAATGTCCGGGAATGAGCAGGCCTGGCGCAAGCTGATCGCCCGCGCCCGCGAGCTTTATCCCGGGCCGCTCACTTACGCCGCCAACTTCGGCACTGAATTCGAATCCAACAAATTCTGGGACGCGCTGGACTACATTGGCATTGACGAATACTACCCGCTGCCCGACGACCTCTCCACAGCGGCGGTAGTCGAAAAAATCTCCGTCGTGCAGTCGCGTTTTCAAAAACCGGTCCTTTTCACAGAGGCTGGCTTCCCCAGTGTCGCTGGCGCCAACCGTGCGCCTTGGGACGAGCCTTCGCGCCCCGTCGATCTCGAAATCCAGGCTAAGAGTTACGACGCGCTGCTCTCCGCCTTTTACGAAAAGCCGTGGTTCGCTGGTGTTTACTGGTGGAAGGTCGGCACCAACGGCTATGGAGGACCCAGCGACGCCTCCCACACCCCCTGGAACAAGCCCGCCATGCAATCCATCGAGCATTGGTACCGCAGCGGCAAGCGCTGAACCAGGGCTAGGGCTGCCATCCTGGCGGTCAACGCCTGCCGGCAAGATGCCGGCGCTACGGCGCCACGCTTCGGTCCGTTGCATCACCCTGTTTTTCGCCGCCCAGACTCGGTGTGCTCGTTCAGAATGATTGGTGACACTCGGTTGCTAGAACCCCGTGGGGATGATAATTTTAATGATTCGTGGTTTCCCGGACGCAGAGGGTTGGGGGCCTGAAACCGTGGGGTCTGCCGGGCTAATCGAGTCTTTATAAGAGCTTCTCCCGAGGGAAACCTTTTCGCCAAGCATGAGGGTTGCCTCCCCCAGTTTGGCCGGATTACATAGCAAGTCAGAAAAATGCCAGCACCTTCTTCCAATCCGAGTCGCGGTGAATCCGGGCGTGTGCCTGGGGTAACGTATTGGCGGGTGGAGGGTTCGCTGCTCGAAATCAGCGCGCTGCGCAGTGTCGGCTTCTTCAACTGGAACAGCCAGAGTTTTCTGGAGCGCTGGGTGCGCCGGGCCGGAACGCTGGCCATGGGCGCGGTGCGTCCGCCCGCGTATTTCGCCAGCCGGACATTTGCCACGCGCCTGCTGCACAGCGTCCTCAGCGGCATTACCCGTGACCGGCTTGATCTGCTTGGGGAGGAGTATTTTCAGTACGAACTGAAACCTAAAATGCGCCGCGAAGCCGTGGATAAGCTGATTGACGCGGTGCGCAGCGGCGAGCGTGTGGTACTCGTCAGCCAATTGCTCGAACACATCGTGCGCCCGATGACGGAATATTTTGGGGCAGAAGGTTTTATCGCCAATCGCCTGGAATTTCGCGACGGCGAAACGACCGGGCGCCTCTGTGAACCAGTGATTCGCCCGCGCGGGCCGTTTGCCTGGCTGGCCAGCGGATCGGCTGACGGCCGCATCGCAACGGAAAAAGTTCTCTCGCAACTCGGCTGGACCGGGAATCCCCAGTTCCTCGATTCCGCTGTGCAGCCCGCGCTTCGGTCGCCACTTTCCGCGCGAACATCCGTCGAGCGACTCAGCAGTACGCCGGAAGTCGGTCGCTTGCCGGTCCGCGACACGCTTGCGGGTAAGCACCTCTTGTTAATCGGCGTCACCGGCTTCATCGGCAAAGTCTGGCTCGTGGACCTGCTGGAAAAAATTCCCAATATCGCGAAAATTACCCTGCTCATCCGGCGCAATCGGACCACTTCCGCCCAGCGCCGGTTCGAGAAAATCGTCGAGGAGTCGCCCACGCTCGACCGGTTGCATGAAATTCACGGTGCGAATCTTGGGGCCTTTCTGCGGGAGAAAGTAGAAGTCGTCGAAGGCGACGTCAGCCAGCCAGGCTTGGGCCTGGATGGCGCCACGCAATCGCGGCTGCAGCGTTCTCTCGATGTCATCGCCAACAGCGCCGGGCTTACGGATTTCAATCCGGACCTGCGCGACGCGCTCTCTTCCAACGTCGATTCCACGCGCTATCTGCTCGATTTCCTGCACAAGTGCGATCATGCCGGCTTGATGCATCTTTCCACGTGTTACGTCGTCGGCATGCGGGATGGCCGCGTGAACGAAGAGCTGCGGGCCAACTACAACCCCGCCGGAAATTCCGATTTTGAGGCCGAAAAGGAAATCGCGTCGCTGCGCGAAATGGTGCAGCGCATCGAAGAGCGCGCCGAAAGCCCCGAACTCGCAAAAGCCCTCCGCCGCCAGGCCCTGGGGCGCGCGGGCGATCCGAACAAAGTAGCCGCGGATGAGCTCGACGCCGTCACCAAACGCAATCGCGCCCGATGGGTCCGCAATCGCCTGGTGCGCGCCGGCATGAAACGCGCCCAGCACCTCGGCTGGCCCAACACTTACACCTTCACGAAAAGTCTTGGGGAATCCATCCTCGCGCAGCAGGGGCGGGATTTTTCCATCGCCATTGTGCGCCCGTCCATCGTCGAGAGTTCCGAGCGCACGCCATTTACCGGATGGAATGAAGGCATCAACACCTCCGGCCCGCTGTCGTACCTGCTGGGCACGAATTTCCGCCAGCTTCCTTCAAACGAGCGCAAGTGCCTGGACGTCATCCCCGTGGACATGGTTACGCGCGGCATGACGCTGATTGCCGCGGCTTTGGTGCAGCGCAAGCACGCGCGCCTCTACCAACTCGCCACGTCGGCCATCAATCCCGTGAACATGGCGCGTTCCATCGAACTCACCGGTCTTGCGCACCGCAAGCATTACAAAACGCAGCAGGGCATTGAGCACTGGCTGAAGGTAAAGTTCGAGAGCATTCCGGTCTCCAAGCAGCGCTACGAGCGTCTCTCCATCCCGATGCAGAAGGCCGTCGTTTCGCGCATCAACAAAGTTGCGATGTCGCTCAACATCAGCAAACCGCCGCTGGCCAAAACCGAACGTGACCTGGTGCGCGCGGAAAAGCTCATCGAACTCTACGAACCCTTTATCCTGCACAACGAGCACGTCTTCGAATGCGAAAACGCGCGCCTGCTTTCCGCGGCGCTCTCCGCGGAAGAAAAAAAGATGTTCGATTTTTCGCCGGAAACCATTGACTGGTGGGACTACTGGATTAACATCCACATACCGGCTCTTCGCCGGTGGTGCTACCCCTTGATGGAAGGGAAGCCGCTCGAGGCTCGCGAGCCGCGAGCGCTTAACTGGACGGCGCCACCGGAGGAAGCTGCATCGGCGGCGATCCGCTAAAGCGCCGGCATCCTTCTATGGCTATTTTCCTGACAGGTTCCACCGGATATCTCGGCAGCTATCTCGCGGCGGGTCTCTTCACCGGCCATGGCGATCGGTTGAATCTCCTGGTCCGCGCGAAAACCGAGCAGGAAGCGCGCGAGCGGCTCTGGCAATCGTTGCAGCTCCATTTTGAGTTTCCCGATTTTCTCGAATATGTAAACTCGCGCGTGCGTATTTTCCGGGGCGACCTTACCGGCGAACGCTTTGGCCTGGGTGACGAGGACTACCGCGCATTGGTCGATTCGACCGATTCCATTCTTCATTGCGCCGCTTCTCTAAATCGCAAATCGGAAAAGCAGTGCCTCAACGTGAACCTGCGAGGCTCGCTCGAAGTCATTCAGCTTGCCCGCCGCGCGCAAAATCGCAACGGCCTGCGCCGCTATTCCCACGTCTCCACCGTTGCGGTGGCCGGCAAGCGGCAAAACGAAGTTGTCACGGAAGACGCTTCCATTGACTGGAACCGCTCGGATTACGACCCGTACGCGCGCACGAAGAAATTCTGCGAGCACATGGTTCACCAGCTTCTGCCGGATGTATCCCGCACAATTTTCCGTCCCGCCATCGTCCTTGGGGATTCCCGCCGGCCGGAAACTTCGCAATTTGATATGGTGCAGGCTTTCGATACGCTGGCGCGCTTTCCCGTCCTCCCGCTGCGGCCCAACGATAAAATTGACATCGTTCCCGCGAACTACGTCGGCGCGGCCATTGTGAAAATTCACCAGATGGAGAAACCGAATTACGGGATTTATCATCTATCCTCCGGGGCCGGGGCGCAGAGCTACAAGGAACTGACCGATGCGCTGGCGGAAGTTGGGGGATGGTCGAAACCCAGTTACCAGCCGTGGCTAGGCGGGCCATTCTCCAAGACCGTGAACTGGCTGGCGTTCAAGGGCGGCGCGGTTGGTTATGGAGCTTCGTTGCTGAAAGTTTTCTGGCCGTATCTCGACTGGAACACCGTGTTCGACAATTCCCGTGTCGTGCAGGAAATGGGCGAAGCGCCGGCGAAATTTTCGACTTACGCTTATCCGCTGCTGCAATTCAGCCGCGCGAACAAATTCAAATATCCCGCAAAGCCCTGGCCCGCGGATGCAAATAAGAGCGTTGTTGTTAGCGCGGGCGGAGCCGGCGCATGACGGATTTTTTGCTTGTCGCCTGGGTCAGCGCCATGATCGAACTCCGGTGCTTCGCCTGGAAATTCGGCATCGGCAAGCGCTGGACGCCGGGCGAAAAACTCAAGCTGCTTTTTGCCGGCTACAACGGCACGCGCAATACCGGCAGCGACGTCCGCGTGCAAGAAACGCTGCGGCAGATCCGCCACATACTCGGAGCCGAAAACGTCGACTTCAGCGTGATGACACAGAATTTCGAGCGCACCCAGGGCTATTTCGAAGGTTCGCGCCAGGTGCATCTTCCCGATGTTTATCCGCCTTTCCTTTACCGCGAAGTACACGGGAATCACGGGGTCGTCGCCTGCGAGGGTTCGATGTTCAAAAGTAAATTCGCGAATGCGCTGACGACCATGATGATCGGCTCGCTCGGTCTGGCCTCCGCGGAAAATAAACTTTCGGTGGCCTATGCCGGCGACGCGGGCCACATGGACGACCTTATCGAGTGGATGTGCGCGCGCTACACCCGCGAATCGTTGGTCATCACGCGCAGCCTGGAATCGCAGCAACTTCTCTCCGGCCTTGGGGTGCCCAACGAGCTTGGCGCGGACACGGCCTGGACCTTTGAACCGCGCCCGCCGGACTACGCGCGCAACGCTCTGCGCAAAGCCGGGTGGGACGAGAAAACCCCGATTCTGGTCCTTTGCCCGATTCATCCCTTCGTCTGGCCGGTGCGCGCGTCCGTCGCGAAGCACCTCGCCACGGCAACCACGGGTGCTTACAAGGACAGCCAGTACCGCACCGTCTATTTCTTCGAGTCAGGCGGCGAAGTCGATCGCAAATTCAATCACTACGTCGCGGGTTACACGTACGCCGCGAAAGCTTTTTTGCAGCGCCACAAGGTGTTTCCGATTCTCGTGGCCATGGAACGCCTTGACGCGGTGGCCTGCCGCGCCATCGAAAAGGAAATCCCCGGCACGCCGATCTTCACGTCCGACGATTACGATATGTTCGAGCTCGTCTCCATCCTTCGCGCGTGCACGTACATGGTTTCTTCGCGCTATCACGGGATTGTCACCTGTATGCCGGCGGGGGTCGTCTCCGCCGGTGTCACGATGGACGAGCGCATCCGCAACCTGATGCGCGAGCGCGGGCACCAGCACCTGGTTCTCGATGTCGACGACCCGGAACTCGGCCCCAAGCTTCTCGACGTCATGGAAAGGCTGGTAGTGGAAGCCGAGGAAATCCGCGATTCCATCGGCCGCACCGTCGTTTCCAATCTCAAAGCCATGTCGCGGATGGCGATTTTCTTCGAAGACGAACTCCGAAAGACTTATCCGGAATTTCCCTTGCGCAAGGGAGTGCTGAGCTGGGAGGACAACTTGCCGCCCTTCAGCGACAATCTGCGCAAGCTGGTGGAAGAATACGATTCCGCCCCCACCGTGCTGGCGGCGAGCCGCTGAAGCCCATGCCGAATTTTCTCGAAAATACGTTCGCGCAATTGCAGCGGGCCTCGGGGCGCGTTGTCCTGCGCGAAATCCATGGCGGGGAATTCGTCAGCGTTTCCGGAGCGGAACTCCTGGATCAGGTCGCGCGCGCGAGAGCTTACCTGCGCGGCGCGGGCCTCGAAGCCGGCGACCGCTGCGCCTTGCTCGGCGCCAACTCCATTCGCTGGGCGGCGATCGATCTCGCGCTGATGGCCGAAGGCCTGGTGGTCGTGCCTTTGTACGCGCGGCAGGCGCCGGCCGAACTCGCAGCGATGATGAAGGACTGCACCCCGCGTCTGCTGATCGCGAGCGACGCCGCCATTGGCGATAGCGTGGCGCGAGTCTGGCCCGAGGCTCCAGCGCGAGCTACGTTTGACGAAATTCTCCGGGACGCTCCGCTGCAGAAGGGAATTACCGGCGCGCCCAATCCGCGGCAAAGCGAAGATCTTGTCACCATCATTTACACTTCCGGAACTTCCGGCGAACCCAAGGGCGTCTGCCTCAATACCAAGAATCTCGACCACATGCTTTCCTGTACCACCGGCTGGATGGACCGACTCGACAAGAATGCCAGCGAACCCCTCCGCGTCTTCCAATACCTGCCGTTCAATTTCGCCGCGTCCTGGATTGTGATGATGTCGTGCCTCACCCGAGAAACAATTCTTACACTCTCTACAGACCTCAACAAACTCGCAGACGAGATTCGCCTTTCCGCTCCCAATTATTTTTTTAATGTGCCCACGCTGCTCGAGCGTGTGAAGCGCGGCGTCGAAGAAAACCTCGTAAAACGCGGCTCCTTCATCCAGACCATCTATAAGAAAGGCCGTGCGGCGTGGCAGAAGAAAAACGACGGCGCATCCGGAGGCGGCCTCTGGCTGTTCATCGCCCAAAAACTCATCTTCGGCAAGATCCGCGAGCGCTTTGGCCCCAATTTGCGGGGCCTGGTCTGCGGCTCCGCGCCGCTGGCCCCGGAAACCAAGGATTTCTTCGCCATGCTAGGCATTCCCATCTGGCAGGTTTACGGCCTCACGGAAACCTGCGGCATCTGCACCATGGATGACCCGGGAACTGCCTCCGAACCCGGCCGCGTCGGCCAGTCCGTTCCCGGAATCGAAATGAAAACCGGCGAAAACGACGAAATTCTTGTCAGCGGCCCGAATATTTTTCCCGGTTACTGGAATCGTCCCGAAGAAACCGCGCGCGTTCTCGAAAACGGCTGGTTTCACACTGGGGATCAGGGTGAAGTGAACTCCCGCGGAAACTGGCGCATCAGCGGCCGCATCAAGAACCTGATCATTCTGAATTCCGGCCACAACATCGCCCCCGAACCCATCGAGGAAAAAATCGCCCAGCAACTCCCCGGGGCGCAGCAGGTGGTGATCGTCGGCAACGGCCGGGGTTATCTCTGCGCCCTGGTCACCGGCGCGGTGGATGCGAACTTTGTTCAGTCCGCGCTGGACGCAGTCAACTCCGAACTTCCGCACTACCGGCAGGTCCGCAATTTCACGATTCTCCAGGAAGTATTCACCCCGGAAAACGAGCTCCTCACCGCCAACGGGAAACTGAAGCGCGATTTCATCAGCACGCGGTTCCAGCAGGAAATCGATCGGATGTACAGTAAGCAAGCCGCCGCTGCGGGAACCAACGCATGAAGAAAAAACGCGCCAATCTGCCAGCCGTGAAGGAATTCCGAGGCCAGGGCTTGAGCTGGGAATGGCGAGAAGGCATCGTCGAACTGACGCTCCATCACGAGCCAATCAATGAAATCGGCACGCTCCTTCTAGGCGAACTCGAACAATTCGTCGCCGCTATCGAGGGCCTTGCCTCCATCACCAGCGCCTGCATCATTACGAGCGCCCGTCCGGGTGGTTTCAGCGTCGGCGGCGATCTGAAAGAGCTATACAGCAACGCGCTGAATCTCTCGCCGAAGAAGCGTGTCGCGGGCCTGCGAATGTTCATCCAACGAATTCATCGCGTCGCCAACGCCATCGACGCCGCGCCTTTCATCACCATCGCCGCCGTTCACGGTTTGTGCATGGGCGGAGGGCTGGAACTTGCGCTCCTCTGCGACCTCATCGTCGCCGACAAGATGGCGCGCTTTGGTTTTCCCGAGTTGCGGCTCGGCTTCATCCCGGGCTTCGGCGGAATTCCCCGGCTGCGCCGAGACGTCGGCAACAGTTTCATCCGCGATCTGCTCTTTACCGGACGCACCGTCAAGGCGGAAGCCGCGCACCAGGCCGGCCTCATTACGCATCTCGCCGGGGAAGGGCACGCTTTGCAGATCGCGCGCTCGATGGCCCAGCAAATCACCAAGTTCGACCCGGAAGCGCGAGTCGCGGCCAAGAAATTCGCCAAGCCTATCCCGTACCAGGAACTCCGTGAGGAGGTCGAACTCTTCTGCAAACTCTTTAACCGTCCGCAAGTCATGGAGAGCCTTCGCCGCTTCGTCGAATCCGACGACCCCATGAAGCATCTTCCCGTGTCCCCGAAATCCTGAGCACAGAGGCGGCAGATAAGATTTCGGGGACTCATCACGTTTTCCTTCCCGTCCCGGGGATGTTAAATTGAATGTGTATGCGTACCATTGAACAGACGACGCAGGAGATCCTCGAGCTCGCCACCGTGCAGTTCAAGGTCCCGGCTGGATCCCTCGCGGCCGACGACGATTTCTACAAAAAGCTCGGCATTGACAGCCTGCAGGCGCTTGAAATGCTGTCCCGCCTGGAAAATCATTTCCGCATCGAGCTCCCCGACTATGAAGTGCAGGGCGTCAGCGACTTCAAAACGCTGGCCCAGCGGATTCAAGCCCGCCTCTGATGCTCGATTTAAAAAAATACAATTCTGTCGGCGAAGCGCTTCGCGACGCTTTGGAAACCTGGCCGACTGAAGTCTGCTTGATCGAATCCGACCGCGGCGAGGAAAAGGAGCGTCTTACCTACCGCAATTTTAGGAACAAGGCTCTTCCACTTGCGAAGGCTCTGCAGGATCTGGCGATAGGCCCCGGTGACCGCGTCGCGATCATCATGACGAATCAGTCCAAGTGGCTGATTTCCGCTTACGCGATTTTCTTCTGCGGGGCCACGCTGGTGCCGCTGGATTTTAAGTTGAAGCCCGAGGAGCAGTGGCAGCTCCTGAAACACTCCGGCGCGAAGGTTCTTATCACCGAATACGGCATCTGGCGCCAGCTCAGCGGTTCCGCCGCGCGTGCCGCCGCCGCAAACGTGAAAACTGTCCTTGCTACCGAAGCCCCCGAAGGGGCCGACTTGTTTGGAGCGGAGCGCTGGGAAAACGTCAAAGGCGCGAATGCTCCCGTCTTTGTTCCGCAAAAACGGCAGGACACCGCTTGTATTGTCTACTCCTCCGGCACCGGGGGGACGCCGAAGGGTTGCATGATGACGCACGAAAATTATCTCGAGCAGTGCGTCGCGCTTACTTCGCTCTATCCTTTCTGGCCCGGAGTACGTTACCTGAGTATTCTTCCCACGAATCACGCCATCGACTTCATGGTTGGCTTTTTCGGGCCGTTCACCTGTGGCGCTGCGGTGGTCCACCTGCGCACTTTGCGGCCCGAATACGTCCGCGAAGCCTTCCCGAAATACGAAATTACCTACGTCAGCCTGGTGCCCCTGGTCCTCAAGAATCTGCAAAAAGGATTGCAGGCACGGTTCGACGAGCTTCCCGAACCCAGGCGCAAAGCCTTCGATGCTGTGCGCAGCATCAATCGAGCGCTAACGAAAGACCGGCCGCGCCTGTGGCTCAGCCGCAAGCTCCTGGGCGAAGTTCACGCCGCGTTCGGAAGCAAGCTCGAAGCCATCATCGTTGGCGGCGCCTTCACCGAGCCGCAAACGTTGCAATTTTTTTACGATTTGGGAATTCCCGTTGCCAACGGCTACGGCCTTACGGAAGCGGGCACCGCCGTCACCGTGAACGATCTGAAGCCGTTTCGCGCGGACACCGTCGGCAAGCCGCTTCCCGGCATGGAAGTGCAGATCCGCAATGCGGACAACGATGGGATTGGGGAAGTCACGGTCCGCAGTAAAACGGTGATGGCAGGTTATCTGAACCAGCCCGAACTCACTGCGGAAACCATTGTGGACGGCTGGCTGCGCACCGGCGACATGGGCCGGTTCGACTCCGCGGGGCACCTGCAGCTCTTCGGCCGCAAGAAAAACATGATTGTCACCGAGGAGGGGAAGAACGTTTACGCCGAAGACATCGAGCAGGCTTTCGAAGGCCTTCGCGTGAAGGAATTTTGCGTGTTTGCCGCGAACTTCATCTGGCCGCAGCGCTCGATGGTCAACGAAAGGCTCCTCCTTGTCATTCACCTGGAGCACGGTGAAGCCTTTACGCCGGAGCTGAAGTCCGAGATCTCCGCGCGGAACGCCTGGCTCACAAATTACAAGCGCGTTCACGGGCTGGTGATCTACCAGGAAGATTTTCCGCTGACCGCCTCGATGAAAATCAAGCGGGGCGAGCTGGCCCGGCGCCTCTCGGCGCTCGACCGGGAGCAATCCATTCTGCCGATCTGACATCTGTAGCTCACCCCTTCAGGGGTGAGGGTTTTTAAAACGTGGGCAAAATCGCGCCATGGCAATAAGAATCCTCAGGCCTGAAGGCCTGAGCCACAAAGCAAATAACCAATGATTTTTTGCAGGCAGAGTTCATGTAGAATGCCCAATCCGGCAAAACCGTGACCGACAAATTTCTAGCCATCGTGAATCCGGCGGCGGGCGGCGGACGCTCCGCAAAGCTCGCCGGGGCGCAACTCGCCCGCCTGAAGGAAAAGGGCTTGCGCGTGGATGCCATTGCCTCCATGGCTGCCGGGCACGCCGTACAACTTGCGCGCGAAGCGTACGATCAGGGCTATCGCCGATTCCTTGCCGCCGGCGGCGACGGCACCGCACACGAAATCATCAACGGAATCTTTTCGCGCGAAGGCCAGACCGACCGCGTCGAGCTCGGTTTTCTCCCCATGGGAACCGGAAATTCGTTTCTGCGCGATTTCACCGACAAAGGCGCGGAATCATCCATTGAGGCGCTGCTCGCCGGCCGTAAGCGCCGCGTGGATGTGCTCCGCCTTCATCACGCCACCGGCACCATGTATTCGTTCAATTTGTTGAGTGTGGGATTCACCGCCGATGTCGGCGTCCTTGCCAATCGCCGCTTCAAGGCTTTCGGGCATCTCGGCTACCTGCTTGGGGTTTTCGTCCGCGTCCTGCAGCTTAAGCGCCGCGCTTTCAAGCTTCGCTGCGACGACGAAACTTCCTGGGACGACCGCCGCTGCCTCTTCCTGACCTTCAACAACAGCAAATTCACCGGCGGCACGATGATGATCGCTCCAACCGCCGATCCAAGCAGCGGATGCATCGAATTCGTCCGCTGGGGCCCCATCGGCCGTCTGGGGTTGCTGAAAATGTTGCCACGGCTTTACGACGGGACGCACACGCAGCACCCGCTCTCTGAAACCCGCCGCGTCAAGCGGGTGCAGTTTGCCCTTGATGATCCCGTGGACGTGATGATTGACGGCGAAATCGTCACGGTGATCGTCCGTGAGATCGACGTCCTTCCCGGCGCGATGGACGTCTACGTATGAAGCGTGTCTGGGAAACTGTCCGCAGCGCATTTCTTTGGGGAATGAGTTGGCTGCACTTCCTGATCGTCGTCCCTGCGCTTATCGCGCTAGCCGTGGTTCTCGATCCGCGAAAGCACGACTATCTTCAGCGCGGCCTGTGCCGCCGGATCGCGTTTTTTTCCGGCGCGAAAGTGGTGGTCAAGGAATCGCCCGGGTTCGACCGCGCGCGTACCTCATTTTTCATGGTGAACCACGTCAATCTGTTCGATCCCTTTATTCTCTATTGCGCGATTCCACAGCTTGTCCGGGGATGGGAGCTTGAATCGCATTTTCGCATTCCGGTTTACGGCTGGCTGATGAAGCGGTTCGGCAACGTCCCCGTGCCCAGCATTCGCGGCCCCAAGGACCTGAAACGTCTCTGGCGGCTCACGCAGGAAGCGGTCGACAGCGGCGTCAGCCTGATTATTTTTCCGGAAGCCAAGCGCACCCGCGACGGACGCATCAACGATTTCGAGGAAGGCGGCTTCCGCCTTGCCCAGCAGCTCGGCGTCCCCATTGTGCCCGTCAGCCTGGTCGGCTCCTTCCAGCATCTACGCACCGGCCATTGGCATCTCCGCCCTGCCACCATCACCGTGCACATTCACAGCACCATCGAAACCAGCGGCCTGACCAAGGAAGACATTCCTGCCCTGAAGGAGCGTGTCCGCAACGCCATCGCTCCACCTGT
This sequence comes from Candidatus Acidiferrum sp., assembly GCA_035935335.1. Classification (GTDB taxonomy): domain Bacteria; phylum Acidobacteriota; class Terriglobia; order Acidiferrales; family UBA7541; genus Acidiferrum. Next base: position 27,317 of record DASYXF010000058.1, read on the forward strand.
CGAAGAATCCCTTTCCCCCCCAAAATAGCGGCAAGCCTCAGCCTGCCCGCCGGGAGCGATTTGCCCCTTCTTTCCCTACGGTCGGCGCGATTCGCTTCGACACGCTTCGACTGTTATGGTTTTGGCGCTATTTCTGTTTCCTCGGGATCGAATACTTCCAATCCAACCCTTCGAGCAGCATTTTTCAATTGATTGTCGGATGTCCCGAAAATAAGTGGCCCCCCCGCGAGCCGCATCTCGCTATTTAACTTCAATGTGTCCCTAAGCCAAAGCGCCGAAGCTAAATGTATCGCGTCCACTCCGCGCAGGGGGTTCTTTCGTACAAGATCATGGATATAGCCAAGGACTCCCACGTCTAGTTCGACATGCGTTAAGCGAAAAAGCCAGTCGTATTGAAACTCCGTTTCCAGTCTACTGGTTTCCGCTGTGAGGGATGGATTGTCTCTTAAGCGCCGGGCAAATGTCGCCAAAATCTCCGCGTAACCTACGTTTGAAATTAAGACACCTGGAGTATAGCGGCTATGTTCCTGTAATTTTGCTTTTAGCACATTAGTGCCGACTTCCCGAACGTAATGCTTTACGAGCGCAGAAGAATCCACATACAGCACTAGCGGCGGTCCTCGATGATCATCTGAGAGGCAGGTTTCCCTCTGCTTTTTACTGCCCGGAACTTCGAGAAGGGCTTTGTGGCCAGATGAATTAGACCTTGGGCTTCCAATTCTTTCAGCCTCTCGTGGAGAGCGCTGGAGGTTGTCTGGGGGTCTTCTTCAGGGGATACACGGGCAACCACTTTCCCACGATCGGTGAGTATTAGCGATTGCCCCTTGCGCACATCTCGCATGTATCTTCCCATGCGGTTCTTGAATTCACGGCTGCTGACTCTACGCATGTAGCTACCTCGTGACCATTGTAGCTACAAACAGAAGGGAATGGAATTACAACATTGAGGCTGGCATGTCACGGGTTGCTAGAGACCAGCCACCAGTCACGCGCCTTTGAGGCCTGGCAACACACGGCCCGCGCGTGTTTCCTGCCATGTATAAAAAATCCGGTGAATCACGGTGATGGTTGAAATCACCGCGATCACCCACAGCACCTGGGCCATGCGGTTGAACATCCCGCCGATGATCAGCAGGACCAGGCGCTCCGGCCGCTCCATGAAGCCCACCTTGCACAGGGGGATCAACGATTCCGCGCGCGCGCGAGCGTAACTCACCATCACCGAACCCGCCGTCGCCACCGCCGCCAGCACCACATAGGGCGTACGGCCGCTGACCGAGTAATACACCAGCAGGCCCATGTAGAGGGCCATGTCGGCGTAGCGGTCGAGGGTCGAATCATAAAATGCGCCGAACGCGGTCACGCGGTTCTGCCGCCGCGCCACTTGCCCGTCCAGCATGTCCAGGAATCCCGCGATGAAAATAATGATCGCGCCGGTGCGGAAGTTTCCCACCGCGAAGCTGGCCGCCGCCCCGAAATTCACCACCAGCCCCAGGAAGGTCAGCAGGTTGGGATTGATGCCCGTCGCCGCGATCGCGCCGACGATGCGTTCCAGCAGCCATTTCGAGCCGGTTCCAATTGCGCCTGTAAGTGTCGCCATGATTTAAGCCAAACGAAATGATACTTCAGGCAGCCCCGTGAACCAAATTTCAACGCTTCCTGGGAGTGGGCCAGTTCCCGGCGTCGAAATTTCTTCATGCAGGCCATATTAGCAGCAGCGTGCGGGGAATTCGGCTTGACGGCGTCACGCCCAGTTCGTAGATTGTTTTGGACTACAGGGGGAACATGAACTCTTTTGATTTTGCTCGCCGCAATTTTCTTCAACTTCTCGGAGGCACCGCCAGCGCGGCGTGGCTTTCCGCAAACTGGCCGGCGCTCGTATCCGCCGCGGAACACGCGCACCAGGCCGCAAAATCCGGCAATCCCGCGCTTGAAGTTTTCACGGCGGACCAGGCGCGCGAAGTCGAAGCCCTCGCGGACTGCATCATCCCCTCCGATGAAACAGCCGGCGCGCGCGAGGCCGGCGTTGTCTACTTCATCGATCGCGCCCTGAAGACCTTCTTTAGCGAGGCGTTGCCCGTCTATCAAAGTGGCCTGGAAGCTGTGCAGAAAACCACCGCCGAACTTTTTCCCGGCGTTCCCCGGTTCTCCGCCGCCACCGAAGACCAGAGACTGAAAATTTTCTCGGACATCGTGCAGGAGTCCGAGCGGCCGGAAAGCGGTGCTCGCCGCCTAGCCCCCGGCGCTTCTCCGGATTTCTTTCAGACCCTGCGCGTCCACACGATTTTTGGATTTCTCGTCGACCCGGAAGGCGGCGGCAACCGCGATTTCGCCGGCTGGAAGGCCATCGGCCGCGATCCGTCGCACAGTTTTTCTCCGCCGTTTGGCTTCTACGACAAGGATTATCCCGGCTGGCAACCCGTGTCCGGCGAAACGGAGAAAAAATGAGCCGGCCCATGGTCACCTACAAGCCTTCCGACGAAGTGGATTTCGTCATCATCGGATCCGGCGCAGCCGGCGGCGTTCTCGCAAAAGAACTTTCCACCAACGGCTTCCGCGTCGTTGTGCTCGAACAGGGCGAATATCTTCGCGAAAAGGATTTCACCCACGACGAAACCAAAGTCTTCATCCAAAGCCTGCTCACCAATAAAGTCAACACACATCCGATCACTTTTCGTAAAACGGCCCAGGACACTGCTCAAAAGCAGCAGGCCGTCCTCTACGGGAGTTGCGTCGGCGGCAGCAGCGTGCACTTCACCGCCAATTTCTGGCGCTTTCACGAAATCGATTTTAAGGAGCATAGCAAGGTAGGCGACGTTCCCGGGGCCAACTTCGCCGACTGGCCGATCTCTTACGCCGACCTCGAGCCCTACTATACGAAAGTGGAATGGGAAATCGGCGTCTCCGGCCGCGCCGGCGCCAGCCCGTTTGATCCGCCGCGCTCCAAACCCTATCCGATGCCGCCGCTGCCGGTGAAGGGAAACGGCGTGGTCTTCGAACGCGCTTGCCGCAAGCTTGGCTATCATGCGTTCCCCGCGCCGATGGCGATCCTTTCACAGCCGCGCGCCGGCCGCGCCGCGTGCATGAATTGCGGCTTCTGCCTGGGATTCGGCTGCGAAGTCGGGGCGAAATCCACGTCGCTCTCCAGCGTGATTCCGATGGCGGAAAAAACAGGGCGCTGCGAAATTCGCCCGAATTGTTACGTCAGCCGCATCGAGACTGACAAAAACGGCCGGGCTATCGGCGCCGTCTATTTCGACTCGCAGCGCAACACCCAGCTGCAAAAAGCCAAAGCCGTGATTCTTTGCGCGAACGGGGCCGAAACGCCGCGACTCCTGCTGCTCTCCGCGTCGAATCAGTTTCCCGCCGGTCTGGCCAATTCCAGCGGCTACGTGGGCAAAAATCTGATGCCCAACAGCAGCGCCCTGGCTTACGGCGTGTTCGATGAACAGTTCAACGACTACAAGGGCCCCGCCGTCAGCCGCATCATGCACGATTTCTACGAACTCGATCCAAAACTCGGTCTTTATGGCGGCGGCGGATTGGATGCGCGTTTCGATTTCACTCCCATCAGCTTCGCGCTCAGCGGCATGCCCCCGGGCGCTCCGAACTGGGGCGCGGGATTCAAACAGGCGCTGGCGCACAATTTCACGCGCACGTTCCAGATTTTCTGCCATGGCACCTCGCTGCCCGTCGAATCCAACAGTTTTTCCCTTGATCCGGACGTGAAGGACGCCTGGGGCCTGCCTGCCCTGCGCATGACCTTCCGCGATCACCCGAACGATTTGAAAATGATGGAGTGGATGCAAGCGCGCGCGCTGGAAATTCTTGACGCGGCTGGAGCCAAAACGAAGTGGGGCCCTCCGATTCAGGAGCAGCAGTTCGCGGTGCACCTGCTCGGCACCTGCCGGATGGGCAACGAACCGAAAAAATCCGTGATCAATTCCGACCACCGCACCCATGACGTCAAGAATCTTTTTCTCTGCGACGGCAGCAGCCTGGTCACTTCCGGCCGCGGCCAGCCGACCATGACCATTCAGGCGCTTGCCTACCGGGCCGCCGACCGGATAACCGCCCTTGCCAAGCGCGGGGAAATTTCCGCGTAACCCGGCAAACTCAAGCGATAGGCCTTCATGATGTAGCTCAGGTCTTCGAGGCCTGAGGTTTTTCCCTGTAATGGCACAATCTCGCCGCCTCATTGGAATCCCTCGCCCCTGAAGGGGCGAGCTACAGGATTCTTGGATGCGCTTGCACATTCCTCAAATTCCGGCACAATCAGTCCCTGCACAATTCACAGGAGAACCTCGGATGACCCTCATTTCCCGACGGCAATATTGCAGAATGGCTTTCCTCCTCTTCGGAGTATTTCTCAGCAGCGCGCTCTCAACTCGCGCACAGGAACCACCTGCTCCCAAAACTGCCGCACAGCAATTCAAAAACGTCCAGGTCTTAAAAGACATTCCCGCCAATCAACTCATCCCCACCATGCAATTCATCGCCGGCGCGCTCGGCGTGGACTGCGAGTTCTGCCACGTGGAGCGCGCTATGGACAAGGACGACAAAAAAGAAAAGCAGACAGCGCGCAAAATGATGGAAATGGAGCTCGCCATCAACAAGGCCCACTTCAAGAACGAGATCGAAGTCACCTGCTACACCTGCCACCGCGGTACACCACATCCCGTAGGCGTTCCCATTCTCTCCGCCAGCGTTGGGAAAATGCCCGAGCCCGAGCACCACCAAATCTCCGCGCAGGAAAGCCTGCCAACCGCGGAGCAGATTCTGGACAAATATCTGGCCGCGGCCGGCGGCGCCGACGCTCTCCACAAAATCAAAACGCGCGTCCAGAAGGGAACCGTTGAAGCGGGAGGGCAGCAATATCCGATAGAAATTTATTCTGAGGGACCGGAGAAGCGCCTCTCCATTTCACATCCGTCCTTCGGCGAAAGCGTCACCGCCTTCAACGGCCAGGCTGGCTGGCTCACCACTCCGCGTGGCGTTCATCCCATGAATACGAGCGAGCGGTTGTCCGCACGCATCGACGCCCAACTTTATTTTCCGGTCCGGCTCCGTGAGCTCTACCAGGAGTTTAAGGTATTCCCCGGCGAAACGATCGACGGCCACTCCACGTTTCTAGTTATCGCGAATGGCGCCTCCACGCCTGCGTTGCGCCTGTTCTTCGACCAGCAATCCGGACTGCTGGTGCGATTGATCCGCTACACGGAAACGCCGCTCGGCCGTAATCCTCTTGAAGTCGACTACGCCGACTATCGTGACGCCGATGGAGTCAAGATTCCCTATCAATGGGCGCTTACACGCACCAACGGCAGCTTCACCATCCGCGTTGCCTCGGTCCAGCAGAACGTGCCCATTGATGAAAAACTCTTCGTCATGCCCCCAATCCCGGAAACGACTCACCCATAGCCCGGGGCTTCGTGCGCTTCAGTTCAGCAATTGTCAAAAATCAATTCGGCTTGTCATCCCAGGGCCGCGCATTCTGCGACCCGAAGAACCTGAATTCGGGCAGTCGACAAGGTGTCTGAGAATGAGATCCTTCGGCTATCCTCGTCGGATAGCCTCAGGATGACAGCGTCGGGATGATAGTGTCGGGATGAGTGTTGGGATAGCTGCAAATTTGAATTTGGTTTGGGCAAAATCGCTGCGGGCTAAAACCGGAAAACCAAGCCGCCCACAAAATTGCCGCGGTTCAGAAAATTCGCAACTTTTGTGTTGTAACAAAATCCGAACGGGTCGCAGAACAAGCCATAGGAAGAACTCCCGTACGTCGGCAGATAGCGGATATCGCCGCGCAAGCCGAAATGCCGGCTTAAGTAATATTTCACGCCGCCGCCCAGGCTGTAACTGAACTCCGTGCGGTTCGGATTTCCGCCGCCGTTCGAATCATGCGTGAAGCCCACGCTCGCCGCGGCGTAGGGCCGCAGCCGGTGCGAGCTGTCGAGGAACATATACTGGAACCCGAACTGGTATTGATCGATATCCGAGTTGTACGCCTTGATGTAGGTCCCGTCGATTACCTGGCGCGCGCTGTAGGAAGTGTTGTTGCGGTCCCACATAAATTCCGCCTGGAAATTCTCCGACAGGTTGTAGCCCAAGAACGTTCCGTAAGAAGTGGCCTGGTTCGCGCGCAACCTGTCGATCGGATTCGTGATGATGACGTTGGAATTGGAAGTCAGCGGATATGAGCCGCTGGTCTCAAAACCCACAAATGGGGAAACCTCAAATCGCCCCTGTGCGCGTGCCGAAACGCATCCCAGCAGGAAAAACGCCAACAGCCCAAAGCAAATTGCCCGGTATTTCATATTGATGCCGCTCCTTAGAATAAATTCAGCCGGACCTTGTGCGGAACGCAGCATGGTCCCACGGGATTTCAGCTGGGTGGGACCGCTCGCGAGTATCGAATCCTTCAACCACCGTTGGCGAAACGGAAAACACCGCTTCCGAACGGATCGGCGGTCCTCCGGTTCTAACCCGGAGCCGCGCGCGAAGTTTCGCGCACACGCATCCTGGATTCCGCTTCTGTCTTTGTTAGATGAAACGGCCCGCGCCGGAGTTGTGCCCGCCTGCCACTGCAGAGCCGAACAATTCAGGGCCCATCGATGAAAACAAATGTTCCTTGCAGAAACCCGTTCTGTAATCCGCCCTACTCTTTCTTTTTTTCGCCCGCATCGTTGCCGCCATTTTCCTTGCTGCTGTTTTCCTTGTCACCCGGGCCAATTTCTCCCTCCGCTTTTTCTGCGCCCGCCGCCGCGGGCACAGATTTCTTATCAAGATATTGGACAATCAGGGAAATCCGCCGGTTTGACGGATCCAGAGGCGTCTCCGGTTTCCGCAATCGCTGGTCGGCAAATCCCCGCACCTGGGTCACCTGGTCCTCGCGGATTCCGTTGATCTGCATCAGACGCCGCGCGGCATTGGCGCGGTCCGCCGAAAGCTCCCAGTTTCCATACGTCGCTCCTGCCGGATACTGTTTCGAATCCGTGTGACCTTCCATCGCGATATGGTTCGGCAACTTGCCGAGTTCCTGCGCCAGCATCTTCAGCAGGTCGCTTCCGTCGCCGCTCATCCGCGCGCTGCCGCTGTCGAAAAATGTGCCCACGGCCGATTCTGTCAATTCAATGCGCAACCCTTCGTTCGTCACCGTCATGTCAATGTGGTTTTCGAGCTTGTCGAACTTCGGTACTTCGCGGATGGATTTCTGAAGCTGCTCCTTCAACTGCTCCATGTTGTCTTTGTTGACGATGAAGTTTTCGCCGGAACCCTGCATATCGGTTCCGACCATCTTCGAAGTTCCCGTGGGGTCCTTGAAGTATCCGCCGACCGCCTTTTTTACTTTGTCGCTGGAGTTCAGCAGCCAGAGCACGATGAACAGGGCCATCATCGCGGTCACAAAATCGGCGTACGCCACTTTCCACGCGCCTCCGTGATGGCCGCCGTGGCTCACTTTTTTCTTGATGATGATTGGCGGTGGTCCAGGCATCGCTCTGCCTACGCCGCCGGCGGAGCCGCGTCGCCGCCCTTATCTTTAATGTACTTTTCTGTTTCCTGAAACGATGGCCGGACGTTGCCAGGAATCGCGCGTCGCCCGAACTCCACTGCAATCGTCGGCGGCGATCCCTTGATGAAACTTACGATGATGACGCGTAACACCTGGTAGTAGGCGTGTTCTTCTTGCGTCGCCTTCATCATGGAGGCGGCGAGCGGGCCGATGAATCCGTAGCACAGCAGAATGCCCAGAAACGTTCCCACCAGCGCCGCCGCCACTTTGTGACCGATTTCTTCCGGCGGGCCGCCCAACGCGCCCATCGTAATCACCACGCCCAGCACCGCGGCGACAATCCCAAGGCCCGGCAGGGAATCGGCCATCGTGGAAAGCGCGGCCACGGGTTGCGTGGCGTCGTGATGGTGCGTTTCCATGTCGTTTTCGATCATCTGGTCCACGTCGAAGGGTTCAATCCCGCCCCCCGCCGCCATGCGGATGGTGTCGCATACAAACGGGAGCGCGTGGTGGTCTTTCAGGAATTTCGGGTATTTCGAAAACACGGGGCTCTGCTCGGGGTTGTCGCTGTCCGATTCCAGCGCCATCAGCCCTTCCTTGCGAGCGCGCGAGAACAGCTCGTACAGCATTTTCAGATTTTCCAGGTATTGCGCCTTTCCGTATTTCGAGCTGCCAAATGCCCCCAAAAGTCCGCCCACAATTTTCTTGAGGATGTGCAGCGGATTGGCGATTAACACCGTGCCCAGCGCGGCGCCGCCTATAATCACCAACTCCGCAGGCTGAAGCAGCACGCGAATATTCCCATGCTCCATCAAGTAGCCGCCCAGAATCGCCCCGATCACGATCACAATCCCAATGATCACGAACATGTCGAACGCCCCTCACCCGCCCGCTGGAATTTAATGGGTCACCACCACAACCTGGTTTCCACCGTCGGCGATGCTCTTGCGCATACCTTCTTCGGCGCGGCTCACCATTCCGCCGACCGTGTCCATGTCCTGCACCTGTGCGGCGCCGATGGAGATGTTCACGCTCCACGTATCGCCCCACCAGCTCACATGGGCGCGCTGTGCCATCTTTCGCAATCGCTCTCCCACGCGGGCCACGTCGCTCTCGTTGCATTCCGTCAGGATGGCCAGGAATTCCTGCTCCAGCCATCGCCCCACATGGTCTGTCGGACGCAGTGCGCTCTCGAGGGTTTGCGCCACCACGTGAAGCGTTGCGTCCACGGCCGCCTGCCCAAAGCGTTCGCGAATCTTTGCCACGCCATCAATGGAAATGCACAACGTGCAAAAGGGCACCGGATAGACTTTGTGCAGGCTCAGAGCTTCCTGCAGGTGCGCGAGAATCATGCTGTGGTTCAGGAGTCCCGTCAGTTGGTCCACAGCGCCCGCGACGGCCAACTTGTTGTGGCGCCGATCGTTCGGTGTCCGTTTAATCATTTCTTCGAAAAGTTCCGCCGCTCCCTGCATCCGCCCGTCATCTCCGCGAAGCGGTACCGTCCGCACATGCACGCCTACCGATTGCCCGGACTTCTTGCGCAGCGACGCGCGCACGGTCACGCATTTTCCGTCCCGCATCGTTTCCAGCAGCGGGAGCGCGCTTCCCTCCAGGGGATTGTTCTCCGAGTCGGCGTGCTCCAGAAACGCATCGGTGCAAAGATGCCCCAGCACGTCTTGGCGCAAGTAACCGGTGACCCGCTCCGCGCCGTCATTCCACAAAATTATTTTTCCTTCACGGTCCACCGCGCACACCGCCACCGGCAGTGAATCCAGCACCATCCGGTAGAGTTCCTGGTTCTCCATTTTCGGCATAAGCGTCCTGACTGATACAACTCCCCAAACCTCTCAGGCACGCCAGAGTCCACAGGTAAGAACCAAAAGGCTGACTTTATTGTTTATTTCTCAGAAAATTTGTGGAGTTTCCATGGGACGAGGTTCCAGACTGGTCCATCAAGTTCACTTTTGGCATGTAGGCCGCTCCCGTCACGCGGTCTCTGCCTGCTGATTCAGACACACCCATCCGCACCGTAGTGCTTAGCTTAATTGTGATTTATGAAAAATGGTGGGCCTGGGTGGACTTGAACCACCGACCTCGCCCTTATCAGGGGCGCGCTCTAGCCACCTGAGCTACAGGCCCATGGAGACGTGGCAACGACTCTTTCTACTTTACCGTACCCGCCAAATCCTGGCAATTCTCGTCTTCCTCGACTGTCTTCTCGCCAGTCTCATGGCATGATGTTGTTGGGTTCCCCGATATGCCTGCACCCCTGCAACCCGCGATTAGACGCATCCGATTTCTCCAACTCTTCACCATTTCTTGGATGACGTGTGAAGCCGGCAGCTCTTTACTTGCGGCGTGGCTCGCGCGCAGCCCCTCATTGCTGGCGTTTGGAGGCGACAGCCTCATTGAACTTTTGTCCGCCTCAGTGGTCTTCTGGCGATTCACGGCAGGAACTGCTTCGGAGCAGGCAGAGCATCGTGCGTCCCGAATGGCGGGCGTGCTTCTTCTTCTCCTGGCGGGCTACGTCACGCTCGTTTCCGCCCTCGCTCTCCTCGGCTACAGCGCGCCTAGACCAACCCTCCTGGGAATTTTTGTCCTCGCCGGTGCGGCCGTCGTCATGCCGCTGCTCGCCAGGGAGAAAAGAAAACTCTCCGGCGCAACCGGAAGTGCCGCCCTCCGAGCGGATGCGGCGCAATCCAGTTTGTGCGGCTACCTGGCTGTGATGGCGTTAGTCGGGGTGGTGATGAACTTCGTCTGGGGAGTGGAGCGCGCAGATTCAGTAGCTGCCCTGGCCATTGTTCCTTTAGTTGTCTATGAGGCCCGTGAAGCAATCCGCGGCAAGCCCTGCTCCTGCCTGTAGCGGTCCTGTTCTTGGCTCGCACTAACTTTCAAGGCTGGTCAGCTGTACTCCCCCCGCCTCCAACGCTTTCCGCACGGCCTTGGCAATGCGTTCCGCGCCCGGCGTATCGCCGTGAATGCAAATCGTCTGCGCTTCCACAGCTGCCACCACTCCTTCACGCGTCAAAACGCCGCGTCCCTCTGCTATACGCACTGCTTGCTCAGCGGCTTTCTCCGGCGAATCCAGCAAGGCATCCCGGAATTTTCGGGGGCGCAGACTGCCATCCTTCTCATAGCGCCGGTCCGCGAACGCTTCCGCAGCAACGCGAAATCCCGCGCCGCGGAACTCCTCCAGCATGAGCGACCCGGCGAGGCCCACCAGCACCACATCCTGCCGCCACCGGCGCACGCCTTCCGCAATCCCACGCGCGATCACGGCTTCCTGTGCCGCTTGGTTATACAACGCTCCATGCGGCTTCACGTGCCCAACTTCCGCGCCACACTCTCCCGCAACTCTCGCAAGCAAGGCCACCTGCCGATAGACCGAATCGCGAATCTCTTCCACGTTCAAGTTCAGAGCGACTCGCCCGAAATTCTCGCGATCCTCATATCCCGGATGCGCCCCTACGGCCACGCCATGCCGGAGCGCTTGCTCAATCGTCGCGCGTATCATCTCTTGATTGCCCGCGTGCCCGCCGCAAGCCACATTCGCGGACGTCACAATTTTCATCAGCGCTTCCTGGCTGCCGTCCGCCAGCATTTCCGGCAGTTCGCCCATGTCGCAATTCAGGTCCACCCGCTTCATGCGAACAGCCGCCCCTCTGACCTCAACAGTTCCTGCTGCTTGATCCACAACTCACGCGCTTCCGCGAACGAAACTTCTTCAAATCGAATCGTATCCCGCGGCCGCAACTGTCCCACACAATGCAGATCCGCGCCGATTACATTCGCAATCTTCGGATACCCGCCTGTTGTCTGCTGTTCCACAAACAAGAGGATCGCCCGCCCTGACGGAGTCACCTGGATCGCACCCACCGGTGTGCCTTCGCTGATCAACTCCGCGCTCACCTTCGCCGTCAGCCGCGGCCCATCCAGCCGCAATCCGACGCGATTCGATTCCTCGCTGACCAAAAACTCGCCGCCCGCGAACGCTGCCCGCGCCTCTTCGGCAAACCAGTCGAACTGAGGTCCCCGCGTCACTCGCAACTTCTTTTCCGGCTTGAGAGCCTCGAGAACACCTGCTCGCAGTTTCCGGCGCCGGATATTTTTCTCGAGTTTCCCGATTTGAAGGACATCGCCCTTCCGCAGCGCGCGTCCCTCCCATCCTCCCAGCCCGCTTAACAGGTGCGTCGAAGCGCTTCCCAGAAAATCCGCCAGCCTAATGCCGCCGGCGACGCACAAATAGCAGCGCGCGAAATCGCGTGTTGCTCCCAGGGCCACCCGCTTTCCCGGCAAGATGGCGTGCGGCCTCCATAACTCAAGGGGTTTCCCGTCTGACTCCGCGCCAAAATTAGCGCCTGCCAGGCAAACCACGGCTCCATCCGGAAATAAAAATGTTCCCCCGGTCAGGGTCATTTCCAGCGCCGGCGACCCCGGCGCGTTCTCCAGCAGCAGATTTCCCAGCCGCAGCGCGACCGCATCCGCCGCGCCCGACGCCGATACGCCCAGCACGCCATATCCCTCGCGACCGAAATCCTGCACCGTGGTCTGCAAGCCCGCTGACTCCACTACCAGAAGACTCATGCCGGCCTCGCTGCCAGAAACTCTGCCCGGGTTATCGGGCGGAACTTTACCTGGTCTCCAATCCCAATCAGTCCCATCGGCTCGCGCTCTCTCAGAAAGATTTCCAGCGGCGTTCTTCCGATCAATCGCCACCCGCCCGGCGTCCCGAAGGGGTAAATTGCGGACTGCCGCCCGGCAATCCCGACGCTGCCCGCCGTCACTTCGGTTCGCGGCGTTTCTAACCTCGGTACAGCAAGCTCTTCGGGCAGGTCTCCCAGGTATGCAAACCCGGGTGCAAACCCCAAAAAGTAAGCGTGATACGTTGGAGCGATGTGCAGTTCGACGACTTTCTCCGGCGTCAAACCGCGCTGTGCAGCTACCCACTCCAGATCCGGCCCATACTCACCGCCGTAACACACGGGCACTTCCACCAGGCGGGGCTTTGCCGCCGGCAACTTCTTCGCTCGTTTTTCGAGTTTTGAGATCCTTGTCTGAACTTCGGCATGATTTACCGCAGCCGCGTCAAACGTGATCAACAGAGAACAGTACGCCGGCTGGATATTCCGCAGCCACTTCAACGGTTTGCGTTCGAGCAGCCGCACCAATCGCGCAACGCGCTCGTGCGCTACCGCACCGATCTCTTCGCCGAGATAAACCAGCAGAGTCTGGTCGCTGGCGGCTTGAAATCGCACTTCGCTCTCCCCGGGTTTCAACGCCCCTTCTACTGCACAAACCCAATGTTCGCCCCCGGCACCGGCGCGCCCTCCGGCCCCTCTTTGATCGGTCCGTAAGCCGCTTCAAACCGCGAGATATTTTCCCCCAGCGCCCGCCAGATGCGTTTTGCGTGCCCGGGACTCACAATCACGCTACTCAAGAGCTTGCCCTGCGTGCCGTTCGGGAAAATGTACACAAAATTCAGCGTGAACTCCTCCGCGTGGTGCTGGATCATGACCAGGTTACTGTAGAGTCCCTGCATTTCCTTCTCGTCGGCCTTGATCTGTACCTGGCCTGGCGGTACTTGCTTCTCATCCATGTTCGTCTCCAGAAATTCCACTCCCAAAGTATCACAGCCCAATCAAGCTCACCCGTTGCGTTCATCATCCAAGTCAATTATTCGCTTTTCCGCGAGCCACGCTTGACCTGCGTTCCTGGCGAAAGGTTGTCCCCTTCGCTAAGTCCTATTGACATCCGTCCTAGTTAAGCCTACTTTATAAGAGAAGTTAACCATAGTTAATAAGAACGATGTCTGACATCTTCTCCAAGCGCTTTTCCACCGCCCCGACCCTCCCCGCCGATTCGGCGGAGACTTCCGGCTGGCGCCGAGCCCTCACGCTGCCATCGCTTCCCGAATCCCATCGCAGCATTCCCATATCGCATAACGCTCACTGGTTGCGCAAAATTCTGGCGTTCGCCGGGCCCGGCTACTTGGTTGCAGTGGGCTACATGGATCCCGGCAACTGGGCCACCGACATCGGGGGCGGCTCCAAGTTCGGCTACACGCTACTGAGCGTGGTGCTCATCAGCAATATTCTGGCCATGTTTCTTCAGGCGCTTTCCGCGAAGCTTGGCATTGTGACCGGCCGAGATCTCGCCCAGGCTTGCCGCGACCACTACTCCCGCCGCATGTCTATTTTTCTCTGGGTCGCCTGCGAACTCGCCATCGCCGCTTGCGATCTCGCGGAAGTGCTCGGCTCCGCCGTCGCCCTAAATCTTCTCTTCCACATTCCGCTGCTCCTGGGAGTTCTACTGACCGCGCTCGACGTCCTGATCGTGCTTGCGCTGCAGGGCCGCGGGTTCCGCCTCGTCGAAGCATTCGTCATCACGCTGATCGCCAGCATCGGCATCTGCTTCGCCTACGAGATTTTCTTCGCCCACCCGATCTGGCGGGAAGCGGCCCGCGGATTCATCCCCCGCGCTGAAATCCTGCGCAACAAGGAGATGCTCTACATCGCGATCGGAATTCTGGGCGCGACCGTGATGCCGCACAATCTTTATTTGCACTCCAGCATCGTGCAGACCCGCGCTTTTGGCCGGGCCAACAGCGAAAAGCGCGATGCCCTGCGCTATGCCGTCATCGACTCCACGATCGCTCTCTTTTTTGCGCTCTTCATCAACGCCGCTATTCTCGTTCTCGGCGCCGCCGCGTTCCACACTCGTGGCCTCAGCGAAGTTGCCGACATCGCTCAGGCCTATAAACTTCTCAGCCCGGTTCTAGGAGCCGGCCTTGCCAGCACGCTCTTTGCCTGCGCTTTGCTTGCGTCGGGGCAAAACTCCACGCTCACCGGGACGCTGGCCGGTCAGATCGTCATGGAGGGTTTTCTCGATATCCGTCTGAAGCCCTGGCTGCGCCGCCTGATCACTCGCACCATCGCGATCATCCCCGCGGTTCTGGTCATCGGCATCGCCGGGGAAGGGAAGTTGACCGCGTTGCTGATCCTCAGCCAGGTGATTCTCAGTTTTCAGTTGCCCTTCGCCGTGATTCCGCTGGTGCAGTTCACCAGCGAGCGCGCCAAGATGGGCGAGTTCGTCAATTCCCGCTTCACCACCGTGATTGCCTGGTGCGTCGCCGCCGCCATCCTCTTTTTCAACGGTGAACTCCTATGGCTAATCTTCCGCTCCGCCTAAGCGGGCCGCTCTAGCTTTTGAATATGGAACCGCTTTAGCGCATTCAGTCTGGCTGCCCAACCCATTTCCGGCTTTTCGGGCGCTCCCGTCTATGCGAGACTTTTCCTGGTAAACAAATCATGCCCACTCCTCAAAAAAAATCAAAGACGTCCGTCAAAATCCTCCTTGGCCTTGTCATTATCTTGATCTTTCTTTGCATCGGCCTTGCTGCCTTCCACGAAACTCCCTGGAACGTGCCTCTGGAAGAGAAGTTGCGCAAGAATCCGCTGGACGCTTCCGCCGCCAATCTAAACGCCGCAAAGCCCATCTACAACGAGTACTGCGCCAACTGCCACGGCGACTCCGGCAAAGGTGACGGCTCTGACGCCATGATGTACGACCCCGCGCCCAGCGACCTCACCGAGCCGAAGCACATGACCCACCTCACCGACGGCGAAATCTTCTACCAGATCACCCAGGGTCGCAAACCCATGCCGTCTTTCCGCAAGAAGCTGACCGAAGAGCAGCGCTGGCAACTTGTGATCCTGGTGCGCTCCTTCCTTGCGCCCGTTGCGCCGCCCCCTGCGCCAACAAAAACGCCTGAGCCTTCCACAAAACACTAGCCCCAAAGGCAAATGGCCGGTCCGAGGACCGGCCATCAAACGTCTTATCCTTTACTTCGGTTATCTTACTTATTTCCTCTACTTCACCCCTCCGAGGGCGGTCGCTACTTCTTTCACGTCCGGCACCACAGGGATGTCGTAGTCCTTTTTCCACGCGACGTTACCGCTTTTATCAACGATGAAGATGGACCGCCCCGTGATTCCCTTGTCCGCCATGTACATGCCGTACTTTTCGCTCATCGCGCCCTTGGGATGAAAATCCGCCAGCAGAGAATACTTGATGCCCATCTTCTCCGCATATGCTTTGTGCGACCATACGCTGTCCACGCTGACGCCCAGCACTTCCGCGTCCAGGGTGTCGAAATTCCGCATGTCGTTCACGAAGCAGGCGTGCTCGTTCGTGCAGGTCGGGCTCCAGTCCAGCGGGTAAAACACCAGCACCACGCGCTTCTTCCCGGTGAAATCGGAAAGTTTGACTTCCTTCTTATTCTGGTCCTGCAGTGCGAAATCCGGCGCTTTTTGTCCAACCGCAATGCTCATATACACGTCCTCCGATACGTTTGAGTTCCACCAGCATCTTACCGAATCCCCGGGCTGCCGCCAATCTGAGCGCTTCCAACCGAATGGCGGGCGCGATACACTCCGCAAGGCAGGATCCGGACGCCGTGCGAATTGCGCCCGCGTTCCTTGCGTTCCCAATATGTTGAGTCTCAAGGAAGTAGTCGACCGCTACTCCACGCTCGCCAAACAAGGCGGCGAACCCGTCCCCCTCGAAGCTTTTGCCCTTGATCCGGAAGAAACCATCAAGCTCTTTACTTCGCTCGACGAGGACTACCACATCAGCCGCTTCGTGAAATTTTCCTTCGACAACGGCCGCCTCTACCTTATCAGCGGCAACCCGTCCACCCACGTCCGCATCGACGCAGCTATCCGCGAACTGCTCTAAGCAACCAACAGCCTGGGAACGCCTAAAAAATCATCTTCAGTGAAAGCTGGATCTGGCGGGAATTCCCCGCGGTGCGGCTGATCACTCCAAACCCGCTGCCAAGCACGGTGTTTGACGGCAAACCGAAATTCACTGTGTTGAACGCATTGAAAATCTCCGCCCGGAATTCCACCATTCCCAGATCGCTCTTCCCGCGCCGCCCGAACGGGGTGTTCTTGATTAACGCAAAATCAAACTGCCTGTAACCTGGCGCGCGAAACGTGTTCCGCCCCAGCGTTCCGAACTGGCCGGCGGGAATCGAGAAGAATGTGAAATTGTTGTCGCCACGCCCGAAGTAATCTTCCCGCCTGGTCCGGCTGGTGGAAAACTCGGGCATCGCCAGCAAATCCGGCCGGTCCGTGCCCCCGGCTCCTGCGCTTGTCTGTTGAATGCCGGAAAATACCGTGAACGGAGGCCCGCTTAGAATTGTGGTGATGTTCAGCAACTGCCATCCGCGCGTGACGTACGGGCTCAGCGGTTGCAGAAAACTCACCTTGTCGAAGGGCAGTGCTTGAAACACACTCACGGAAAAGACATGTTTCACGTCAAAAGTGGATACGGCCTTTTCTGCGCGTTCGTCCAGCGGGTTCTGCGCAAACGCCTGCAGTATCGCTCCGGCGCCGCCCGGGATTCCTCCCAGCACGGCGCTCGTGTCGTCAATCGACTTGGAAAACGTGTAGCTCGCCGCAAAATTCAGCCCGATCTTCGCGTCCGTGCCGCTCACGCTCGTTTGCAGGGCGTTGTAACTGGAATGGGAATCGCTGACCATCACGTACTCCGGCCCGAATCCACTCACCGCATTTCCCGAAGCGTCGAATTGAGTGAAACGCGCAAACTCCGGCCCGGCCCCCGCATACCCGTTGGGCGCAAACACCCGCGCCAGGTGAATTCCCGCGGTGCCCACATACGCCGCGCTCCAGCGCACCCAGCCGAATTCGTGATCAACTCCCGCCGTATACGTACCGATATATCCGTTTTTGAAGTTCCGCGACATTACGCTCACACTCAACAACTGGGTTTCATTGCCCGGCGTGGCGGCTTCCAGTTCCTGCTGAAATTTCGCCAGATCAATCGGCGTGTTGGCCGCCACGTTGGAAGTGCTTCCCGAAGCGAACAGCGGTTGGCCGGAGGTCGTAAACGGCTCCGGGACCTGCAGGGGCGTGATCGCGTTAGAAAAGGGAACCGGCACGCCGGCCTGCGCTGTCACCACCGGTTGGACCACAAACGGCAAACCCCCGGTGACGAAATTGTCTTGCCACAAATTCGGCAGGATCGTGGTGATCGCCCCGCCCGCGCGCAGCGTTGTCTTCTTCGCCAGCGCGTAATCCACCGCAACGCGCGGACCCCATCCGTTCCGATCGAGGGGATAAATCGGCTGCGGGTTATATAAGAAGTCCTGCGTCGCTCCCGGCGTGAGAAAGTCCGAAGGCTTCCCGTCCGGTCCCACCGGTGTGGCCACCGACGTTCTGTGATTCGCTTCCTTGATCCGGCTGTTCACTTCGTAGCGCAGGCCATAATTGATGCTGAGCTTTTGCGTGGCCTTCCATGCGTCCTGAAAATAGAACGCGTACGCCTCACGGCGCACGGCTGCTTCATCGAACCGGTTTCCCTGGGGAGTCAGGCGGTAGGGAGCCGCGATCGAGTATTGGTATGGCGTTGCCGTCAACAATCCCACAAGCGAATCGGGCAGCTTATCGCCCGGCACAATGTTGTGCGTCCCGCTGGCGGATTGGATAAAGACCTGCGAATAGGCAGTGCCCCCGCCGAATGAATAACCCCCGTTTGGATTCGTGCCGAAAACGGAAGTGTCGCGGTTCCACCGGATATCCACGCCCCATTTGAAGACGTGCCCGCGGTGGGTGTAGCTCATGTCGTGCTTGAGCTGGAACACGTTCCCGTAGGAGCCGAAGATCGATCCATCCGCCGAATTGAAACCCTCGAAGAGCCCGTCGCCAAACGCCAGCGAAACATCCGTATGGTTGCTAGAGGGGAAGAGCGGGGTGCTGCGCACATAATCGAACAACGTCGTCGAGCTCAGCTGTGGCGAAAATGCTCTGGCGTAGCTTACGGCCGCGTTCCGCTGGTGGTCAAAAAACTTCACAGCGAAGCTGGGATCGATCGCCGATTGATCCGGATTCGTAGTCGGGCCGTTCACGTTGTTCAGGCTGAAGCGCGTGAACAACGTCGCCTTGTCCGAAAGCTTGTGGTCCACGCGAATGGAAAACTGGTCCGTGGCGGTCACCACTTTCGAAGACGCCGCGTAGGTCCGCGCGCCAAAAGCACCGGTTGGATCGTTCGGCAGCGGATAGCGCGCCAGGATCGGCGCAATTTGCGGGTTTACGGGCACAAGCAGCGTGTCGCCGGGGAAACTCGTCGTGTCGATCCCTTTTCGCTCGTCGGCGGTCGGCACGGCAAAGACCTGGGTGGTGCCCAGCACCTGCCGGAATCCCGCGTACTCGCCGAAGAAAAACGTCTTTCCTCGGCCGTCGTAAATACCCGGAAGCACCACGGGCCCGCCGAGGGTCGCGCCAAACTCGTTGCGCACGAAAGGCGGAATTCGGCGCGGGTCCAGGGGATTAATGTGATCGAAGAAATTCCGCGCATCAAACGCGGCGTTGCGCACAAATTCGAACGCGCTCCCATGCAAATGAGCGGTCCCTGATTTCGTCACCACGTTGGTGAATCCCGCCGCGCCCTCGCCGATCTCCGCCGGCATTACTCCAGAGTTGGACTGCACCTCGTGAATCGCGTCCACGTTGAAATTCGCGAATGTCGCTCCGCCCAGTTCCGGATCGGTCGTGGTCCCGCCGTCCATCGCAAACACGGTGTTCACCCCACGCAGCCCGTTGAAAGCAAACTGTTGGGTGAAATTCGCCGCGCCGTTGGTGTCCGTCATCGTGCCTGCCGCCAACAGGAGCAGTTTGCTGAAGTCGCGCTCGTTCAGCGGCAAGCCGGAAACCTCTTCGCTCGAAAGATGCTCTCCGCCCGTGCCCTTCTTCGTCTCTCCCTGGGCCGCTCCGGCAGCGGCTACGCCCAGCGTTTGATCCTGCGCCGAGAGGGTCAGCTCCAGATTAGCCGCGCTACCTTCCGCAATCACAACGGGCTTCGCCGCCGTCCACGTCTTGCCCGCTGATTCGGCCGCCAGCGTGTACGTCCCGGCTGCAACCCCGGCAAACACAAACGCGCCGTTGGCCGACGTCCGCGCCTGGTACGTTCGATCGCCAGTGCTCGCGCGCAAAGTTATCTTTGCGCCGGCCACGGGCTTTCCCGCAGCGTCGCGCAAGATTCCATTCTGGTTTATTGCGGAATACGAAGTAGGGGCAAAAGCTAGCGCCAGGAGGACAAGAGACACCAATAGCCGTGTGGATACCGAGAGGGCCGCCAACATGATTCACGATTGTACAGCGTTTTGCGGAAAAGTAACTTTCTATTCAAGTGGCGGGTGTGAAAGAGTCACCGCAACGATAGCGCTTACCTTCAGGCGGACGCGGCCAGTCTTAAGCCGTCACCGACTTTTGAAAACGGCTGACGACTCCTTCATGTTCTTTGCGCAGTTCCGCTGGCAGGCGTTCGCCGAACTTGGCGAAGAATTCGCGGCTGTCCGCCAGATCGTTTTCCCAGTTGCCCGCGTTGACGCGGAAGAGTTCGTCCAGGGCCTCGGGAGCTATTTTTAACCCGTCGAGTGTCAGCGCGGTGCGCGTCGGCACGTACCCGATCGGCGTTTCCTTCGCCTCACCGCGGCCTTCCACCCGCTCCAGAATCCATTTCAAAACGCGCACGTTTTCACCGTATCCGGGCCACAGGAATTTTCCATCCGCGCCTTTGCGGAACCAGTTCACATGGAAAATCTTAGGTGGATGAGGAATCTTCTTGCCCATCTCCAGCCAGTGCCCGAAATAATCCGCCATGTTGTAACCGCAGAAGGGCAGCATCGCCATCGGGTCGCGCCTGGTCACTCCCACGTCGCCCGTCGTCGCCGCCGTAGTTTCCGACGCCATGGTCGCGCCGACAAACACGCCATGCTGCCAGTTGAACGATTCGTAGACCAGCGGAGCCAGCCGCGCGCGCCGCCCACCGAAGATGAACGCTGAAATCGGCACGCCCTCCGGCGCTTCCCACTTCGGCGAAATGCTAGGAGATTGCTTCGCCGGCACGGTATAGCGCGAATTCGGTTGGGCGGCCACGCCCTTTGAGGGATCCCATTGTTCCCCGCGCCAGGTAATCAATCCCGCGGGCGGCTCGCCACCGATTCCTTCCCACCACGGTTCATTCGCCGGCGTCAGCCCCGTGTTTGTAAAAATTGTGTTGGACTTCAGAGCATCCATCACATTCGGATTCGTCTTCTGGCTCGTTCCGGGCGCCACGCCAAAAAATCCCGCTTCCGGATTGATCGCGTGCAGGTAACCGTCCGCGCCAATCTTCATCCAGGCGATGTCGTCGCCGACCGTCCAAACCTTATATCCCTGGCTTTCCAGCGCGGACACCATCATCGCCAGATTCGTTTTGCCGCAAGCGCTCGGAAACGCCGCGGCCATGTACGTCACTTTTCCGCCCGGCGATTCCAGGCCCAGAATCAGCATGTGTTCGGCCATCCAGCCCTGCTGGCGCGCCATGTAGCTGGCAATGCGCAGCGCAAAGCATTTCTTGCCGAGCAGCGCGTTTCCGCCGTACCCGGAGCCCACGCTCCAGATCAGCCGCTCTTCCGGGAAGTGGGCGATCAGCCGCCGCAGTGGGTCCAGGTCTCCGATCGAATGCAATCCCGGCACAAAATCCGAGGAGCTGCCAAGCTTGTCTTGCGCCACCTTGCCCATGCGGCACATGATCCGCATGTTGGCCACAACGTACGGGCTGTCCGTCACTTCGACACCGATCTTGCTGATCGGCGAGTTGACCGGTCCCATGATGTACGGCACCACATACATGGTCCGCCCGCGCATGGCCCCGTCCAGCAGCTTCCCGATCTTGAACTTCGCTCCTTCGGGGTCCATCCAGTTGTTGGTGGGGCCGACTTCTTCTTTGTCTGGCGTGCAGATAAAGGTGAGGTGTTCGGTGCGAGCCACGTCGCTCGGGTCGCTTCGATGCAGGTAGCAGTTCGGGTAGGTTTTCTGGTTCAGGCGGAAAGAGTCGCCTTTTTTCAGCATTTCCTCAAGGATGGCCTGGTTTTCGGTTTCCGATCCATCACAAAAAACGATCTTGTCTGGCTTGGTCAGCCGGGCTGCTTCCTCTACCCAGGCTTCCATTGGCGTTGCCACGGTATTACCCCCAAATGTTGATTAGGCTGCATCGAAGAATGGAGAAGGATGCGCCCCATCCGGCCGGTCCTGATCGCGTGGACTTGTATCTGAGACTGGCGGGACACTCGCGTACGGTTTTTCGAACCTGCCCAGTGTATGTTACCGGTAACCCTCGAAGCAAGCGCACGGGTCACCCGCCCTTCCGCTCATCCCCTACCGAGATGCTATTCTGAATACATGTATGCTCAAGAATTTCAGGTCGAAGTCCTGATCCGCGGCGAGCGCCGCGCCTGCCCGCTCGAATGGCTCGATCAGTTCTCGATGCGCAATTTCACTAATTCCGCTGACTTCGATGACACTCTGCCCCTCGCTGACGGGCGCCTGGAAGCGAGTTTTCGTCTGACCCCTGAGCGTTTTGCCGAAGGTCTCGCTGCTTGGCTGACGCAGCGCGGCAAAGGCGAAGGACAGCCGGTCCAAGTCGAAGTAAAGCTCCTGTAGTGGCCGCCTTCCGAGGCGGGCGGTTTGCCAGGGACATCACCACCGGCCCTTCCTTCGTCAGGGCAAGCCGGAAGCCGGCGCTACCCCTATTCTTCCAGCTTCTTTGTTTTTGCTTCAATTGCCGCCCGGATCTCCGGCAGCGCCCTCATCGCCGCTTCTTCTCCCGCCCGCACCATCTCCGGCGTCTTTGTAAAATCGTCCCAGACAAACGGCGTCACGTCCGGCTCAATCGTCACGTCCACATACTGCCGCCATTCCAAATCCGCGTGCCTCTGAATAATGGTGAACGACCGGCTCAGCACGTCCGTAAACGTCCGCGGCTCGCCGTTCATTCCCGGCTCCAGGTACACCGCGATCACGACCTCCGCGCCCATCAGGAGCAACCCTTCATAAGGCACCAGCGCGGTCAGGAATCCGTCCACCAGGGTCCGTCCGTCATACTGGATCGGCACGAACAATCCTGGGTAGGCACAAGAAGCCCGAAGCGGCGGCCCGATCGGCCCCTTCCGGTAGTAATACACCGGCAAGCCCGCGTTGATGTCCGTGGCCGCAATCGCGAGCGGCGTCTTTAAGTCCTCAAATTTTGTAATGGAGGTGAATCGAGCCAGAAACTGCTCCATCCGCTGGTTGGTTGCCAAGCCGATCCAGGAAGGCGTCCACCTGCCGAAATCGGCGAACTTCGTATCGCAGGCTATCTGCTGCATCGTTTCGAGCGAGGCTCCCGAGCAATAGCTTGCACCGATGAGCGCTCCGACGCTCGTTCCCGCCACCATGTCAATGGGAATCCCTGCTTCGCGAAATACGCGCAGCACGCCGATGTGCGCGATGCCGCGCGCAAATCCACCGGCCAGCGCCAGCCCCACCTTTGGCCGGTGCTCGCCCGCCGCCGCATAATTGTTGCTGAACGCGCGAAACCACTCCTTCGCGCTCCGCAGCAGGCTTTGCGCGTTCGCTTCCTTCCCATTCGCCATACCCTGATTTTAATCTCCCAGCGTCCGTTACCAAACACCTGTTTGACCCGTGGCTTCCCATTTTGTAACCTGTTCTGCCGTCCACTTTTCGCTCCCCAAGGCCAGGTCATGACTCATAGAATTCAGAAAGCAGTTGTTCTCGGCGCCGGCACCATGGGCGCCCGCATCGCCGCGCATTTTGCCAACGCCGGCCTCCCCTGCCTGCTGCTCGATATCGTCCCGAAGGACGCGGATCCCAACGAACGCAACAAGATTGTTCTCGCCGGCCTCGACGCCGCTAAAAAATCCAAGCCCGCCGCTTTTTTTACCTCGGCGCTTGCTGCCAAAGTTTCAGTGGGAAATTTTGAAGACGATCTCTCCCGCATCGCCGACGCCGACTGGATCATCGAAGTGGTCGCCGAGAATCTTGAAATCAAGCGCGGCCTGCTCGCCAAAGTCGCGCAGTTTCGGAAGCCAGGCTCCATCGTTACCACGAACACCTCCGGCCTGCCGGTGCACCTGATTGCCGAAGGCCTGCCGGAAGAGTTCCAGCAGCATTGGGCCGGGACGCATTTTTTCAATCCGCCGCGCTATATGAAACTCGTCGAAGTGATCCCAGGCCCGAAAACTTTGCCCGAAGTGCTCCAAACTCTTTCTGATTTTTGCGATCGGCGGCTCGGCAAAGGCGTCGTTCTCGCCAAAGACACGCCTAACTTCATTGCCAACCGCATTGGCACCTTCTCCATGCTCAACGCATTGCGCCTGATGCAATCCCTGGGTATGAGCGTCGAAGAAGTCGACGCCTGCACCGGCCCCGCCGTTGGCTGGCCCAAGTCCGCCACCTTCCGTACCGCCGACATTGTGGGCCTCGACGTCCTGATGCAGGTCGTCAAAAACATTTACGAAACCGCGCCGAACGACGAATCGCGCGAGAGCTACAAAATTCCGGACTTCGTCGAAGAAATGGCCAAGCGCAAGTGGCTTGGCGACAAAACCGGCCAGGGCTTTTATAAGCGCGTGAAGGGCGGCCAGGGCGAAAAAGAGATTCTCACGCTCGACCTTGCGACGATGGAGTATCGTGAGAAGCAGAAAGCGCGCTTTGCCTCGATCGAAGCCGGCAAAGCGGTCGAAGATACCCGCGAGCGCCTGCGCGGTTTGCTAACTCCGCTCTTTGAAGGCCAGAAAACGGACAAGGCGCAGCAGTTCATCTGGGGCGGCCTTTCCGAAATGTGCCTCTACGCCGGGCGCCGCATGCCCGAAATTGCCGACAACATCGTGGACGTGGATCGCGCCATGCGCTGGGGATTTGCCTGGGAACTCGGCCCCTTTGAAATCGTGGATGCCGTGGGCCTGGCCGCGTTCGCCGCGCAAATCAAGAAAGAAAACCGCGCGCTTCCCGCCGTTTTTGAAAAGGCCCTGGGGGCGGGCCGCGCGAGCTTCTACGAATCCAGCAAGGGTGAAACTTCAGTCTTCGATCTCGCCACAGGCAAAACGAAGAAGGTCGAGGAACCTGCGGGCATCCTGATCCTCAAGAATCTCAAGGACGCGGGCCGCGAAGTCGAACGCAACTCCGGCGCCAGCCTCGTCGATTTGGGCGACGGCGTTGTCTGCTGCGAATTTCATTCCAAGATGAACGCCATCGGCGCGGACCTGATTGCCATGATTCACAAAGGTCTGAAGCGCCTGGATACTGATTTTGACGCCATGGTCATCGCCAATCAGGCCGTCAATTTTTCCGTTGGCGCCAACCTCATGCTGGTTCTCGTTGGGGCGCAAGAGCAGGAGTGGGATGAACTTCACATGGCCGTGAAGCAGTTCCAGAACGTGAATCTGGCCATTAAGTACGCGCCGAAGCCCGTCGTCGCCGCGCCGCAAGGCATGGCGTTGGGTGGCGGCTGCGAAATCAGCCTGCACGCGGCGAAAATTCATTCCGCCGCGGAAGCTTACGTCGGCCTCGTCGAAGTCGGCGTCGGCTTGATCCCTGGCGGTGGCGGCACGAAGGAAATGCTCATTCGGGCAAATGAAAACGCGGCTTCTGGCGATGATCTGGATCTCTTCCATACGCTCCGGCCTTTTTTCGAAAACATCGCCACCGCCAAAGTCGGCACCAGCGCGGAAGAGTGCCGCGATCTTGGCTATCTTCGCCGCACCGACACGTATTCGATGAATCGCGAGCGCCTGGTGTTCGACGCCAAGCAAACGGCTCTGGCGCTTGTTGGTGGAGGCTGGAAGCCCGCGGCCTCTTCCTGGCAGGAAGGGGCGCAATCCACGCAAATCAAAGTTTTGGGCGAATCGTTTCTCGCCGCCGGCAAGCTGGCCATTCACATGATGACTCGCGGCGGCTACGCTTCCGACTACGATGCCCACGTGGCCCGGAAACTCGCGAACATTCTCGCAGGCGGCTCGCTTTCCGCGCCGCAGTTTGTCAGCGAGCAATACGTTCTCGATCTTGAGCGCGAAGCCTTTGTCTCTTTGTGTGGCGAGAAGAAAACCCAGGAACGCATTGCGCACACCTTGAAAACGGGCAAACCTTTGCGCAATTAAGATCCGCTGTAGCTCAGGCCTTCAGGCCTGAGGGTTTTTCGCAGTCAATTGCGATCTTGCCGCGGTGGGAAAACCCTCACCCCTAAAGGGGTGAGCTACAGGCCTCAAGCGAATCCGTCTAAATCTATATTGTCGGTTCGTTTAAAATCGTCTATTCTCATCCTTATGCAAAAACTGCTCGCCCCCCGCGAAGCCGCCAACATCCTCGGCATCAGCTACCCAACTCTGAAGCAATGGATCTATCGCGGCAAGCTGAAAACCGCAAAGACCCCCGGCGGCCACCATCGCGTTCCCGAATCCGAAATCGACCGCCTGATTCCCGCTTCCCTCAACCGGGGCGAACCAGCTTCCCGCCGCGGCAATTTCCGCAAAATCAGCGGCCGCAACCAACTTGTCGGCCGCGTCACCGCCATCAAATATAGCGGCTTGCTTGCACAAATCACCCTGGCCATCGGCGAGCAGCACATCACCTCGATCATTACCGCAGACGCCGCCAAGGAAATGCGCCTGAAGCCCGGCGAACGCGTTGCCGCCCTCGTCAAATCCACGGAAGTCATGATCCTCCGTGTATGACTCCGATGCGCATGCCAAATCGCATTTCCACACCCCTATGTAAGGGCCGCCTTCTGAGGCGGGCGTTTCTTCTTTTCTCTTTCTTTCTATCCTCCGCTGTTGGCGCCCAGACCCTCCGCATCGCCGCCGCCTCCGATCTCCAATTCGCGTTGCCCGATCTCGCCGCCCAATACGAAAAGCAAACCGGCGTAAAGCTCGTCATCACCTACGGCTCGAGCGGTAATTTTTTTGGCCAAATCCGGAACGGCGCCCCCTTTGACCTCTTCCTCTCTGCGGACACGGAATATCCCCGGAAACTGATGGATGAAGGTCTCGCTGTTCCCGATTCTCTGCGGCCGTATGCGATAGGTCACCTCGTTCTGTGGTATCCAAAAGATTCCCCGCTAAGCTTTTCGGACGGCGTACTAAAGACGCTTCTTGATCCTCGTGTTCAGAAGATCGCTATCGCCAATCCAGAACACGCACCGTATGGTCGCGTCGCTGTCGCAGTCTTGCGAGGCGCTGGTCTTTACGAACGAGTGAAATCAAAACTCGTTTTTGGTGAAAACGTTTCCCAAGCTGCGCAGTTCGTTCAATCCGGCAATGCCCAGGCAGGTTTGATCGCCTTTTCCCTTGCGCTGTCTCCCGCAATGGCAGGCGGCCAATGCGTGGGAGTCGCTACGCCGCATCAGGATGAGCAGCTTATGCAAGCTGCGGTTGTGCTCGGATCCTCTGGCAACAAACTGGCGGCCGCTTCGTTTCTCTCTTTTCTGAAAACCCCGGCAGCGCGGAAAATCCTTACGCAGTACGGGTTCTCATCCCCAGACGAATTTCCGTATGGCGCCACAAAACCATGAATGCTGAAGCGCTATTCCTCTCCTTACGCCTCGCCGCGACTGTCGCCATCCTTCTTCTCGCGATAGCTCTTCCGCTGGCCTATAGCCTGGCCTTCAGCACCTGGCGCGGAAAATTCCTCGTCGAATCGGTTGTTGCGCTGCCGCTCGTGCTTCCACCCACTGTCCTTGGCTTTTACGCGTTGATCGCCATGGGCCCTCGCGGCCCGCTCGGGAAGATCTGGCTATCGCTCTTCGGCCACCCGCTGGCCTTCACTTTCGCAGGACTCGTGCTCGCCTCCATGCTCTACAGCCTTCCCTTCGCGGTGCAACCGCTCGTGGCCTCTTTTGAATCGCTCGATCGACGGTTGCTCGACGCCTCCGCTGTCCTGGGGGCGGGTCGCGGGCGCACTTTCCTCCGCGTCATCCTGCCGCTGGCATGGCCCGGCGTCCTGACGGCGCTGGTGCTCAGTTTTGCGCACACGCTTGGCGAATTCGGCGTGGTGCTGATGGTCGGGGGCAATCTTCCCGGCATCACGCGCACGGTCTCCATCGACATCTACGACCGGGTGCAGGCGCTCGACTACACCGGCGCGCACCAGACCGCTCTGCTCCTCCTGCTTGTTTCGTTTGTTGTGCTTTCGATCGTCTACGGCGTAAACCGCCGCGTCTGGTTGCCCTGGCCGGCGAAATAAATTTCGTTATGCTGAACGTTCAAATCCGCAAGCGGTTTCGCTCGAACGGCGCGCAACCCTTCGTCCTCGATGTGGCCGCATCATTCCCGCCCGGCTTTACCGTTCTGTTCGGCCCGTCTGGTGCGGGAAAATCCACGCTGCTCGACTGCATCGCCGGGCTGCAACAACCGGATTCGGGGGAGATCCGCCTGGAAGAAGCGACACTCTTTGACGCGGCCCGCAGCTTGTCGCTTCCGCCGCGGAGCCGCAAACTGGCGTACGTTTTCCAATCGCTGGCTCTGTTTCCGCATCTTACCGTCGAGCAGAATATCCGTTACGGTCTGAGCGACCTTGCCGGCACAGAACAAACCAAACGCACGAACCAGATTGCAAACAGTTTTCGCATTGAAAATCTGTTCTTCCGGCGGCCCGCCGAACTCTCCGGAGGCGAAAAGCAGCGCGTCGCACTTGCGCGGGCGCTGGTCACGCGGCCCAGTGTCCTGCTTCTGGATGAGCCGCTGACCGGCCTCGATACCGCCCTCCGCCGCTCCATACTGGAGGACCTGCGCGCCTGGAACGAAGCCAGCCGGATACCGATTCTTTATGTCACGCACAATCGCGAAGAAGTAGATGCCATCGGTGAGCGCATCGTTACCCTGGTCAACGGCCGTATTCAGGAAACGGGTGCGCCCCGTGCCGTCCTCGACGCGCCGCGCAGCATCGAACTCGCCCAATCTGCCGGGTTTGAAAATGTTCTACCCGCTGTGGTGGTCGAACACCGTCCGGCCGACGGGGTCATGCGTGTCTCACTCGATCACGCCGCCTGCGAAATCGAAATTCCCCTCGGAGACGCCGCGCCTGGCAACGAAGTCCGCGTCGCCATCCGGGCCGGCGACATTCTCATCGCAACCGAACCTCCGCATTTCCTCAGTGCCCGCAACATTCTCCCCGGCACCATCGAAGCTGTTGAAACCCGTGGAACGATGGTGGCTCTGCGCGTAAAGGCAGGCGCAATCTTCCAAGTGCACGTCACCCCCGGCGCCGTCCGCGCGCTCGATCTTTCTCCGGGTTTGCTCGTCTGGCTCGTTGTCAAAACCCACTCCTGCCACTTAGTACGCTGAACTTTCTTTGGAGTGGGAGGGTTACACGCCGGCCGCGATCAAGAATATTTAAGGGATTCTCTCCACCCCGCGTCCCCTCTGATACCATGTACTCGATTCCGTGAGGTTAGCCGTGCCCGCAAAAAAATCGAGGGGAAAGCCCGCGCCCAAGCCTCTTCGTGCGCGCCATGCCGGGCGTTCCGAAGCAAAGTCCAAGCCCGGCACCCGCCTCCAGGAAGTCTTGCATAGCGCCGCCAACATTTTTTTTGCCAAGGGATTTCATGCCACTTCGATTGAGGACGTCGCCCGCGACGTCGGCATGCTGAAGGGTTCGCTCTACTACTACATCAAATCCAAGGAAGATCTGCTCTTCCAGTTGCTGCTCGCGGGCATCGAGGACGGCGACGCTTATATTGCGCAGCACATCGATCTCGAAGGCGAACCGGTCGAGCAGTTGGAGCGATCCATCCGGGCCCAGATCGACTACATCATCCAGAACAAGGTTCCCTTTGGCCTGTTCCTGCACGAATTCGATTCGCTTTCCGGCAAGCGTCAGCACAAGGTGATCGCGGTGATGTCCCGCTACAACAACCGGTTCGTGGATCTGGTGAAGCGCGGGCAGGAACAAGGGAAGTTGATCGAAGGCGAGCCGTGGCTGATCGTCAACGGCATTCTGGGTATGTGCAACTGGCTCTACCGCTGGTATGACACCGACCACGTTTCCGATCCCGAACAGGTGAAGCAGGTGTTCCTCAACATGCTCATGAACGGCATCCGTAAATCTTGAAGCCGACTTGGTTCGATCGCTGCGAGCAATGCTCCAGCCCTCCTTTGAACCCAACCTGGCTGGGCGCTTTCTGTGCGCGGGGGGTTGCACAATCTTTACGGGTCGGGAACAATCTATAGGAAACACCAATCCAGATGATTCTGAGCGAAGAATGAAGCAGAAAATAGCGAGCAGTCTCGACGCGGCGATTGCGGATATTCCCGATGGCGCGCGGATCATGTTCGGCGGGTTTGGCGGCGCCGGCTTTCCGAATAGCTTGATACAGGCGTTATCGAAGAAGGGCGTCAAAAACATCACCGCCATCAGCAACAATTGCGGCACGCGGGAAGGCGAGCTCGGCGTGATGTTCAAGAATGGCCAGGTGAAGCATGTCATCTGCTCCTTCCCGGGCCCGCATGCGAATTATTTTCAAGAGCGCTTTGCCAAAGGCGAAGTTACCTGCGAACTGGTGCCGCAGGGAATTTTGTGCGAACGAATGCGCACCGCGGCGGCAGGCTTGCTGGGCTTCTATACAACGGTTGGCGTCGGCACGGAAGTCGCCATTGGAAAAGAAGAGCGCGTGCTGGACGGCAGGCGCTGCATTCTGGAATTGCCGATCCATGCCGACTACGCGTTGATCAAGGCGCAAAGGGCCGATGAGCTCGGCAATCTTACCTATCGTCTGGCGGCCCGCAATTTCAATCCGATCATGGCCAAGGCCGCGAAATTCACCATCGTGGAAGTGGAAGAGATCGTTCCCGTGGGCGCGATTCCGCCGGAGGATGTGATTACTCCGGCGATTTTTGTGCACCGTATCGTGCACGCAAAAGGAATGCGCTTCGCCGGATGACGGTGTGCGCGATTCAGGCGGAAATGCAGGGGCGGCTTTACGCCGCATTGTCGAGGAGGAAAAGACAGGCGGCCTAAAGCCGCCCCTACAAGATTGGGTGCAAATCCTATGACTGAAAAAGCCAGATTGACCCGTGAGCAGATTGCCCAGCGCGCCGCGCAGGAACTCTACGACGGGGCTTACGTGAATCTCGGCTGGGGCATTCCCAATCTCATCGCCGATTATCTGCCCAGGGGATTGACCGTTTATTTTCACAGCGAAAACGGAATTCTCGGCATGGGCCGGCGCGCGAAACCCGGCGAGGAAGATTTCGACCTCGTGGACGCCATGAAAGTTCCGGTCACGCTGATTCCCGGCGCCTCGATTTTTCACCAGGCCGACGCGCACCTGATGACCCGCGGCGGGCATCTCGACATCGCCGTGCTCGGAGGCTTCCAGGTTTCCGAAAAGGGCGACCTCGCCAACTGGAAAATCCCCGGGTCAAAAGGCAGCGGGGGCATCGGCGGGGCGATGGACATCGCCTCCGGCTCGAAAAAACTGATTGTGTGCATGGAGCACAACACCAAGGAAGGCGCGCCGAAAATCGTGAGGAGTTGCAACTACCCGTTGACCGGTCTTGAATGCGTGGACACGATCGTTACCGATCTTGCCGTGATTGACGTGACGCCCGAAGGCCTGGTCCTGCGCGAAACCGCCCCCGGTTGGACCGCCGAAGAAGTGCAGGCCCGCACTGAAGCACAACTGATCGTGCGCAGCGCGGTCCCTCAGATGAAATTGGCGTGAAGACGGCCTGTAGCTCACCCCTTCAGGGGTGAGGTTTTTCGCTACGATGGCGCAATTGTGCCCCCGGGATGAAAACCCTCAGGCCCTGCCTGCCGCAGGCAAGCTGAAGGCCTGAGCTACATTCTTGCGGCACCGCGAGCGGCGAGCCGGTGGTCCGGCGTATAGATCATCAGCACCAGGTTGTCCGTCAGCGGCACGCCTTCACTGGGCAGATCGAATTCCACCAGCCACTCGAAGCGCTTCGGCAACTCCTGTTCCAGGCCGTGCGAATACCAGGGCACCGGGCGCACTTCGCCGCCCGTTTCTGCAACGCCGCGGACCGGCCGGAGTTCCAGAGCACGCTTCCAGAAAAAATTCAATCGCAGGCTGCGGATCATTTCGTCGGTCAGATACACGCGGGAGTTGGCCTGCTGCATGTGCGGGTCGCAGGGAGTATCGGCGATGGAAAGGCTCAGGTGCAGAGTCTTGGGGAATTCCTTCACGATGTCGTTGCCGCGGCGGAATACCGTGCCAGAGTTGGTGTCTTCGCGTTTCAGGTTTTCGAAGAAATCCGCGGAGGTCACGTGGCCCTTCACTCGGAAGCACGCGCCGCCGGGAAGCGCGCCGTCTGTGTCCATGAAAATGCCGCCGTCATAGCTCCAAGTGTTTTTGTCGCGATTGTGCGGCCCGGGCTGCGCCACGGCGGGGGCAAGGGCAGAGGCGAGCGCCAGCAGCCAGGCGGAGAAATGGCGAATTTGCGGCCGGCAAGGCATAAACGCTCTCGTTTGCCGCTATTTTACTCCTCAAGGGGTGGCGCGGAGAAGAAAACTGAATTTGTCCACAGAACATAATTTTTTGCCGGAGCCGGCCGGCTTGCAAGTGGCCTTGCCGGCCTGCAAGTCCGCGAACGCTTGCACCAGCGCGGGCAGAACGTCGGGCTGGGCAACGGGAATATTGTGGGCGCCCAGAACCGTTTTTATTTCCGGCTCGAGGAACGCGAGCCTTGCGATGGACTTTTCATACGCTGCAAGATCGGTCTCCGGGCGGTAGAGCCAAATTGGGGCGGGGTAGTAGGTGTCGCCGGTGAAGAGCAATCCGTTCTCGCGATCAATCAGAGCGATCGCATCCGGCGTGTGCCCCGGAGTGGCAATCACTTCCACGGTGCGGCCGCCGAGCTTGATTTTGAATCCATCGTGGATGAAGAAGGAAACGTGCCAGGGTTTAGTTCTGTAAGCCTTCGGATCAAAACCTTTCGGCAAGTTGCCGCAGATTTCACCCGGCGCGATTTCCGCTTGCGCATCGGCCGTCGAGCCTTTGGCGTTCTCGCGCGTGAATGCGGTATCCATCCCGAAGATGGAAGTGAACTGCCAGTTGCCGCCGACGTGGTCGTCGTGCGTGTGGGAGTTCAGGACCACAACGGGCAGCGAGGTCAGCCGCGAGACGACTTTCTTGATATTCGCGATGCCCATGCCGGTATCGAACAACAGCGCCTGCTTCTGCCCGACGATCAGGTAGGAGATGGTTTCTTCCGACTGGTGCGGCTCGTAAATGGCAAACGTTCCCGGCGCAACTTTATAGACTTCAAACCAGGGATCATCCGGCAGCAAGCGTTTGAGCTGCGCATATTCCGGCCGCGGCAGAGGCTTGCACCAATCCGGCTTCTCCGCTTGCGATTGAGCCAGAGTCGAGGAAGCCGAGGTGGAACAAAGAAAGATCAGAACACCGATAGCTGATCGGAGCGACGATCGCGCTTTATTCATTTGGATGATCCCGAGACGAAGATGGATTTTGGCAGCATCATGTGCACGCCCTTGTTGCCGTCGACGAGTTCGGTGATGTGCAGGTCGGCGGCGACGCTCGAGAGCATGTAGGCATCGTCACGCGAAAGATGTTTTTCGGTCACCAGGAAATCGATCATCTCGCGCACCGCAAGCGTGGCGCAAGCGTTCAGATCGTCGTTCAGGCCCATGGTGATGTAGTGCGTGGGCGTTTCGGCGCGCGGCCACTTCAAATGCATGTCCTTGCGCACGATGAATTGGAACGTGCCGATGAGCGAGGTTTCGAGAGCGGTGATGTCCACTTCGCCATCGCCCTGTCCGGCGTGGCCGTCGCCCACTTCAAAAAGCGCGCCGGGCGCGTGAACGGGAATGTAGAGCGTGGTGCCGGCGACGAGGTCCTTGTTGTCCAGATTGCCCGCCATAATCCAGGGCGGAGCGCTGTTGAAGCGGCCCGCGCTTTCGGGCGGCGCGTCGCCCATGCTGCCGAAAAAGGGATGCAGAGGAATCTCAATGCCCGGCGCGAAT
>DASYXF010000059.1:0-13039 GCA_035935335.1 Candidatus Acidiferrum sp.
GATCCTGAAATGTGCTCACGTAGCGTCCACCTTTAGGCCCGCCCTGACTCAAGAAGGGTGGACGCGCACTCCAAAGCGAATCACACCGGAATGGTAGGGGCGGCTTCTTGCCCTGAGCGTCGCGAAGGGTCAGGCCGCCTCATGCGCGGAGCAAGGCCCTACTCAGGGCAACGGCACACCCGGCGTAGCCACTATCCCAGCCATCTTCAAAAGCTCCAGATACTCCGCCTCGGTGATCGGCGAAATGATGAGGCGCACATTCTTCAGCAGTTTCGCCTTTCTCACTGCCGGATTCGCCCGCATCTCCGCCAGCGTGACCGGCCGCGGCAGTTTCTCAAACGCCCGCAGGTCCGCCACCAGGTTTTTCCCCTTGTGATCGTGCGGGTCCGGATATGGATCTCGGGTAACTTCCGCGATGGAATAGAGCGAGCGTTCTGGGGCAGAGTGGTAGCACAGCACGCGGTCCCCGCGCTTCACCTGCTTAAGCGCACGGATCGCGTCGGGTTTCGAACCAGCCCCGTGCCACATTTCTTTGCCCTTAACGAAAAGCGTGTCCCAGTGATAGTGGTGCGGGTCGGTGCTGAAGATCCAATAATGTCGTGTCTGAGGAGTCGCAGTCGCCATCTTCACCCAAAGCCGGGGAAAATATACACGGTCGAACAAGGAAAACCAAACAAAATGTGAGGGATAGAGGCATAACCGTGTGCAAAACCCGAAAAATTCCGGTCCTCCACCCCCTGCCTCACTACAACTGCCTTATTTTGTTTTTGTTACAGGCGTATCGCCGCGAATCCAGGCTCTTCCCTTCGCTCAACCCAAATCAATAAAAATGTCTTCCCCCCTCACCTCGGTATGGTAACAATCCACCCCCGCCGCCGGGTTCTGGACCGCCTTCCCCGTCGTTACGTCAAACTGCCACCCGTGCCACGGGCAAGTCACCACCTTGCCTTCCATCGAACCTTCACCCAGGGGTCCCCCTCTGTGCAAACACGTGTTGTTGATCGCATAAATCTTTCCACCCACATTGGCCACTGCCACCGCTTTCCCCTCCACCTGCAGCTCCCGGATCGTTCCCGCCGGAACCTCCGCCACCTTCACTGTCCTCACAAACGCCATCGTTTCCCTCTCTCGTAGCGCCGGCTTCCGGCCGGCAAGCGTGACACAGCCACCGCTGCCCCATCCCGCGTTTTTTGCGGGATGATTCCCGGCTGTGCTCTTCGCTCGCTATTTTCTATTTTCGAATTTTAATCTTCGCTTTATCTCGGCTCCGCCACCTGCGCAATCATCACGCTCTTCTTAAACTCCTCCGCCATTTCCGGCTTCAACCGCACTTCCGTCGGCCGCTTCGCCAAACTCATGTTGTCAATCTTGTCCTGCAACTTCAGCAGTGCGTAAAACAGCGCCTCCGGCCGCGGCGGGCATCCCACCACATACACATCCACCGGCACCACCCGGTCTACTCCTTGCAGAACGGAGTATGCATTGAACGGGCCGCCCACGCTCGAGCATGCTCCCATCGAAATGCACCACTTCGGGTCCGGCATCTGCTGCCAGATCCTCTGGATCACCTGCGCCATTTTCAGCGTCACCGTCCCCGACACAATCATCAAATCCGCCTGCCGCGGCGACGGCCGGAACACCTCTGCCCCAAACCGCGCCATATCAAACCGCGCCGTTGTCGAGGCAATCATCTCAATCGCGCAGCAAGCCAGCCCAAACGTCAGCGGCCACAACGAACTCTTCCGCGCCCAGTTGAACACATAGTCCACCGAGCTGATCAGCACATTCTTCTCAAACCTCTGGTCAATCACTCCCACTAGCGTTCCCCACTCTTCTTCCGCATGTAGTGGCCGAACTTCAGATCGGCCCGTCTTGCCTTTGTAGCGGCCACCTTCTGAGGCGGGCTCCTTCTCTTTCTTCCTAAATGTAGCGCTGGTTTACCCCCGAGGGGGCTTTCATGCCAGCCCTCTTTTCCGAACTCTCCTCTGCGCCACTCCGCGTTCTCTGCGTTATCTTTAGCTTTTCCGCGCTTCTGCCAACCGATCTTTAAATCAGCCAAACCCTCCACCCGCGCAGTATATTCTCCGCTGAATCCCCCGTCAAAACATCGTGCCGCCGCAACCGGCGCATCGGTGCCCGTCAATGCTCCCGCTTCTATCTCTTCACGTCCGGATCCTGAATTTTCTTCGCCACCATCTTCCAGTACCCCACCGGCCGCAACCTTTGCAGAATATCCGCTTGCTTGCAATCCCGCCCAATCAGAATCCGCGGCTCGTATTTCTCCACGCCCTTCAAGATCCGTGCCGCTGCATCTTCGGCCGTTGTGGTCGCCACCCGCTCAAATCGCGAAACGCTGTCCGGGTGCAAGCTCGCTTTCGCCCGCGCCCCCAGCCGCGCCCGTTTCGCAATCGCCGTCTTGATCCCCCCGGGATGCACGCTGGTCACGAAAATATTCGTCCCTTCGAGCTCGTGCCGCAGCGATTCCGTGAAACCCCTCACCGCGAATTTGCTCGCGCAGTAAGCCGTCTGCCCAACCACTCCCACCAGACCGAATACGCTGGAGGTATTCACGATGTGCGCCCGCCGCTCCCTCTTCAGCAACGCCATAAAATAAAATACCCCGTAAATCACGCCCCAGAAATTAATGTCCATCAGCCAGCGGATGTCTTCCAGCGACAATTCGCTAAATTTCCCCAGCACCGCCACTCCCGCATTGTTGAATAGCATCGTGGCTCGCCCATGCTGCGCTTCCACTTCCTGCGCAAACGCTTTCATCCGCGCTTCGTCCGCGACATTCACTATATGCTGCGTCACTTTTCCTCTTGGCGAACCCAGCAGCGCCACGGTCTCCGCCAGCCCCTTCTCATCCACGTCCGAAATCGCCAGCGACGCACCCAGCCCCGCCAGTTGCTGCGCCAGGCACCGTCCCATCCCCGACCCCGCGCCTGTAATCACCGCCACGCCTTCTTTCAGAAATCCCATGGACACACCTTCAGCCTTGGATTCGCAACCGTCTTGCTCGAAAATTTCCCGCGCGTGGGAATTATCTCCCGCAACGCACTACTAACACAATTTTCAGGAAGCGGCCAGCGCCGCGGTCACACGTGGAATGTTTGTCCTACGCGAGGGGGTAGCTCACGCGCACAGTGTTGCGACCGCCGCGTTTCGCTTCATACAGCATCTGGTCGGCCTTGCGCACCAGCGCGCCAAACTCCGGCATCTCTTTGCCGGCGCATCCTGCAATCCCAAAGCTCGAGCTCACATTGACGCTCTGCCCCTGAAACGGAAACGAAAGCGCCGCAAACTGTTCCCGAAACCGGTTCACCGTTGCCTCGATATGTCCGGATTCCACGTGCGTCATCACCAGCAAAAACTCGTCTCCCCCCAGCCGCCCGCAAATATCCGATGAGCGCGTAATCCGTTTCAGTAAATCCGCAAACGTCTTGATTACGATGTCCCCGGCGTGATGTCCGAAACTATCGTTAATCGTCTTGAACGAGTCGATGTCGCACACCACCACCCACAGCGAAAACCCATGCCGCGCCGCCCCGCGTAGCTGCTTGAATGCCCACTCTTCGATCGCCCGCCGGTTCGGCAACCCCGTCAGAGGATCCGTCCGCGCCGCCTCTTCCAGCTTGACGCTCTTCGCCGCAAGCTCACGGTTCAAATCAATAATCCGCCTGCCTACTCCGATCCGCGCCAGCAGCTCTCCCGGATCAAATGGCTTCCCCAGGTAGTCGTCCGCCCCGGCCTGCAGCCCCTTCACCACGTTTCCCTTTTCCGTGTTGCTGGTCATCAGAATGATATAGGTGTATGGCTTGCCCTGATCCCCGCGAATTCGCTCGCACAACTCCGGACCCGACAAATCCGGCATCATCCAGTCCGTCACCACGATCGACGGCGAATACTCCTCGATCATTTGCAGCGCTTCTTTTCCGTTCCGCGCAAAATGCAGGCTGAATGGCTGCGACTCCAGCACCTGCTCGATGAGTTTCCGGTAAACCGGCGAGTCGTCGACCACCAGCACATCGTAAATGAAACCTGGCGCGTTCATGAATTCTTGCCGCAGCGGATCTGAAGCGGCTTTCAATTGTATTTTCCTGGTGTGGCGTGTTTCGAACCAACTTAGCAAAAAATCGAGGACTTACCTGGGGTGTTTCAACCAAAAAGCCAATGCCGACAAACAAATCTAATGCAACTGTTACCCTACCAGCCTCACGCCGCCCTTGTAGCGGCCGCCGCTTGCCCTGAGCGTAGCCGAAGGGTCGGCGGCGGAGGCCTTTTTTCTCCCTAGGTTTTCGATCCGCAAACCAGCAGCGCGCCTTCCGCCTTGAACGCACGCAATTCCGCCGCGTCTCGGAACCATCGCCCGCTGTACTCCTCAGGCGATGGAGACGGATCGACAACCCGCTTCTGCGCCACGCCCGCAAATCCCGCAACCCGAAAAAGTTCCATCCATTCCTTCGCCGATAACAGACGCGTCGGCACCGCCAGCAACGGCCCCCATTGGTGGCAATACAAATTGTCCCGGTAATAATTAATCAGAATCCACGCGCACCCACCCGGCCGGAGCACTCGGAAAATTTCCCGAATACCGCCCTCAGGCTCCGGCCAGTAGTAAGCCGACTCCACCGATATCGCATGATTGAAAAAATTCGCTTCCCAGGGAATCTCCCCAACCTCCCCGGTAGCATAAAGAATGTTCTCGAAATCCAAACTCGTCCGCCGCGCCACACGGATCATCTCATCCGAAACATCCATCCCCACCACGCGGCCTTCCGGCACCCTCTCCGCCAATCGTCGTGCCAGCCATCCCGACCCGCACCCCACATCCAAAACATTATCCGTCGCCTCCAGCCGCATCTTCTCCAACACGGGCAGCGTAATGGGCAGGTGATCCCGCTCCATCCCCTCCCCGCGCCCAACCTCGGCCCACCGGTTAAACTCTTCGCGCAGCAGGTTGGTGTGATTAGGCTCCGGCATTTCTCTGTCTGATGTGCGCGGTGTGGTATTCGTGCCTGACGGCACGAACGTGGCTGCTTATGCTCCCGCCCCCTGCACCTTCACCAGCAATTCCGCGAACTTCTGCTTTCGCTCCGCCTGGTCTTTCCCGCTTTCCGCTTCCGCCAACTGCGTAATATTCATCGAGCAGAACTTCGGCCCGCACATCGAACAGAACTTCGCTTCCTTGTAAAAATCATCCGGCAAATTTTCATCGTGCATCGCCTTGGCCGTCGCTGGATCCAGCGACAACTCAAACTGCTTGTTCCAATCAAACAAAAACCGTGCATAGCTCAGCGCATCGTCGCGATCCCGCGCTCCCGGCCGGTGCCGCGCCACATCCGCCGCGTGCGCCGCAATCTTGTACGCGATCACGCCCTGCTTCACATCCTCCGGATTCGGCAGCCCCAAATGCTCCTTCGGCGTCACATAGCAAAGCATCGACGCCCCATGCCACCCGATCATCGCCGCCCCAATCGCGCTCGTAATATGGTCGTAACCCGGCGCAATGTCCGTCACCAGCGGCCCCAAGGTATAGAACGGCGCCTCGTGGCACCACTCCATCTCCTTGTCCACCTGCTCCTTGATCTTGTCCAAAGGAATGTGCCCCGGCCCTTCGATCATCACCTGCACATCATGCTCCCAGGCCTTCTTCGTCAACTCGCCCAGCACCTTCAGCTCCGCAAACTGCGCCTCATCGCTAGCATCCGCGATGCAACCCGGCCGCAAGCCGTCTCCAAACGAAAAGCTCACGTCGTGCTTCTTGAAAATCTTACAAACCCTCTCAATGTTCTCGTACAGAAAATTCTGCTTTTTGTGATGTTCCATCCAGTGCGCCATCAGCGAACCGCCGCGCGACACAATCCCTGTAATCCGCTTCCGCACCAGCGGTACATGCTCCCGCAACACTCCCGCGTGGATCGTCATGTAGTCCACGCCCTGCTCCGCCTGCTCTTCGATCACTTCCAGCATCAGGTCAATGCTGATATCTTCCGGCCGCCGCACCCGTGAAATCGCTTCATACACCGGCACCGTTCCGATCGGCACCGGCGAATTATTGATAATCGCCTGCCGGATCTCCGGAATATTTCCGCCGGTCGAAAGGTCCATCACCGTATCCGCGCCGTAGTGCACGGCGTGATGCAGTTTCTTCAACTCTTCCTGAATTTCCGATGTCGTCGCGGAATTCCCGATATTCGCGTTGATCTTGCAGTTGAACGCAATCCCGATCCCCATCGGCTCCAGGTTGCGGTGATGGATGTTCGCGGGGATAATCGCTCGCCCGCGCGCCACTTCGCTGCGCACCAGTTCCGGTTCCAGCTTCTCGCGCTTCGCGACGTACTCCATCTCTTCCGTAATCACACCCAGCCGCGCCAGATGCATCTGCGACATGTTACGGCTGCCATTCGCTTGGGCCTGAGCCGCTTCTCTCTTCTCCACCCAGCTATCGCGCATCGCCATATTTCCCCCTAGAACAGTGCTCCGTGTCCAACCGGCCGAGCTAAGCCGGAATCCCCCGGCATCCACGCACCGTAAGCCTGAAATTATGGCACCCCATGCCACGAACGACAACTAATGACGCGCCTTCCCTGTAGGGGCACGATAAATCGTGCCCCGGCGAGTCCTCGCGCCATGCTTTTACACCCTGACCGCGCGAATCCCTCTTCTCTCCTCCGCGCCCTCCGTGTCTCTGCGTTAAGCTCTCTTCTCTTCGGTTCCTTACTTCACTGCCTCTTTACTTCGCTTCTCCAACTCCCCCCACCGCACATACATCTCATCAATCCTCTGCTGCGCCGCCTCCAACTCCAGCGACAATTCCCGCAACTTCACCGAATCGCTCATCACCGCCGGATCCAGCAACAATTCGTGCTTCCCCTGCAACTCTTTTTCCGCCTCCGCAATCCGCTCTTCCATCGTCTCCAGCTCGCGCGTTTCCTTGTAACTCAATTTCTTCTTCCCACTCGCGCCTGCCGCAACCGCTCTGCTCTTCTCCGCCGCCCCGCGCTCTTCACTCCTCGCCCCCGCCAACTGCCCACGTTGCCAAATCTCCCACTGCGCGTAATCCGCGAACCGCTCCGCATTCCCCAATCCATCCAACCCCAGCACCACCGTGGACACCCGGTCCAGCATGTACCGGTCATGCGTCACCAGCACCAGCGCCCCCCGATACTCCAGCAAACTCTCCTCCAGAATCTCCAGCGTCGGAATGTCCAGATCATTCGTCGGCTCGTCCAGCAGCAGCACATCCGCCGGCTGTAGCATCAATTGCGCAATCAGCACCCGCGCCCGTTCCCCGCCCGACAGCTTCCCCACCTTCTGATTCAGTGCTTCGCCCGAAAACAAAAACCGCGCCGCCCACGACGCCACGTGAACCACCTGCCCCTGGTAAATCACTGCGTCGCTACCCGGAGCCAGCGCCCTCCGTAAGGTCACATCCGGATCCAACTCCCGGTTCTGATCAAAATAAACAATCTTCAAATTATCGGCCGCCTTGATGCTCCCTTGTTCCGGTCGGTTTTCACCGTTCAGCAACCGCAGCAGCGTTGTCTTCCCGCTTCCATTCGGTCCCACCAACCCGACCCGCATCCCCGACGTAATCACAAAATGGATGTCGCGAAACAACGTACGGCTGCCCATCCCGTGCGTCACCCCATCCAGCGTCATCAACTGCTTCGTCTTCCGCTCGCTCGCCGTGAAATCAATCCTCGCGTTCGTCGTCCGCGTCCGCTCGCTCAAATCCGCCAGATCCCCAATCAACTCGTGCGCCTTATCAATCCTCGCCTTCGACTTTGTAGTCCGCGCTTTCGGCCCCCGCCGCAACCAGTCAATCTCCGTGTGCACCCGATTCTCCAGCGCCTCCTGCCGGTTCCTCTGTGCGTGCAGATATGCCTCTTTCCCCTCAAGAAACGCGCTGTAATTCCCTTCCACCCGAAAAGTCCCGTTGTCATAAACCGGGTTAATCTCCACAATCGCCGTCGCCACATTCTCCAGAAAATACCGGTCGTGGCTCACCACCACGCAGGCGAATGCTGCGTTTTGCAGCACACTTTCCAGCCACTCGATCCCCGCCAGGTCCAGATGGTTCGTTGGCTCATCCAGCAGCAGAACATCCGGATGCTGCACCAGCGCCTCCACAATCCCAAGCCGTTTCCGCCAGCCTCCCGACAATGAATCCGCCCGCGCGTCCAGATCCATAAATCCCGCCCGCCCCAGAATTTCCGCCTTCCGCCCCGCGCGCTCCGCTTCCGCCACTTTCGCCTTATTCAGCGCCCCATCAATCACCGACCGAATCGTATCCCCCGCTGCATACTCCGAAATCTGCTGCACTCCGCTGACCCGCATCGCCTTCCGCACCGCCACATCTCCGCTGTCCGGCAACACCCGCCCATCCAGCATCGCCAGCAGTGTCGATTTCCCAGACCCGTTCGGTCCCACAATTCCGATCCGGTCTCCCTCCGAAACCGTGAACGAAATCTCTCTGAACAGCGGCGTAGCCCCAAACCGCTTCCCCAACCTCTGCGCACTAATGATCGGTGGCAAGAATCCTGCTCTCCTGAAAAGGTAGTTATTCAGGATAGCAGTGGTTCTTTCGTCAAGCGAGGAACCCGTTCGATCCAACGGGAGATTCAAATTGGTTTTGATCGGAGAGTCTATCCGCCTAGGTTTGCGGGCGTATTATGATCGTTGTCTTGTTCAACGGGTTTTTCCCGTGCCTTCTGGATTTTCCTTCTCAAGAACCGAACGCCATCGACGGCGTAACTTGCCCCTGCCCAAAGAATCAGTCCGTATACCAAAACCGAAAGGCCGACTCCCAAAACGTTTAGAACCTTACTATTTTCTTTGCCTGTGAATGCGTGAACCAGGTTCGGAAAATACGCTGACCTCTCATTTTGCAACCGTTGCAACCGGTCTTGTGTGGAAATAATTCCATAGTCGTTGCCCGCTTGCGCGTATAGGTTGAGTGCGTCCTGAAAATCTTTCTTGGCGATCGAATACTTACCATTGGAAGCCGCAACCTTTCCCAGCGTGTCTAGGCCCAAAGCCGTTCCATAGGCGTCGTTGGATTTCTCCAACTCTGGCAAAGCCTCCTTAGCGTACTGCTCGGCAAGCGGTTTTTGTCCGTTTCCCTCGTATGCCGCTGCCAAAAACACTTTTGTCTCCGCCGAGGTTGGCGAGCCAGGATGTACTTGCAGCGCTTGTTCGAAGTACTTGCTGGAGTCCTGATAGCGCTGCATTTGATAGCTTGTTTTTCCCAATTCCCGATATGCGTCGGCCACCCCCGCCACATTGTTCGACTCTCGAAATAAATCGAGCGCCGAGGTCGAGAAGGTCGCGGCCAAATCGGTTCGCCCTTGCTCCAAAGCCCGCTGGCTTGCGCTTAGGAGGTTCTTGCCGGCGTCTCCTCCGAAAGACAGCCGTTTCACGATCTGCATATTCTTCGCTCCGTGCAGTCTTCGCTGCTCAAACGCGGGTTGCACCGGACACGAAAACAGCGCTGCCCGCGACTCATAGTCGCGCGGGGTTTGCGACATTAGCGAAGCCCACTTGAAGAGCTCCAGGTTCGAGGGGCTTCCCGAACGCCATTCTAGTTCCTGCACGAATAGATCCCGTCGTGCATCCTGTTCGTCCCGGATGGCCCTTAGCTCCCTATCCACGGATCTTGCCCGCCCGTCGACCGCTACTCGATCCAGAAGGTCTTGGATCTTGTCCATGGGGGTGTAAATCGCCTCGTTGTAACTCAAGTTTTCAATACACGTCCCCATGACCACCCCGTCCTCGTCGATCAGCGGGCTGCCGCTGTGTCCTTCATCTACAGCTTGCTTCACGTCAAGTAGGAGTCCTTTCGGAATATTGAATTGCGGGGTGCCCGGAAGGTTG
The DNA here is from genome assembly GCA_035935335.1 of Candidatus Acidiferrum sp. Taxonomy (GTDB): domain Bacteria; phylum Acidobacteriota; class Terriglobia; order Acidiferrales; family UBA7541; genus Acidiferrum. The sequence continues at coordinate 9,880 of DASYXF010000059.1, forward strand.
CGGCCCTCATAGAATCCTTGCACCTCCACACTTTGCTTGTTCTGCGTGTCTTTGCCTCGCGGGTATCCAATGTTGAAGTAGTGCGAGCTTTGTTGAATGCGCTGAAAGGCGATGTCGAAGGAGCGAATGTGGTTATTGATGAGTAGTGTCGGGTCCCTGACCTTTAGTAGCGCTACGTCGTAGGGAGGCTCGAGCTTTTCGACTGGCTCCAGGATCAGCTTGGCGCCGGGCAGCCCCGGCGTCGTTGCCCTAATCACCAGCGCGCGGTTATTGAAGTCGTCCCGGACCACATGCAGCGCGGTTAACACATACCCTTGCTCGGTATCTATCAAGTATCCGGTGCCAACAACTGGTTCACCATCTTTGTGTCCCTCGATCCGAAACACAGCGCGGCTGAATTCGAGATAAATCTCTTGGTCGGTCATGGGCGCATGATAAAAAACTTCCTGCTCACACGGGTTGCTCTTGGGAGCCTGCGGGTCCTGCATGACGCCCCAAACGGCGCCGGCTAGCGCGACCAGAGCCGCTAGACCTCCCATTCCCCGATAAATGCTCCCCGATTTCACTTTGCCGTTGGTTTCGTTTCAGGATTTTCGTACAACACCGTGATTTTTTGCACCGCAGAATTCGCCAAGTCGCCAGACAAATCCACTGTTACCGGCAGAATTTGGAAATTTGCCCCGCCGGAAGTATCACCCTTCACCACAAAATTGAGAACCACCTTTAGACCACTCGCCTCCAGGGGAACTTCCTGATTTTGCCGGGCCACCTGTATGCCGCTTGCCGCGCTGACTATGGCATCCGAAAGTTGATCGGAAATGGACGGGCCCGCCGCCACTTTAAGCCCTTGCGTGGGGCTGGGCGGCTTGAGCGTAACCTCTATTTCATGAGACCGGTCGCGCTCCCATTTTTTCCCAAACGAAAAAATGTATAGATTGATTTTCCCTCCGGCTGAGATTTTTGCTTCGGTCGATAGATCCAGGGTTACGGACTTCAACTTCGGAATTTTCTTGTCGGATAGCTGTTTTTGCGCTTTTGCCATTCCAATCTGGATCTGCGTGATCAGCTTGGAAATCAGAATCCCTTCATCGCCTTCCGCCGCTTTGGTGATTCCTTGCCTCTCGGCCACGCCGAAGTTGCAGAGCAAAAGAATAAGGCCTGCCAAAAAAATCCTTCCGATCGTTTTCATCCGGCTGCCCTCCTTATTACGTTCACATCACTGAAGCCAAAACTATCCGCGAGCCTAGTCATTACCTTTAGACGTGTCAAGTCCAATATAAATGCGCGGCAAATAGCGAATGCTGTTTCTCTCGCCAGACCTATCACAGGTAGATTCCTTCTTCCGCACTTCTTTCCGCTACCATCTCATCACCCCGCAATCTCCATTGACACTCTTCGTCGAAAACGTCTAACGTACTCCGACATCAAACGGAGCCTCCTATGAAAACTATTCTTTCCGCCGCACTTTTTCTCGCGATTCTGCCTGCAACCGCCCAAGAATCCCCAGACGCAGCCGTTGTCGCCAAAGGCATCTCCGCTAAATTCGCTGCCGTCCCCGGCGTCCCCGATTGCGCCACTCTCGCCGTCCTCAAAGGCGATCCCGGCAAAGGCCCCTCCGTCGTCGAAATGAAATTCACACCAGGCTGCATCGTTCCCTGGCACTGGCACACCCCGAGCGAAAGCGCCGTCCCCCTCGCCGGCCTCCTCGAAATTTCCATGAAAGGCGAAAAACCCGCTCTCCTCACCAACGGTGATTACGGCTATCTTCCCTCCAAGCACATCCACCAGGCCAAGTGCACCGGCTCCCGGCCCTGCGCCGCCATTTTCTTCCTCGACGCACCCTTCGACATCCACTATGTCGACAAATCCGGCACCGAAATTCCAGCCGCCCAGGCCCTCGCCGAAGCCGAAAAGCTAATGACCAAGCCCGGCGCCAAGCCCGCCCCCAAACCCTGACCAAACTAAACCGCTGAATGTTGTCGAGATCGATCTTCCGATTCGGTTGATCCTTGCGCGCACGCTCGCGAACTCGGTATATAATGCCGCTAATTCCCAGGCAGTCGGTCCCCATCCATCCAAGCCTTGACGGAGGCGGAATGGCTACAACCACCGCTCAGCCAATCACAACCGTGCAACCGGCAGCCAGCCTTCCCGGCCGCCGTTACGATCATTACTTTTTTTCTGCCGCCGCGTTGCTGATGCTCTTCACCGTGCTTGTCGGTTTTGCGCGCACGTATTTTCTTGCTGGCGTTTTCCGCGCGCCATTGCCCAGTTTGATCATCCACATTCACGGTGCCGCATTCACCGCTTGGATCCTTCTCCTGGTTACCCAGACCTCCCTGGTCGCCGCCGGGCGCACGGACATCCACCGCCGCCTCGGCATCGCCGGCTTTCTCCTCGGCAGCCTGATGGTGGTCCTTGGCGCCCTCGCAGCCACTGATTTGTTGCTGCGTCGCGCCGGACATCTCGACCCCTTAGGCCGCGACCCAAAAGCCTTCTACATAGTTCCTTTGACCGACATGATCCTCCTCGCCACGTTCATCTATTCCGCCTTCCGCAACCGCCGTGATTCTCCTGCGCATAAGCGCTACATCTATCTCGCCAGCGCTGCCCTTATGGTCGCTCCCATCGCGCGCTGGCCGATCGCCTTCAGCGCTCGGCATGTTCGCATCGACACCTTGCTCGCTGAGAGCTTTCTGCTTTTCCTCATCGCCTACGACTACTGGTCCATGCGCAAGATTCATCGCGTCACCCTCTGGGCTGGAGCTTTCCTTGTCTTCATCCAGCAGATCCGTTTCCCCATCGGCAAGACTGCCCTTTGGCACTCCTTCGCCGATTGGGTTATCAGTCACGCCCGGTAAAGCCCGAGCCGCTTCAGGTAACATCTGTTTCCGCCTGCACCTCTGTTTCTTTCGTTCCACCTTCCACGCTTCTCCGTTATCTTTTTCCCTTCTTCCGCGTCCAACCAACAAAGCCGGGCCCGTGTCCATGAACTAATGCATTCCGTCTCATTACTCGAACCTCGTTGACACACCCTGTCCGGCAAGACTAACGTACCGCCCTGCTTCTGGAGGCATTCATGAAAGCTCTCTTTTTCTCCGCGATTCTAGCGGGCATCTTGGCCATTCCCGTTCCGGCACCCGCTGCCGAAGACGCGAAG
>DASYXF010000060.1:0-9720 GCA_035935335.1 Candidatus Acidiferrum sp.
GACGATGTCCAGGTTGTCGTGGCCAAAGCGGGCGACTTCAATGTCTAAGTAGTCGTCGATGAAGGAGAGTTCTTCGCGCAACGGGACAAATGTCTCGTGCTTGCGCAGCAGGCGGCGGAGGATGTTGCTGAGCTTCAGGACGACGCCGCGAGCGGAGTCTGGATCGATACGGATAAGCGCTGAGACCGTGTTGAGCGTGTTGAAGAGGAAATGGGGATTGATCTGGCTGGACAGCGCATCCATACGGGCGCGCAAAAGGAGTTGCTGGTGGCGCTCAAGGTTCATCTCAATGCGGGTGTTGTTCCAGATTTTCAGGGGCGAGGCGACGGACATCAACGTCGCGATCAGAACCAGGGCAAGTTGCCAGTTCCAGTGCGTGTCGAGGGCGAAGAGCCACTTCGGCTTGGTTGCTTCGACCAGCGCGACGCGGCCGAGTTCCAGGCCAACACAGGTGAGGAGCGGCAGCATCTCCCACATGATCTCGGCGTCGCGGATCATGCGCATCAGCGCCTTGGGAATATTCAGAAAAGTGAAAGGGCCAAAATTCCAGAGTGCTTCTTTATCGGGAATCACCTGGCGGATCAGGCCGCCGAGCAACCCGGCCGTGGAGGCAGCGGGCATGCCAAGCCACTCGTGAGCCATCAGCGCGGGGATGGTGATGATGGCTCCACCGATAGGGCCGACGACGCGGCCGCCAAGCAAGCCCATGAGGAATGCGCCTTCGAGGGAGAGGTCGGCAAAGCGATAGTAGGGACTGACCAGACGAAGGGTAACGCCGACAATAAGCGGCGGAGTCATGAAGAGCATCAACTTTAGTTTTTGATCTGGGTCGCGCTCTTCCGTGAAGAGCACACGGCGGAAGGTGTTCCAGCGGGCAAGGAGGGCGGCGATGGACGACGCGACGCCTACCTTTAAGAGGAGGGTGAAGAGAAGTTCGCGGATGGAGAGTGTGGTGTCCATGGTGCGCGACAAGCGCTGGCCAACGCTGGCCAAATCCAATCCTATTGTAATGAATCTCGGGCGGAATGCTGAGCCCTTCGTGCGGAAATTGCGGTGCCTGCTATACTGAACTTTTCCTATGGCGAAGAAATCGATCACAAACAGACGGAAGCTTGGAGGCGCGGGCGGTCCGAACCTGGCCGCAAAAGCCGTGCTTCCCACAAAGTTCGGAAAATTTACCATTTTTGGGTTTGAGGGGCGCGGGCCGCAAGAAGAGGCGGTGGCGCTGGTGCGCGGAAATTTGCAGGGCCGCGTGGCCCCGCTGGTGCGAGTCCATTCTCAATGCCTTACGGGGGATGTGCTGACTTCGCAACGGTGCGATTGCCGGGCGCAGCTGGAGCTTTCGCTGAAGAAGATTTCTCAGGCGCCTTCGGGAATTCTCTTGTACCTGCCGCAGGAGGGGCGCGGCATTGGCCTGATGAACAAGTTGCGAGCGTATGAATTGCAGGACGGCGGAATGGACACGGTGGAAGCCAACGAATCCCTCGGCTTCGCAGCCGACGCGCGAGAATACGAATTCCCCGCAAAGATTTTGAAGAAACTGGGCGCGACGCGTATCCGGCTGCTTTCCAACAATCCCGACAAGATAAAACAGCTGGAATCAGCGGGCATTCGCGTAGTGGAGCGGGTGCCTTGCCAGCCGCGGCTATCGAAGGTTTCGCGGGCCTACCTGCAAACTAAGAAGCGTAAGATGGGGCACCTGCTCGAAGGCGTGTAGTTTTTTGCCCGTTGGCGTTTTGGAATAGGTGCAGACGGCAACGCTCGGCGGTGGAGTTTACTCCTCAAAAGCGGAAGCCTGCCTGCGGCGGGCAGGCTTCGCTTCCGCACTCAAAAGTAAGAGTTAGCCGCCGCCTACGAATTGGACGATTTCGAGGCGATCGCCCGGGGCTACCTGGGTTGCTTCCCATTTTGTTTTGGGAAGAATTTCGAGGTTGTACTCGATGGCTACCCGCTCGGGGTTGAGGCCCAGCTGGTCCAGAAGAGCGCGCACGCTGGTGCCCGGCGGCAATTGTTTCGTTTCGCCGTTTACCTGAACGCGGATTTCGTTCGCCATGGCTTCATCATACTGCAGGAACGCGGGGTTTCGCACGCAACGAAAAGCGAAGATGCGCGGTGGCTTTGCTTGCTTCCGCGCGGATGACAAGCGCGGGTTCGGCGCCAGTTAGCTTGGGCATTTCGAAGGCGATAATCGCTTGGCCACCTTCACCGGTGTGACTTGAGAAGGGTGGATGCCCTGCGCTGCCTTCGATTTCGGCCGTGACAGTTGCACCCGCGATGTTCGCGCCGCCTTCCTCTTTGACCACGACGTGAAGCGTGGCTTGCTTTCCCGCCAGCCAGGAGCGAGCGTTCAAGAGTTCCAGAACCAATTTCGGCGCCTGTAGGACGGCGGCGGGAGGCTTTTCCGAATTGGCTCCGGCCTGATGGGAATTGCCCGAAGCCGCGTTTGCTGGCGTGGAAATTGGTTGAGGAATCGCCAGTTGCAACTCGCCGCTGCGGATCGCTTCGAGCACCGTGCGGTGCTGCTCATCTACGCGCGACTTCAACGCCTGCTGATTCTCCTCATTCATTGGGAGCAGGTCGTGGTAATTGTTCGTGCGGCGATGCAGCACGCGGCCCTGGTAATACACGGTGGTATCAATCAGGGCGTGGGTTGCGCCGCGATCTTCGGTTTGCACATGCAACGTGTTCGATCCGAGTTTGAGATTGGAGTTGTGCCCGAAGACCATCATCTTCCTCTATACCAGCAGACCCGCCGAACTACACCCGCAGTATATGCCACGCGCCCCATAAAATTTTTTGCGGGAGTATTTGACCGCGTGGCTCCCCACTCGCTATTATAACGCTTTGCATATGACCCCTACCGGCCTAGAAGCGTACCTTCCCCTAGTAATACACCTGCTGGTGGCTGCTTTTCTTGCCGGCGTCCTGATTACGTTGTCGACGCTGGTCGGGTGGAAGCGGCCCAACAAGGCGAAACAACAGCCATATGAGTGCGGCATCACGCCAAGCGGCGATGCGCGCGAGCCTTTTTCCGTTAAATTTTACCTGGTGGCAATGGTTTTTATTTTGTTCGACGTGGAGGCCATTTTTCTGTATCCCTGGGCCTTCATTTTCAAAGACCTGGTGCGCAATCCCTCGACCAAAATGTTTGGCTTCATGGAAATGATGATCTATGTCGCCATCCTGTTGGTCGGTTACTTCTATCTATTGAAGAAGGGCGCTTTCGACTGGAATAAGTCACAGAATTAAGGCCGGTCGTCCTTCAAGGAACTCAGAAACGTGCCGCAGCTCGCCCATGCAAATGCTAGTGTTGTAATCGACCGCCTCCGCGCCTGGAAAGCGGAAAGCGTCTCGCAAGTGATTGAATATCGCGGCGAAACGACGATCGTCGTGCCCCACAGACTCCTGCTGGCCACCGCGGAGCAGTGCAAAACCGATCCCGAGCTGAATTTCAACCAGTTGAGCGACGCCACCTGCGTGGACCGCTTCCCCAACGAACCGCGCTTCGAATTGAACTACCAACTGCTCTCGATTCCCCGCCTGGCGCGGATCCGCCTGCGCACCAGCGTGAGCGGCCAGCAGCCGGTGATTGATTCGCTGGAACCCTTGTGGCCCGGGGCCAATTGGATGGAGCGGGAGATTTTTGACCTTTTCGGCATTCGTTTTGAGGGCCATTCGGATTTGCGACGCATCCTATTGCCGGACGAATTTGAAGGAGCGCCGCTGCGCCGCGATTTTCCGGTGGAGGGCAAGCGCTAGATTCTGCCCAGCGGACTGAGATCATGACAACAGTTGAAACAGCGATCGGCACGTCGAAAACGATGGTCCTGAATATGGGGCCGCAGCACCCGTCCACCCACGGAGTTTTGCGGGTGTTGCTGGAGCTGGACGGCGAAAACGTTGTGACAGCAGTGCCGGACCTGGGCTATCTGCATACGGGCATCGAGAAAAGCTGCGAGGACAAGACCTATTCGCAGGCGATCACGCTGACCGATCGCATGGATTACCTGAATCCTCTGGGGAATAACCTGGTTTACTGCCTGGCGGTGGAAAAGCTGCTGAACCTTGAGGTTCCGAAGCGGGCGCAGTACATCCGCGTGATGATGGTCGAGCTGCAGCGGATTTCATCCCATCTGGTGTGGCTTGGAACGCATGCGCTGGATATGGGCGCGATGTCGGTGATGCTTTACGCCTTTCGCGAGCGCGAAGAGATTCTGAAAATTTTCGAACGCTTCGCCGGGCAGCGCATGATGACCAGCTATATCCGCATCGGCGGACTGGCGCTGGAGCCTCCGGCGGGTTGGCGCGAACTGGTGAAGCGATTCGTGGACATGATGCCGGCGCGGATCGATGAGTACGAGGAACTGCTCACGAACAACCGGATCTGGCAGGGGCGCTTGAAGGGCGTGGGGTGTCTGCCAGCGGAAACTCTGATTGCGATGAGCACAACAGGGCCCGGTTTGCGCGCGGCCGGCGTGGCCTTCGACAATCGCAAGGCGTTTCCCTATTCGTCATACGAAGAATTTGAGTTCAACGTTCCCACGCGAACGGAATCGGATTGCTTTGCGCGCTACCTGGTGCGGGTGCAAGAAATGCGCGAAAGCCTGAAGATCGTCCGCCAGGCGATGGACAAGATTGCGGATCAGGGGCCGATCAAGTCCGAAGCTCCGGGCATCGTGCCCCCGCAGCGCGAGAAGATGAAGACGGAAATGGAAGCGCTGATCTATCACTTCAAGATTTTCACGGAAGGTTTTTCGCCTCCGCCAGGCGAGGCGTATGTAGCCGTGGAATCGCCGCGGGGAGAGTTGGGATGTTTTATCGCCAGCGACGGGTCACCAAAGCCGCTCCGCGTGCATTTCCGTTCGCCCTCATTCGTCAATTTGCAGGCGCTGCCGCAGATGGTGAAAGGGCAGTTGATCGCCGATACCGTGGCCTCGATTGGAACGATTGACATCGTGCTTGGAGAAGTGGACCGATAATTCCTATGGAACTTAGCCCAAAACTCGCCGCCAAATTCGACAAACTCCAGAACAGCTATCCGGTGAAGCGCAGCGCGCTGATCCCGATGCTGATGTACGGGCAGGATGAGCTCGGCGCCGTTACGGATGAGCTGATCGCGGAGATCGCGCGGCGTTTGGGACTGAACAACGTGCAGGTGGAAGAGACGCTGGCGTTTTATTCCATGCTGCATCGCAAGCCGATCGGCAAACACCACGTTCAGGTGTGTACCAACGTGGCGTGCATGTTGCGCGGCGGAGCGGAACTTCTGGAACATGCCAAGAAGCGGCTGGAGATTGGGCACAAAGAGGTGACCCAGGACGGCGTGTTCTCGCTGGAAGAAGTGGAATGCATCGGCGCGTGCACGGGCGCCCCCGCGATCCAGGTGAATTACGATTTCTACGAGAACCTTACGCCATTGAAGCTGGATCGCCTGATTGAGGATCTTGATAAGGGCAAGCAACCCGAACCCCAGGGCGTGATCAGCGGGGCGCTCCACGAGCGGGCCAAGCTGGAGACGCCTCTGATCAGCAAAAAATGGGGCATCAAGGATTCGCACAAGATTGATGTGGCGCTGCAGCACGGGGCGTACCGGGCGCTGGACAAGGCGCTGAAGCAGATGGCGCCCGAATCGATTATTGACGAGGTCAAGAAATCGAGCCTGCGCGGGCGCGGTGGAGCGGGCTTCCCGACAGGACTAAAGTGGTCGTTTGTACCCAAGGATTCGCCGAAGCCCAAATACGTGATCTGCAATGCGGACGAATCGGAGCCGGGAACCTGCAAGGACCGGCCTCTGATGGAGATGGACCCGCACCAGTTGATTGAAGGTATTACGATCGCGGGGCGGGCCATCAACGCGCACAACGGGTTCATTTACATTCGTGGCGAATACCGCTATGTGCTGGACATTGTGGACGCGGCGATTGCCGAAGCCTATGAGCGGGGATACCTGGGCAAGAATATTCTCGGCTCTGGATTTGATTTTGATCTGCTGATTCACACCGGCGCCGGCGCCTATGAGTGTGGTGAAGAGTCGGCGTTGATGGAATCGCTGGAAGGCAAGCGCGGGAACCCACGCATCAAGCCTCCTTTCCCTGCCATTGTCGGCCTCTATGGCTGTCCGACGATTATCAACAATGTGGAAACCTTGAGCGCAGTTCCATCGATCATTTTGGAAGGCGGCGAAACCTACGCCAACCGCGGTACACCGAAGAATGGCGGCACGCGACTGCTCTGCGTTTCCGGCAGCGTCAACAAGCCCGGTATTTATGAAATTCCACTGGGCATGAACATGAAGAAGTTCATCGAAGAGATGGCCGGCGGGATGCGCAACGGCAAGAAACTGAAAGCGGTGATTCCCGGCGGAAGTTCCTGCCCGGTGTTCAAGGCCGACGAAATTGATATCGCGATGGATTACGATACCGTGGCCAAGGCCGGCTCGATGCTCGGCTCCGGCGGGATGGTGGTGATCGACGAAGACACCTGCATGGTGGACATGGCCCGCCGCATTATGCATTTTTACGCGCATGAATCCTGCGGCTGGTGTATTCCGTGCCGCGAAGGAACCAGTTGGCTAAAGAAGATGTTGGAGCGTTTCCACGCAGGGCTCGGGCGCCCGGAAGACATCGACATGATTGGCGAACTTTCAAAGAACATGCTGGGACGGACGTTCTGTCCGCTCGGAGACGCCGCCGCGATGCCGACGATCAGTATCGTGCAGAAATTCCGCAGCGAGTTTGAAGATCATCTGCAGGGACGTTGTGCGTACAACAAAGCCGCTGAAGCGTTACTCGGTGCGCGGTAGGGACTAATGGCCGAAACGAAACTTGTTCATCTGAAGATTGACGACCGCGACGTGGAAGTTCCCGCGGGAACGCTGGTGATTGAAGCGACGCGGCGGCTGGGAATTGAAGTGCCGTCGTTCTGCTACTACCCGGGACTCACACTGCAGGCCGCTTGCCGGATGTGCCTGATTGAAGTGGAGAAGGCGCCGAAGCTGCAAACCGCGTGCACCCAGGTGGTCGCCGAAGGCATGGTGGTTCGCACCAACACCGAGGCGGTTCGCAACGCGCGGAAGTTCATGTTGGAATTCCTGCTCAGCAACCATCCACTCGATTGCCCGGTTTGCGACAAGGGCGGCGAGTGCGAATTGCAAGACATGGTATTCCGCTACGGCGCCGACACCAGCCGGTTCGTGGAAGAAAAAATTCACCGGCCCGAGGAAAAATGGTCGGACCTGGTCTATTACGATGCGCCGCGCTGCATCCTGTGCTTCCGCTGCGTGCGCGTTTGCGATGAAGGCATGGACGTAAAGGCGCTGGGCGTGGGCATGCGAGGGGCGCACTCGATCATCATTCCGAACCGCGAAGATCACCTGGAATGCGAAGAGTGCGGGATGTGCATTGATATTTGCCCGGTGGGCGCGCTGACGAGCGGAACGTACCGCTACAAGACGCGGCCATGGGAAATGCAGTATGTCTCCACGATCTGTACGCACTGCTCGAACGGCTGCAAGACCACACTGAGCGTTCGCAATCATGAGATTCTGCGCGCCAATAATCGCGACCTTTCTGGCATCAATAAGGAGTTCCTCTGCGTGAAGGGGCGTTTCGGCTTTGATTTTACGAAGCACCCGGAACGCCTGAAGCAGCCGCTGCTCCGCAAGGGCGACAAATTGTTCCCCGTTTCGTGGGAAGAGGCTTCGCAAGCGGCCGCCGCAAAGCTGAAAGAACTGCACATGGCGTACGGCGGCGAGGCCATCGGCTTCATCGGTTCGAACCGCGCTTCGAACGAAGAAAATTATTTACTGCAGCGGCTGGCGCGTGGGACGTTCGGCAGCAACAACATTGATCATCACCGCACGGCGGATTACACCGGGCTGGTCACGGCGTTGGGTGACCGCGCGGCCGATTCATCGTTGACGATGGAGCAACTGTACCAGTCGAAAGCGGTGCTGGTGATCGGCAACGATCCTTCGAATCAGAATCCACTGGTCGGATGGCAGATTCGCGCCGGGATTCGGCATTACGCGTCGAAACTTTTCATGATCAATTCGCGCAAAGTAAAACTGGAGCGCAAGGCAACCCAATTTGTGCAGGTGGCCGAAGGGCAAGAAGCTGCTGCGGTTCGCTTGCTGGCGACCGGCGAAGGGCAACTGCCGGCTGAAATCTTCGAGAAGTTGGGTGCGCTGAAGTCAGCGCTGGAAGCGGAACCGGAAGTCGCAATCGTATTCGGCTCGGAGATCACTGGTAAGGCGATTGAATACCTTGTGAGATTCGGTTCGAAACTGCCGGGCAAAGTTCGTTATATGGCGTTGGGCGATTACGCGAACTCGCGCGGTGCGGCCGACATGGGCGTATTGCCCGATCGTTTGCCGGGTTATGCGTATCTGGACAACAAGCAGGTTGCGGAATCGCTGGCGAAGCATTGGGGAGCCCAACTTCCCACGAAACCCGGCATGACGGCGCCGGAAATGATCGAAGCTGCGCAATCCGGAAAGCTTAAAGCTTTGTATGTGGTTGGGGCCAACCCATTCGCGCACTTCGGAAAATCCGGCGCGGGGCGTGGAGATCTTGGATTCCTGATTGTCCACGAGCTTTTCATGACGGAAACCGCGCAGTTGGCGGACATCGTATTCCCTGCTGCCTCCGCCTACGAAAAAGATGGAAGCGTCACCAATACCGCCGGCGAAATTCAGCTGCTCCATAAGGCCGCCGAGGTAATGGGCGCGCGCAGCGACTTTGACCTGCTGCGCATCTTGTCGCATCAATTGGAACGCGCGGGACTTGGCAAGGCGTTCCACTTCAAGACCCCTGGTGTCGTGTTCGATGAAATTCGCAAAACAGTGCCGGGATACAACGTGCAAGCGGCGGGATTGCTGACCGGCGGTGCGGAACCCACGAAGATCGAGTTTGCGAAGAACGGACACGCGCCCTACGACGTCCCGTTGCAGCTGATTCGCCCTGCGAACGACAACCTGTTTACGAGTGGAACCCTGGGCCGCTTTTGCACCATGATGCAGACCTTGCCGGAGGCGGAAGCGAAGCCGTGAGCGAAATTCTAGCCAAGTACGGGTTCCTGATCGTTCCAATCGTCAAGGTCGCGATTCTTGTGTTCGTCGTGCTGACGCTGGATGCATATCTCACCTGGCTCGAGCGCAAGGTGATCGCCCACATTCAGGCGCGCTGGGGACCGCACCGCGTGGGCCCGCACGGCTTGCTGCAGCCGCTGGCGGACGGCATCAAGTTCATCCTGAAGGAAGACCCGATGCCCAGCGGCGTGGACAAGAAAGCTTACTTCTTCGCGCCCTTCCTGACGCTGATGCTGGCGCTGACGTCGCTGGCGGTAATTCCCTTTGGCCCGGATATTACGATTTTTGGCTACACCACAAATTTTGGTATCGCCGATGTGAACATCAGCCTGCTGGTGCTCTTTGCGATCACCGCGCTTGGCGTGTACGGCATCGCGCTGGCCGGATGGGGCTCCAACAGCAAATATTCGCTGCTCGGGGGCTTGCGCAGTTCGGCGCAGATGATCAGCTATGAGCTGGCGCTGACCTTGTCTGTAGTGGGCGTGCTGCTTATCGCCGGGGATTTGAGCCTGAAGCACATCGTCGAGAAACAAGCCGGAGATTTCGGATTGCTCAGCTGGAACATCGTCGGCCTGACCAAAGGCGGCGGAGGCTTCACGCAAATTATCGGCTGCATCTGTTTCTTCATCGCC
>DASYXF010000061.1:0-25220 GCA_035935335.1 Candidatus Acidiferrum sp.
CCCGATGGACGGAATATAAATCGCCGAAGCGCAGCGGCGGCAGATGACGTTCTGCCCGTCCTGGCGGTAGCCGTCGGCGCCGCAAATCAGGCAGGCGTCCAGCGCCGTTCCATAGCCGTTGGGCTTCTTGATTACCATGAAACGGATGGTCGATCCGCCGGCGCTCAGCGTGAAGAGATGCAGATTGCCGTCCTGCACTTCGGCAACAGGGACCTTCACAAGGCCGTTCACGGCTTCCACGGCCCGGGCTTGCGGCGGCGCTGAATTCACCTTGGCGTAAATAAAGTCCGCAGTCAGCGCGAGGATCACCGCCAGACTCATGCTGGCGGCGGCGATCATCCACCGGCGCTGGCGACGATTCTGCGATTCGAGCAACCTGCGTTCAGCGTCATTCGTCACAGCGGTGGTGGCCTTGTTGTGCGAAGCCGCCTGCCACTCGCGGATAATCATCAACGCGGCCGCGCCGAAGACAAAGACGAAGAAGAAAAGTTCGTTGGCGACGATTGGCCCGAGGATGGCCATCTCCGTTTTGCTGGAGGGCAGCCAGCGCGCCTCACTCAATTCATGCAAGCCGGTCACACCCAACTGCACCGCCACCAGCATGAGGATCCAACTGGTCACGGCAAAGAAGCGGTGAAGCGGGATTTTCAGCGTACCCTTGAAAAAGAAGAGCCCCACGGCGACCGCGGCCCCGATGCCCGCGATCGTACCAATCCATGTTTGCAGGCCTTCGGTGGAAAGCTCCACGGCGCGCAAAATCAGCGCCAGCTCCGCTCCTTCCCTCAGGACCATCAGAAAGACAAATAGACCCAGGCCCCAGCCGGCTGCCGAACCTGCTTTTGCCGCATACGTTTCGACCTTGTCTTCAATTTCTTTTTTCAGGTGTTTCGCGATGCGGTTCATCCAGATAATCATGGTGACTACAAAAAACGCCGCCACCAGCAGGAGCAGCCCTTCGAACCCGTCTTCGCTAATGTTGAAACGCTCCAGTGCGATGGCAACGGCGAGACTGAGGGCCACGGCAGCGGCCACACCTGCCCACACGAAGCGCGCCAGGTGGGACCGGTTGGTGCGGGAAAGATAACCGAGGATAATGCCAACGATGAGGGAGGCTTCGACACCCTCACGAAGGGCAATGAGGAAGGCAGAAAGCACTGGGGCTCCAGTTGAAAATGATTTGCAACAACGATTCCAGTCTAACGCGTCCCTCTCCACCCCGTCAAGTGCACACGCCCTTTCCTTCTACACGGTAGAATGGGGGCTGGCATCCTATCTATTCGAATGAGAAGAACGCCCCTTACTGCCGCCACCGCTCTGTTCCTCTCCTGGACACTCGCCTGTCCGGCCCTGGCGGCGCAAGAACCACAGTCCCCTAACGCAAAACGCGACGCGCAGCGGTCCTTTGTGAAGCCCGATCCCAAGCGCGCGAAGAAACTGGTCGAACAGGCCGCCAGGGAGGAAACCGCCGGGGATTATATCCGGGCGCTGAGTGATTACGAGGAGGCGGCCCGCTACGCGCCATTCGACGTCACCATCGTCAGCAAAGGCACTTCTCTCCGCTCGCGCCTGCTGCGGGAGCACCTGGACGGGGCGGAGCGCCTGGCCGTGGAAGGAAATATGGACGGCGCCACGGAGCAACTGGCCGCGGCGCTGGAGATCGATCCCGGCAATCCTGCGATCCTGGAACGCTTGCAGCAGATGGGCTCCATGAAAGAGTCCACAAAAGGGGAGCGGCGGGCGGAGCCTATTCAGGGCCTGCCCCAACTTGCCCCCGGTAAAGCCAACAAAAGTTTTAATTTGCAGACGGATGTGAAGTCCGCCTACGAAGAGGTGGCGCGGGCTTTCGGGCTGAAGGTGGTATTCGATCCAGATTTGCAGGCTCGGAACACGCGGCTACGACTTCCGGAAGTAGATTTTTATACCGCAATCAAGGTGCTTACGATGGAGACGGGCACTTTCTGGGTACCGTTGAATTCCAAACAGTTTCTTGTCGCGCCCGACTCTGGCGAAAAACGCCGCTTGCTGGACCCCGAAATTGAAGAAACCATTCCGCTGACAGCCTCCGTAACGCCAACGGAGATTGGCGATGTGGTTCGCGCCATTCGCGAACTGACGGGGATCACGCGGGTGAGCCAATCCAGTGCGGCGCACACCGTGACGGTGCGCGGAACCGTGCAGCGCGTCCGCCTGGCGGATGAAATCGTCCGCAACCTGGAGCACGGCCCGGGAGAGGTTCTGCTGGAGATTGATCTACTGGAAGTGGATCGTACGAACGCGAGCAATCTGGGTCTGACGCCGCCGGCAAGCCAACAACTAGTGCCGGTGCCGCCCAATCTGGCGAACTCCTTGCGTTCGGCCCCGGATTTGACTTCGCTGCTTACGCTGTTGACACAGATTTTCGGCGGGCCTGCCGGGGCGCTTGCGGGAGGAAGCATCGCCAGCCTGGCCACATCGCTTCCAGCCGTCGCGGCCATTGGCGGAGGCAAGAGCACGTTTCTGCTGGTGTTGCCCACACTTTCGGCGCAGTTTTCGGAGGGCCTGTCCCTGGTGCACAGCGGACGGCAAGTTTTGCTGCGTGCGCAGGACGGCAAACCGGCTACCTTTTTTGTTGGCGATCGCGTGCCGATTACACTTTCCCTGCTTTCCGGGAGCCTGGGCTCGACCGGGTTCACTCCAAACCCTGGCGGGATCGGGATCACCATTCCAACGCAGCAGTTCACGGTCGGGAAAAATCCCGTGGCCATGGTGACGGCGGACTTTCGCAGCGCCGGCACGCAGGATCTCGCCGTCGTCAACCAGGGCGATAACACGCTGACGGTTCTGCTGAACCAGGGAACGGGAGCGGTGCCGCAATTTGCGCCGCCGACGAGCGGAATTGGGCAGGTTTCGCCAGTTCGGCTGGGAACCACATGGACCAGTTCTACGCGCGCGCCGGCGTTGGCGACGGGCAGCCTCAACGCATCGTCCAGCGCCGTAAATAACGACAACTTTGCGGACTTGCTGGTCACCGACCCGGTGGGAAACTCGGTCATCGTGCTGCTTGGAAACGGGGATGGCACGTTTAAGACACCAGCCGCTCCGATTCCCGTGGGAACTCAGCCGAGCGCGATTGCCATCGGGACGTTCAACACGCAAAATGGAGATTCCAACCCCGGGTTCGTGGTCACCAATTTCACGGACAATACCTATTCCGTGTTCATTGGCAATGGCGACGGCACCTTTACCCAGGTGACCGGCTCACCGTTTCCCATGCCTGCCGGCGCGACGGGCCCAGTGGCCATGACTGTGGCTGACTTCAACGGAGACGGCATTCCGGATCTGGCGATCGCCAATCAAACGTCCAGGAACGTCACGATCCTTGAAGGCAACGGGAACGGCACATTCAAGGAATTTTTTGGTTCACCGCTTGCCGCCGGAAATCTTCCCGTAGCGATCACGTCGGGGGCGCTGAGCGGAAGCAACGGCCCGGCGCTGGCGATTGTGAATCAACAGGACAACACGGTGTCTGTTTATCTCGGAAACGGGGACGGGACTTTTGTCGCGGCGCCGCAGTCGCCACTGGCGACGGACACGACTCCCAGCGGGGTGGCGATTGCGGACCTGGCCCAATCTTCCACGGGGGGCATCGCGGTGACCAACACGGCGGTGGGCACGGTGACGGTGTTCGCCGATCTCGGCAGCGGCTTGTTCACAAGCGCGATTGAACCCGCCGCGGGCACCAATCCCGTGGCGATTCTGGCGGGAGATTTCACGAACAGCGCGTTTCCGGACATCGTGGTCACCAACAATATTTCCAATGCGGACGGCCAGGTGACGCTGGTGGAAAGCCCCGCCAGCCTGATTTCCAATCCGGCGATCACACAGACGCCGTATCCCGGCTCCGAATATGAGGACATCGGGATCAAAATCAAGGCCACGCCGCAATTGCACGACACGAAGGATGTGACGCTGCAGCTGGAGTTCGAGATCAAATCCCTTTCGGGAAGCAGCATCAACGGCATTCCGGTGATTTCGAACCGCACCGTGACGCAGACGGTGCGCCTGAAGGAAGATGAAACTTCACTGATTACGGGCGTGCTGAGCGAGAACGAAACCAAAACGCTGTCGGGGATTCCGGGACTCGCGCAGTTACCCGGCATCGGCTACGCTTTCGGCACGCGCAACAATTCGTACTCGAACGACGAGTTGCTTTTCCTGATTACGCCGCGCCGCGTTCGCTCGCCTTTCCACGAGTCCAGAACGATTTACGCCGGCACGGGCGAGCCGACTGGCCGCAGCGGTGGCGGCGCAGGAGTCCTCCGGCCGGATCAGGAGAACAATCCCGCGATAACGCCGTCGGAAGGGCCGGCACCAACGCCTGCCGCGCCTCCGCCTCAACAGCCGCCCACAAACCAGCCGCCACAAAATCAACCACCGCAACCGCAGCCCGAAGTTCCGCTGCAGCAGCCACCGGGTTAAATACCTGTCAGGAAGAAAAAATCAGGGAAGTGGATCAAACACAACAACCGGCTGGTAGGTCCGCGGTACAACCGCCTCGGCAATGGCAATTAATTTATTTTCCTGGCTGAAGACGCGCAACCGGGGCGGCTGAGCTTCTTCGGTATCGAGATGCGTGGTGGCGCCGGGGGGAAGTTCAACGCGCCCCGGTTTCAACTGGGACGGCATGACGTTGAATTTTCCGCCGTGGCGAATTTTTTTCTCCAGCACCGGGAGTACGTTGGTTCGGGGAAAATTCGGGAGCAGATGTTCGAGAGGAATCAAGCAAGACTCGAACTTTCCGTCTTTTTTGGCCTGGGATAGTTCTTCCAGGCTGATGGCCTGTTCGAGCGAAAACTCGCCCACCGCCGTGCGCGAGATTTCCGCCAGGTGCGCGCCGCATCCGAGCTTTTGACCCATGTCGTGCGCCAGCGAGCGGATGTAGGTCCCAGATGAGCATTCAATGGAGAACCGGGCGATGGGGCCTTCGATCTCCATCAGGCGGTATTCGAAAATTTCGACCGGGACGGCTTTCAGCTCCACCACCTGATTCTTGCGCGCGAGTTCGTACGCCGGGCGGCCGTGAATTTTCTTGGCGGAAAAGATTGGCGGCATCTGTTCGAAGCGGCCAGTGGATTCCGCCGCCAGCCTTTCCAGCACACCCCGCTGCAGCACCGGCGGGGAATCCGGGCCCGCGGGCTGACCTTCCGAGTCAAACGTATTGGTGGCAAAGCCGAAGCGGAAACCCGCGGTGTAGCGCTTGCGGCGCCCGGTATAAAAGCGAACGAAGCGCGTGGCTTTGCCGAGGAGCAGAACCAGAACGCCAGTCGCCAGAGGGTCCAAGGTGCCCAGATGGCCGATCTGGCGGAAACCCGCAAGGTGGCGCACGGCGTCCACGATGTCGTGCGAGGTTTTGCCCTGGGGTTTGTTGATGACCAGGGCGCCGTCAAAAGGAGCGGGTTGTGGTTGGCGAGGCATTGGGTGGTGGTAGCGTAACCGTGATGGCCGACCTGAAGGTCGGCCACTACAGGGCTGAGCTGCCTACGGTTTACGGGTTTGGTTCCGGCTTATCGGTCTTGTCCGACTTCATTTGTTTCAGAAGTTGTTCGATGCGCTCAACGTGCTCTTGTGACAAGTCTAGTGTGAAATGCAGGTCGGGGACGCGCCGCAATTGCAGCCGCTCCACCAGTTCGTGCTTGATGTAGCCCGAGGCGTGTTCGAGGGCTTTGATCGCGTCAGTCTGTTCCCTGGAGTTTTCCGTGCGGACGCTGACGTACACGCGCGCGTGTTTCATATCCGGCTGGACGCGGACTTCGCTGACGCAAACGTTTCCCTCGAGGCGCGGGTCTTTCAATTCGCCCACCAGCATGGCGTTCAATTCGTGCGCGATTTCTTCGCCAACGCGTAGATGACGATGATGATCAGGACTCATGGACGTACTTTCCCGCCGAAGTTCAAAGTTAAGAGTTAAAAGTTCAAGTCTAAGAATCAGTTCAAAAGTTCAAAAGTCTAAAAGTTAAAAAAACTCTAATCGCCCTTCACAACAACTCGACGGAATGTCCTACCACCATCGGGCCTAGTATGCCGTCGGCTTCCGCCAGAACTTTTTGCAGGGCTTCTTCGACGTGCTGCTCTTCGTTTGAGAGCGTCACTACGCCGACCACAGAGCGCTGCCAGGTGTCTTCAAAATCCAGTTCGGCGACCGCAACATTAAAACGGGCTCGCAGGCGATCCTTCAGGCTGCGCAACACCTGCCGCTTGTCTTTCAGCGACTGCGCGTCCGCGAAATGTAGTTCCAGTGTGAGTAATCCGACGGGCATGGCAAGCCACCCTCAGGCCGGGGAGCCTGATGGAATCGTGCTATTTGCGCGCGGCGGAGGAACCCTGGGCAGCGGCTTCGGCGGCGGAGAGCTTGGTGACCTGGAAGCATTCCAGAATGTCCCCAACCTTGACGTCGTTGAAGTTCGCGATACCCAGGCCGCATTCAAATCCTGTGCGCACTTCGCTGGCGTCGTCCTTGAAGCGCTTCAGCGAGCTGAGCTTGGAGGTGTAGATCACCGCGCCGTCCCGCATCACGCGAATCTGCGAGTCGCGCTTGATTACGCCGTCGGTAACGTAGCAGCCGGCCACCGTACCCGAACCCTTGATGCGGAAGGTGTTGCGCACTTCCGCGCGGCCGACGTAGGTCTCCTGGAAAACGGGTTCCAGCAGGCCTTCCATGGCTTTCTTAATTTCGTCGGAGACTTCGTAAATGATGTTGTGGGTGCGAATGTCCACTTTTTCCTGTTGCGCCAGGTCCTGCGCTTTGCGATCCGGACGCACGCCGAATGCGATGACAATGGCGCCGGAAGCCGAGGCGAGCAGGATATCGTTTTCGGTGACGGTTCCAACGCCGGCGCTGATGATTTTCAGCTTTACCTGGTCGGATGAAAGCCTGGGCAGCATCTCTTCGAGCACTTCGGCGGAGCCTTGCACGTCAGCCTTAATGACAATGGGAAGTTCTTTCACTTCTCCGGCCTTCAACTGCTCGTGCAACTGGTCGAGCGTGATGCGGCTGCCGGCGCTGGCGCGCAAAGCCGCGTCGCGTTGCTTGGACTGGCGGAATTCCACGACGTGCCGGGCCTTCGCTTCGTCGGTGACCTGGAAGTGGTCACCGGCTTCGGGAACCCCCTGTAAGCCGAGCACTTCGACAGGGGTGGAGGGCGGCGCGATTTTGACCGGGCGGCCGTGATCGTCGAACATGGCGCGTACTTTGCCGAACACCGAGCCGACGATGAAAAAGTCGCTGTTGTTGAGAGTGCCGTTCTGCACAAGCACGGTGGCGACCGGGCCACGGCCCTTGTCCACGCGCGATTCCAGCACTGTACCGCTGGCTGGCGCATCGGGATTGGCTTTCAATTCGCGCAGATCCGCCACGAGCAGAATAATTTCCAGGAGCTTGTCGAGATTCTTTTTCTGTTTAGCGGAGACTTCGACGAATTCGGTTTCGCCGCCCCATTCCGCGGGCATCAATCCCATGTCCGAGAGCTGGCGTTTTACGCGTTCCGGCTGGGCTTCCGGCTTGTCGATCTTGTTGATAGCCACGATGATCGGGACGTTCGCCGCCTTCGCGTGATCAACGGCTTCCCGCGTTTGCGGCATCACGCCGTCGTCGGCGGCAACCACGAGTACGACAATGTCCGTGACTTTTGCGCCGCGCGCGCGCATCCGGGTGAAGGCTTCGTGGCCCGGAGTATCAACGAATACGACGCTCTTTTCGCCGACTTGCACTTTGTAGGCGCCGATGTGCTGCGTGATGCCTCCGGCTTCGCCGGCCGCCACGTCTTCCTGGCGGATGGCGTCGAGGAGGCTGGTCTTGCCGTGGTCGACGTGGCCCATGACGGTGACCACCGGGGGCCGCGGCTTCAGATTTTCCTTGGTTTCTTCCTTGGCAACCTCGAGAACCATTTCTTCTTCGAGGGAAACGACGCTGACGATGCCATTAAAGGATTGCGCCAGGTCTGTTGCGGTCTGCACGTCCAGAGCCTGGTTGATGCTGGCGAAGACGCCGCGGTCCAATAGCGTTTTCAAAAGATCCTTGGCGCGGACGTCCAATTTTTCCGCGAGTTCGCGGATGGTGATGCCTTCGGTCAACTGAATGTCGCGCGGGGCGCGTGGCTCGGGTGGAGCGATTGCCGCCGCGGCCACACCGCGGCCGCCGGCTCCGGGACGCTGACGCGTCGGGTGGAGCTTCCGCTCGCCTTCCATCTCGCGCTTGTCGGCCATGGGGCGCTGCCGCTGTTGCGGCTTGCGCGCGTAAAGGGGTTTGCCTGGCTCCGCCTTGGACGGCTTTTCGCCGAATGGGGGAGGCAGCATTCCAGGGCGACTACCAGGCGTGCGGGGGCCCGGACGAGCGCCCGAAGGCGACGCTCCTGGCCGCTGGCCGAATGAACGTCCACCGCCGGGTCCACCTGGACCTCCCGGTCCTCCGGGACGCGGTGTGAATGGACGGCCACCTTGCCCGCCGGATTGTTGGGGGCGCATCGGCTGGCCCGGACGCGGACCACTTGGCCGGCGATCACGATCGCCGGGCGAGGTTCCGGGAACCGGGCCGCGGTTTCCCGTGGGCATGGGACGAAGAGGTTGCTGCGGACGAGGCGCGCTTGCCGGAGCGCCAGAGCGCGCGGCTTGCGGCTGTGTGCCCGGTTGCGGCGGACGCGCTTGCGGAGGTGCTCCGCCAGGACGTGCCGCGGGCTGTTGGCCCGGAGCGCGGGTGGTCGGATGCGTCGGGCGCAAAGGCTGTTGTGGCACAGGGCGCGGCGCGGCAGGAGCAACGGGTGCGGCGGGCGCAGATGGGCGCTCCGCCGCTGGTGCGGGCGTTGCTACGGGAGCCGGGGCAACGGGCCTCGCCACCGGAACCGCTGGCGTAGGAGATGCGACTGGAGCGGGTGCTGCAGGCGCAGGCTTCACCGCCGCAGGTGCAGGAACATGGGCGGCCGGTGGAGCAACTGAAGGCGCAGGGGCAGCAGGCTTCGCGGCCACTGGCGGATGCGCCGGCGCGGCGGGGGGAGCAGCAGGAGCCGCCGGGGGCGTGGGACGCCGCGCAGCCGCTTTCGCCGCTGCTTCTTTCGCGGCACGCTCGGCTTCCGCAGCGCTTTCGGCATTCGCTACACCCTGCAGGTGATGTTTAACTTTTTCCGCGACGTCGGCAGGAATGGAACTGGAGTGGGTCTTCTTTTCGGTAACGCCAAAACCGGGCAAAAGGTCAATGATGGCTTTCGCCTTGACCTCGAGTTCGCGCGCGAGCTCATTGATGCGGACTTGATTTGCGTCGCTCATGCTTCTTAGGAACTTTTCTCTTCCTGCTGTTCCGCGGGAGATTCGCGTTCCGTGGAGGCAGCGGCTTCAGAGTTAACCTCTGAAGCGGATTCCGTTTCAGTTGAAGGTTCCGTCTCGCTCTTGGCTTCTTCCGCGGCTTCGCCTGGAGCTTCCGCGGACACCTCGGCAGCCGGCGTCTCTTCGCCGTTTTCGTCCGTGACTTCCACGGGCGCGGCGGCGGCATCGCCGCCTTCATAGAAGCGGTTCACGGCCTGATAGATTTTGTCGACCATCTTTTCGCCGATGCCCGGAATCTCCATCAACTGTTCGGGTGTCATGCTGGCGAGTTTTTCGAGGTTCGAAATGCCGGCGGCTTCGATTTTTTCAATGGTCTTGGGTCCGACACCCGCCAAAACCGTAAGCGGAGTGGTTGGGGCGGTCAGAGCGGTCATCTGCTCTTCGATTTCGCGGCGCTTCTCTTCTTCGCTCTTGATGTCAATGTCCCAGCCGATGAGTTTGCTGGCCAGACGGACGTTCTGCCCCTTCTTGCCGATGGCCAGGGAAAGCTGGGAATCTTCGACGATTACTTCGAGCTTTTTGTTTTCCGGATCGGTGATCTGGACGCGGGTGACTTTCGCGGGGCTCAGGGCCTTTTGCGCAAACGCAACGGTTTCTTCGTTGTAAGGAATGATGTCGATTTTTTCGCCGCGCAGTTCGCGGATGATGGACTGCACGCGCATGCCCTTCATGCCGACGCAGGCACCGACGGGATCGACGTCTTTGTCGCGGCTCGCAACGGCGACTTTGGTGCGCTCGCCCGCTTCACGTGCGGCGGCGCGAATCTGGACAGTGCCGTCGTAGATTTCAGGGACTTCCATTTCGAAGAGGCGCTGCACGAGAGAGGCGTCCGCGCGCGAGACGATTACCTGTGGGCCTTTGGCGGCGCGGTCGACGGCCTTGATGACCACGCGCAAGCGCTCGCCAATGTTGTAGGTTTCGAGTTTGGACTGCTCGCGCTTCGGCAGGCGAGCTTCTGTGCGGCCCATGTCGACGATCAGGTCGGGGCCTTCGGCGCGCTTCACGATGACGGTCACGAGTTCGCCGGCGCGGGTGTGATATTCGTTGTAAATCGTGTCGCGTTCGGCCTCGCGAACCTTTTGCAGGATCACCTGCTTCGCAGTCTGCGCGGCGATGCGTCCGAGCACGTCAGTGGGCTTGGCCGTCAGAATCTCGGTGCCGATTTCGGCGCCCGGGTTCTTTTTCTTGGCGTCGGCCAGGCTAATTTCGCGTTTGGGGTCGGTCACTTCTTCGACGACGGTGTAAACTGAATGCACGTCCACCTGCCCGGTTTCCGCATTGAACTTGCCGCGCAGGTCCTCTTCGGTCTTATAAAATTTCCGGGCAGCCACGACCATGGCGTCTTCGATGGCGGAAATCACCACCTCCGGTTCGATGTGCTTCTCCCGGCTCAACATCTCGATTTGTTGATAGAGCAGATTCGCCATTTCTCTTTCCTAAAACTCCACGACCAGGTTCGCCTTCCGAATCGCGCCGAGCGGTATCTCCACGATTCGCGCTTCTTTTCCTTTCAACTCCATGCGGACATTTCCGTCCGCGAAACCCCGGAGCCTACCTTCAAAAAACTTGGCTTCGCCGATGGGTTCGGCGGTCGAAATCTTCGCCAGGCGCCCCGCGAAGCGTTCGAAATCGGCGGCTTTGGTCAGCGCGCGGTCCATTCCCGGTGAGCTGATTTCCAGGATGTACCCCGGCCCTGGAATCAATTCTTCGACGTCAAGAATGACGCTGAGTTGCTGGCTCACGCGCTCGCAATCGGCGTGGCTGATTTTCGGGTAAGGACTCGGCGCCTCTTCACCCTCGATCGCCCCGGCGGGTTTCGCGGGGGGCACACGGTCGATGTACACCCTTAGAAACCTTTGCTTGCCGATCTTCCATTCGACATCCACGACTTCCAGGCCTTCCGAACGAGCAACGCGTTCGGCGGCCTCGCGGACCTTTTCCAAATTCACGCGGAGACTCCACGGCCTAAGCCGGTCGAAAGCTCAGCACCGCCGGCGGCAACAAAAAAGTGGGCTTGCGCCCACTTCATGGTGCGACCCGATTCAGAGCGAAGAATGAGTATATTCCGGGAGCAAGGTAAATGCAAGGTACCGGAGGGCTTAGGAGCATGACGGCCTGCTCTGGGGAGGATGCGGGCGTGGCCGGCCGCCTGCAAACCGTATAACTCCATGCAATAGAAAGGGTAATTTCGTTCCCGGATGCCGCCAAAAATCTCCATTTTCTTGGGAATCGCCGGAGCCTGAGTCGCCCAACGCCTTGACGGCGTGGTTGCTCCTGCGCCTCTCGCTTCGCGGCTCCTCTGCCCATGCGCAACGGCCAACGAGCGGAGGCCGTGGAACTCATCATAAGCACTATCTGACTGATTACATGCTGTTCGGGGTGGATACCAACCACAAGATGGGAAAGCCAAAGAACGCGCCTCCGCCGCCCCCTTCGACCGAAGCGACTCCCGCAGGCGATCCAAACAGCCTCTGAAAATAAAAAGGGCCGCCTTGCCAGACTGTTACGAAACGGACGGCAAGATTGAAGCAAAAGAGACGTTCCGGGTTCCGGAACGTCTCTTTTCTCTTTTGGTTTGCGCTAGTCGTGGTTCCGCTTGTTTCAAGCGGTTCGTAGAATGGAAGTCAGTCGGTGTCCTCCGAGGATGTTCCGCATTCTTTTCAGATTGTAGGCGGCTACCGCCAGGCTGACTTCCGTTTGTGCCCCACGGAGACCCCGCAGCAGGAAGCGCGGATGTCCGAAGATGCGGTATTTCAAATTAGCGAATGGATGTTCCACGGTTGATCGTCGCAGCCGCATCGCCTCCGGCGTGGCTCGCTGTTGCATGCGTTGTAGCGCCTCTTCGTGCAGGTGACGGGTAATCATCCGTCGCGGCGACACGGTGCATCGCGATTTCAGAGGGCATGCTCCACAGACTTCGGGTTGTGCTGCATAGAGCACGGCACGATCTTTCCGCGATAGTTGTTTGCGAGCAAGAGTATGCCCTGCCGGACACAGGAACGTGTCGCTCTCCGGTTGATAAGTAAATTCCGTGCGGTCGAACAACGTGCCATCTCCATGATTGTTCACGCCACGGTTGGCAGGCACATGCGGCAAGATGCCCTTTGCCTCGCAGGCTTCGGCCTGCTCTCCATTCGAGTAGCCCGCATCAGCTACCACATTGAGCGGCTGCGCGGGTCCGCTCACCGCTGTCTGCGCGGCTTCCGCCATCGGTTGCAGGCTGCGGTTGTCAGCGGCTTGGTCGGTCACCTGCTGCGTCACGATCAACGCGTGTTCGGCATCGACGGCCGCTTGTACGTTGTAGGCAGGAATGAAGCCTTGCGTGGTGCGCATGAAGCCAACTTCCGGCTCCGGGTGCTGGCGCAACTTTTCCAGCGCACTGGCCACTGCACGGGAGTCGATGACCACTTCGTCTTGCTCATCGCTCTGCTCCAACTGTTCCAGGTAGCGTTCCAGTGCCTCGCGCTCGCGCACACTTTTCGCGCTGCTTACCGCTTGGAACTTCGAGCCATCGATGGCGATCCACTCGCCCTTCACCAAACCTACCGAGCGTGCCAGCCGCACCAACTCGGCTCCGGCAGCGGTTACGCCTTCGCGATGCATGCGCCGGAACTCGGCAATCGTCTTATGGTCCGGCGCTAGCCGTCCCAGCAACCACATCAACTCGATGTTCCGTCGGCACTCCGACTCCAGTCGCCGCGAGGAACGGATCTGCTGCAGGTAGCCATACAGATAGAGCTTCAGAAGGTCGCGCGGATCATAACCAGGCCGCCCCGTCTCGGCCGCCTCGGCACGCTCAAATCCCAAACCCGCCATGTCCAGTCGGCCCACAAATGCATCGATGACCCGGCACACATGATCGTCCGGAATCAACTCTTCCAGACAGACGGGAAACAGCGTTCCTTGAGTCCTGCCTTCTCCCTGCACAAAGCCCATAAAAAAATGCCCTCGCTTTCACGAGGGCATCTTCTCATTTATTTTCCGCCGATCAACAGAGTTTCGTAACAGTCTGCTTGCGGCGGCCCTGATCCCGATGTTGTTCCAGCCTGCAATTACGGCTTCGCTGCCGGAGGCGTGGCGGGTTTCGGAGTGGTTGCCGGAGCGCCAGCGGGTTTCGTCGCCGCCGGCTTGCTCGCCGGGGTAGATCCACCCTTCAGCGGGTATTGCTGGTCGTAGAGCCGGATAATGTCCTGGGTTACATCAACACTATTGGACGCGTAGATAATCGGTGAATTCTGCGCGGACGAATCGAACACGGCGACGTAGCCGTTCTCGCGCGCGAATCGATCCAGCACTTCCATCATCTTCCTGCCGATGCGGTCCACGACGTCGCCCTGAGCGGCGTTCACGTCTTCCTGCAGTTCATTATTTTTCCGCTCGAGTTGCGCCGCGAGTCTCTGTCCCTGGGTCTGGGCCTTGGCTTTCTGCTCGTCGCTCCAGGTGGTCTGGTTGGCAGCCAGTTGTTGGCGGATGTCGTTGATCTGCTTGTTGAGCGCTTCCATTTCATTCTGCCGCGGAGCGAACTGCGATTGCAGTTCCGCCGAAGCCTGTTTGCCCTCCGCCGTGGTTACAATCGCCTGACGGACGTTCAGGACGGCAATTTTGCCGCCGCTTGCCGCGCCTGCCGGCGCTGCACCCTGCGCACGAACGGATACCGTGCCCAGCAGGCACAACGTGGCCGCCGCAGCCACACGAATCATGTTTCCTGAATTCACTGTTTTCTCCTTATTCATCCTGGCTCTGCCTGGTCTCTGGCGGCCGACGCCAGTGAGATTGGCAAACCCTTGGGTACTTAACCGGTGACCGGTCAAATTTCTAAAATGCCCCTGGGGAAACGGGACAATCTGCTCCCTGCAAGTTCCTGCGGGGGGCCACTCCCGCAGGCCAAACCGCCCTCACGCAAAGCGGATAGTATAGCCGAGCAAACGAGACCGCTGCAAACGCTATCGTCACGGGCGTGCACAGCCAACCGCCCCGCCGTTCCTATTTCGGCAGATTCAGGAACACCACACGATTGTTGTTCTGATCCACAATGACAGCGGTATTCGTGAGATTGTCTACGGCGATTGCGAACTGGGACATGCTGCTGATTCCCAGGGTTTGCCGGGTCTTCAAGTTCTGCGAATCCACAACGGAACTGGAGTTCGAGGTGGAGTTGATCGTAAGCAAAGTCCCGGTCTGATAGTTGTAACCCACGGAGTAAGGATTGATTCCAACTCGAATCGTCTGGATCGTGCCCGAGTCCGGGTTGAAGGAGTAGATGGCGTTCTGTTGCGTCGAAGTGGCGTAGAAGACCGCGGGATTCGGCGCCGGGTCGTAGGCGATGCCAGTGACGCTGGCGGACAACGAGGAGACGGAAGCGGTGGAACTCTTGACGGGAGGATTCGTGGCCAGATTCACCACGTCCAACCCTCCCGTTACGTTGGTGGTGCCGGAATTCTGCAGACTGGTTATCACAGCAACAGCGCGGTTTGGATCAACGGCAATGGCAGAAGGCGGGCCGCTGAGTGCAACCGTGGTTGCTGCGGGGGCGCCCTGCACGTGGCCTTTGGTCGAACTCGTGGAGGGATCGGAGGGGAGCAATATTGTCAGGTCGATGGAGGACAGAGTATTCGAACCGCCGTTGGCGACGAGCGCCAGGGCGCGATCCTGATCGATGGTTACGCCCAGGGGTGAAAGTCCGACCGTGACCGTGTTCGCGGTAGTCGTGGTGGTTCCAGAAGTCACCTGCCAACTGACGATCGCGGGGGATTCCGGATTGCTGATGTCAATAATCTGGGCCGTTCCGTTCGGGGTGTCCCCACTGTTCGCCACCACAGCGAGGCCCATGCGCGGAATCACGCCAATGCCGATTGGATTTTTGCCAACGGTCACGGAGCCGAGAATTGTTCCGAACGGCGCCACGCTGCCATCTTTTTTCACAAAGCCGGAAGGATTGATGGCAATGACCGAAACGGTGTTGCAGGAGTAGTTGGTAATCAGGGCGATCTGCCGCGATTCATCAATCGCCACGCCTTCGGGCCCTTGGGGCAAGGCGGCCGTCGGAGCGCAAGTGCTAGCCAAGTCCAAAATTCCCACAACGTGCAAACCGATGGAGTTGGAAGTGGAACCGCCCGCGTTGGTCTGCACATCGATTGCGTAATCGTGCGGCGTGAAGAGGAAGGCAGCGGGAATGGTGATGTCGATCTCACTATCCGTTACGGACGTGGGAGCCGGGAGCGGAGTAGGCGTGGTCGATCCTGGAGGAGTGATGCTAGTGAAGCCATCGAGGCGTACTACCGGAGGGCCTCCGGCCGTAAAGCCTTGGCCGATGATCCGAAGATTCGCGGATTGGCCTACTCTGACGGCTTGCGGCATGCAGGGCTTTTTGGGGTCGGTGAGGCTGCAGGACGTCGAAGGAGCGAGGGCCCCCAGCGCAGGCTGCGCCACCGGGACGCCATATGCCGGGACATTGTCTTTCAGGAGCAAGGCCTGAATGTGAGTTTTCTGGAAACTATTACTGGGATCGAGGTTCATGTAGGTCAGCGTGTTGCTGCCGGCGTTGGCCACAAGAATGAATTTTGTTTTCGGATCGTAAGCCATCGCTCCAAACACGGGGACCGCTGCGGTTTGCCCGGTGGGAGTATACGAGCCCGTGCCCACCTGGCCCGTCTCAATCGCGGCAATGATCCGATAGGGCGGATTTGTGCCGCCATTCGGCGCCGGGCCACCCGGATTGATCAAAGAAATCTCGTTACCCGCGGAGTTTGTATCCGAGTTTTCGCTCGGATTGAAGGCTATCAACACGTTCGTAAAGGGATCAAACGCAACCGCGCGGAATCCACGCTCCGGCGCGATGGTGGCCGGCGTACAGCCGTTGCAACTCCCCGCGTTCAGGCTCAGCGAAGTCAGAGTCTGATCCAGCGTGCTGATAAACCCGATCTGAGCGGAAGCCTGATTGAAGTCGGCATACGCAAACGTGCGCGTAATCGGATTGATCGCCGCTCCGGAAACGTTGGCCGAGGTGCTAAAGGAGAAATACGGCACGCCATACTGGACGGTGCCCAGTGCGCTGGACGTATTCGTCTCGGTGTCGTCCGGCTGGCCGGTCTGCGCGTAGGTGAAGGTGAACTGGTCAATGACCTGAATGATCTGAAAGGTGCCGTTGAAATTCGAGTTTGTCGTTTTGGTGGTAACACCAGAAATAATCACGGTGCCGCCCAGAATCGGATTGATCCCGTGGGCCGCCTGCGTCCGGATGGTGGTGATTCCGGCCGTGCGGGTCGCGCCGGCTGGACCGGTGGTAGAGGCTGGAAGGATCTGGACGCTGACGCCTTGCTGCAAAAGATCGACGACGGAGGTGGAGCCAAAGCCACCGCCTGGCGTGACATAGGCCAGCGGCACTTGCGGCTGCATGACCACTCGAGGTGTCGGCCCGGTGTTGACGGAAGTCGGTGCGATGACGCAGGGAGGGGTCTGCCCTGGAATGAAGCAGCTATGCGTGTCGGTTCCGTCCAGGTTTGGATTCACGTCCACAATAAAGCCGATGTTGGTGTTGCTATAAGCCACCACCCCCAAGTGCGTGCCCGGATCCACACCCACGGCATAGGGCGTCGGCAGGCCCGTTGCATTCGGCTCCTGGAGAAGAGTGCGAAGATCCAGGGTGAAGGATTTGACGAATTGCAGAGGAGTGGCTGTGTGAGGAGTGATGGAATAAAGATAAAGTGTGCTGTCGGCGCCCCCGACAATGACTCCCAAGTCGCCGCCGTTTACGCTCAATTGATTGTCGATGGCGATGTCGGTGGGGGCGGGCGGAGTGGAGCCGACCGCAGCGAGTGGGACCGGGTTCCCCGACTGTACGGGTGTGCCGGTGCTTAAATCGACCAATTGGAGGGCGCTGGTGCCCTGTTCGGCAATCACTGCATACTGCCCCACGGAATTCAGTGCGATCGCGCTTGGGGCTGGATTTCCTCCGCCGTTCAATGCTACGCAGGGCGGGAAAGTCCCCGGCAAAGGCTGCCCGGCGGTGGTGGGGGACGCGCACGTCGGTGATGTTGAATTGGTCGGATTGGGCGTAAAAGTTGCGAAATTGGGTTGCACCGCAACGTTGGTGGTTGTCCTCGGGAACATCGGCGGCGCGCCCTGCGTGCTGCTGCTGGTGATGGAGACTTCGTAGAGACCGGGATTCGGAAGCTGGCCGTTGTCTTTTGTTCCGAACAGCGATCTGGGACCGGACAAGGAAGTATTCACAAGGGTCGCCTGATCGTTGAAGGTCAGGTTGACCAGCCCGCCGGTGGAACCGTAGTAGCCACCGATCGCCCCCAGGGAGATCGTGCCCAATCCCGATACTTGCGGAAAACTATCCGGGACCGCGGACACCAGTGCGGGACTGGCGTTCACGATGTGCAATGGACACGCAATCGCCGTCGGCGAGCCCTGCGGGACCGGGACCAGGACGCAATTCGAGGGGGCTGTAGTAGGCGGAGTGCCCGGGATACTGGGCAACATGATCCAGGCGGGATGATCGGGATCCGGCTCCGCGGTTGCCAATTGCGGGGCCTGCAAACGGACGCGAGTCATGATGGAGGCATCGCAATCCACTACCGGAGTGACGTTCGTAGCGCTGGGAGTGCAATAGGCAGTTGAGATGGGAACGGTGAAAATCTGAGTTGAACTGAGCGGGTTTCCGGAGGAAGCGGTCAGATTCGCGGCGGCGGTTGGGGGGACGAAATTGATTTGCGTCGTGTTGAGGAGGTTCTTCGCGTCCAGAAACACATCCTGAAGAATGCCCCCCGCAGCGACGCTCGGCGGATACAAGCCGGAATAACTTACAGGGTTCGTTGTTGCATTTACCAGGGTGATCGTCGCGGTAGCAAAGTGGTGCGTGTCCTGACTCGAGTAGGCAACCACGGTCACTGTTGTCGGAGACGCGCCCCCCGTTGGCGTTGTAGCTGTTGGGAGCGCCATTGGCGCGGTATAGACCCCGCTCGAGTCGATGGAGCCGCAACCTGGGTTTGCTGTCGTCGGGCTGGCAACCGTACACGTGTCCGACAAGGGCTGCGGGATTTGATCGAGGGTGTTCTTGGAACTTGTGTTTTGCTGCACTAATTTAAATTGCACGGTCGATGGATTCGTGTTCTGCAACGAGGCGTTGAAGGAAGCAGTTTGAGGGGGTGTGATCCCAACCGGTACAGTTGCCGTCAAAGGAAGGATCGAAACACGAATGCCGGTGTCCAGGTCGGCGATTCCGGTTGCGGTCTTCTTCTTGTCCGCATCCGCCGTCGCGGTAAAGATGACTTGGGGAATCGGGTTTGGAAAATTGCTGAGCGGTGGCGCCGTGTAGGTAAGGACGTTCGAACCATTGGTGGAGGTTGAAGTGAATGTTCCGATGCTCCCGCCGCCGAGCGCTGACGGCTTATCACCGGAATTGCACGGGAGGGCTTTAGGAATTTGCGTTGGGTTGGGATTCGCGGTAGTCGGCAAAGGGGTATACAGATAGGAACACGCCCAGGTTACGGTCAGCGTTGTGGCGCCGTTCACCGTCGCGGTGTAGTTTTCCACCTGGCCGGCCAGCACGCTGACTTCGCTCGGCACTACGGAAATGGTCACCACGTTCAAGCTGGAGCTGCCGCACCCGGACATCGCCATTGCCGCGCCCGCGGCGCATATTGCCAAAATTGAATTTCTTGCCGTACGCCAACTCATGGATGACATCTCCCCCGTGAAATCACCGCGGAAATTGCCCGCGGGCCTTCCCAAGTTATTTCGCTACCTGAAACTCTTTACCCGGCCACACGCCTAGAAGGTGCGGCTCACCGTGAACCTGAAAGTCGTCTTGGGCTCGAAGTAGTTCAGCCCCGAAGGCGCAAAAATCGGCTGAATGGCGGTCACCACGGCCGGACTGCAACTCGTTTGCCAGCTGTTGGGATCAAAGGGGAACAGTGGATTGGTCATTCCGCTGGCCTGGCATTGCAGCGCCAAGTTCCGGCCGTTGATCTGGGCGTTCGGCGCGTATAGCGTCTGATGAATGCGCAACGGATTGTACGAGTAATAGATCCGGAACGGGGCCTGCACGATCGGGAGGTTGACGATGAACTCGATGCCCGCCGAATCGCGCAGTTTGAAATTTGTGCCCGGAGCGAGCTGCAATTGCGCCTGTTGGTTGGCCAGGGGGAACATTTGATTGATATTGTCGATGCCGGTGGACGACAGCAGCAATCCGCCCTTGCGAAGGACGCCGACCGTGCCGATATCGTTAAAGAGCGACATTGCAACCGGACCGGCGATCGGGATGCGGTATTCGAGGTTCATCACGCCTTGGGTGTCGCCGCCGGGGAAGGTGATCGATTTGAGCAGCACCGGCACGTTGAGCGCCCTGCCGGATACGGAAATCGTCTCGCTCACCGAGTTGGGGATATAGGTCACCGGGGAAACCGCGCGGATGTCGAAACCACGAAGGTCATTTTCGCCGCCCAGGTAGAAGCGGCTGTACGGCGGTATTTCTTTTCCGCCGTAACCCGTCGTAAATCCTCCCAGGAACCGCACGCCAACCGCATTGCGCCGGTGATTGATGGGATGGAAATATTTGAACTCGCCGGTGTTGGTGATGGTGTTCACGTTGCCGCCGATGGGTCCGCCGGTGAAGGACAGCGAATAAAAATAGCTTTTGCCGCGAGTGGCGTTGATCGGGTTGTCGATGGTGTTGTAGCTGATGGTGCCGGTCACGGTGCTGGCGATAATTCCGTTGAGGGCGCTGGGGCCCGCGAGGCTGCCGTACTGCAATTGGGTGAAGAGGAGCTGTGAGGACTGGTTGTAGGTGGAAATGTTGGTACGCGTGAGGCCGTAGGTGATTCCGACGCGAGTAAAGACGTGTTTCTTGAGGGCATAGTTCGCAAACGTGGTGAAGCCGGTGCTGTTCTGGTTGTAATCCTGAATGAATTGGGGGTTGATGCTAACCTGCTGGCCCGTGAGCTCCGCGGCCTGCTGCGCCTGGTCGAATTTATACAAGGTGGAAAAGATCGTGAAGCCGCTGCTGATCGGGCGGTCGAAGAGGTATGGCTCCGTGAAGCCGAACATCAAGTTGCGCTGGTATTGGCCGATCTGAGCGGAGAGAGTGAGCGTTTCGCCGAGACCGAGGAAGTTGTTGGTCTGATAAGTGAGGCCGATGAATCCGCCGGCCAGGCCGCTTACGCCGCCTTGCAGGCCGATGGACTGCTTGCCCTTTTCTTTCAGCTTCAGCAGCAGGTCAACGGTTCCCTGCTTCTGGTTGCGCTTGATTTCGACGGCCTTGTCGGGGTCCAGCTTGTCGAAATAATCGAGCTGGTTGATGCGGAGGACGCTGAGTTCCCAGGCGCGCTTGTTGAAGAGCTGGCCTTCGTCGATGAGCAACTGGCGGCGTATGACTTTGTCGCGGGTGGTGGTGTTGCCGCTGAAGTCGATGCGGCGGACGTAATACTGCTTGCCTTCGTCGAACTTCATAGTTACGTCAATCTTTTTTGCCGCCTCGTCGATGTCCGTTTCCGGCGTAGGCACGAAGTCGATGAAGCCGTATTGACCATAAATTTTTGTGTAATCTTCAAGAGCTTTGCGGATTTTCGCCGTGGAGAAGACGTCGCCCTGCTTCAGCGGGAACGCGCCCTTCAAGGCTTCGACTTTCAAGGAAAGCGCCTTGTCCGGGTCGCTGCTGGCGATACGCAAGGTCCCCATGGTGTACTTCTGGCCTTCCTCGATGGGGATAGTGATGTTCACGGCTTTGCCGCTGGAGCGTCCCATCACGACGGGAACACCCCAGCGCCAGCCGTTGGTGTCAATGTTTTCCAGGATCGGGTCTTTGACCAGCACCTTAAAATACCCGTTGTCCTGGTAAATTCCACGGATTCCGACTTCGATGTCTTCGATCAGCTTGTCGTGGTCGTAGGTCTTCGACATCACGCTGATTTCCGTAATCTTCAGCGGAATGGAGTAAGGCCGGTCATTATGCATCGCACGGATCAGCTTGCGGCGGCTGAACGCGTGATTCCCGGTGAACTGAATTTGACCCACTTTAACCTTCGGGCCTTCTTCAATCTTGAAGACCAGGATCACGGCGTTACTGGAGGCAATCCGCTCGTACTGCGGCGTCACCTTCGCAAATTGGCGGCCGTGTTCGCCCAGGAGATCCTTCAGGACCACCTCCGCTTTTTTGATGCGGGTGGGGTCGAACTGGCTTTCCACCGTCAAACCGACTTTTTTATCTTTGAAGCGGTCCAGGATGTCCGATTCGGAGATGGAATGGATGCCGTCGTAGCGGATGCGCCGGATCACCGGGCGCTCGGTCACCTCGAACACGATTACTTTCCCGTTGGGCCTGGTCGGGGAATCTTCGACGCGCAATTTTACGTCTTCAAAAAATTGTGTGTTCCAGAGGGCCTGGAAATCCCGGCGCAACGTTTCTTCGTTGTACGGATCGCCATCGCGGCTGAAGATGCGCGCCTTGAGCGTGTCGGTGCGGATGCGGCGGTTTCCGGTGAATTCGATCCGGTCGATCACAAAATTGCCAGTGGCTTGGGCGCCCGCAGCCTGTTCCGGCGGGAACTCGTCCATTTTTTCAGCAAAGGAATTCAAGTCCAGGTTGGCGTGAAAGAGGTAATGCTCGTGCTCCGCGGGTGTTTTTTCTGCTAACCTTGCGCCGCTGGCGTGAATCAAAGCAGGAGAAAAGCACGCGAGCAGGGCCAAAAGAAGGAACGACCGCCAGGAGACACCCGCTCGCCCAGAACGCGGCAGGTTCATCCCCGAGAAGACACAGACTTTCCGTTTAGCGGCCATTGAGAATCTCAAGGCCGCGCCCCCAAACTCAATTTGTTATTCTCCCGCCAGGCCCGGTGGGGCTGGTAGCGCGTACCACGCGCGGCGGTTTCCACTCTGGCTAAACCGCTTCGCGTTCACACGTGTTGCGTCAGATTCGCTAGTGGACGACTGGGGTTGCCTCACCAACAGGCCGGAACGCGAGACCCTCCCCGGCAACGTAAATCTGCAATGTTGCGGGTCTCTGAATTCCCCCCTGGATCAGTGCTTCGGAGAGCGGGTCTTCGACGTATTTCTGAAGAGCCCTGCGCAACGGACGCGCTCCGTAGTTACGGTCCGCGCACGTCTTCTCGAGAATCCACTGCCTTGCTTCGGGCGACAGAACCACTTGCACTTGCCGGTGAATGAGTGTGTCATTCAACTGGCCGACGAGCAAATCGATAATGCGAAGCAGATCTTCATCGCCCAACGGATTGAAGAGGATGACTTCGTCCAACCGGTTCAGAAACTCCGGGTTGAACGCGCGCTTCACTTCACCCAATACCAGGTCTTCCATGCTTCGCAGGCTGGCTTCATCAATTCCGGCCTGGAACCCGATGGAGGTACGCTTCTGCAAATGCCGCGCGCCGATATTGGAGGTCATGATGATGATGGTGTTCCGGAAATCAACCGTATTTCCGAGGCCATCGGTCAACTGCCCGTCCTCAAACACCTGGAGCAAAATATTGAAGAGGTCGGGATGCGCTTTCTCAATCTCGTCCAACAATATAACCGAATATGGGGTCCGGCGCACGCGCTCGGTCAGCTGGCCGCCTTCTTCGTAGCCGACGTAGCCTGGGGGGGCACCTATCAATTTCGATACGGAATGCTTCTCCATGAATTCCGACATGTCAAAGCGAACCAGCGACTTTTCCGAGCCGAACAGGAATTCGGCGAGGCGGCGCGCCACTTCTGTTTTTCCGACGCCTGTGGGGCCAAGAAAGAAGAAGCAGCCCACCGGACGTGAAGGAGATTTCAAGCCCGCGCGGCTGCGGCGGATGGCGCGGGCCAGCGCGGTGATGGCCTTGTCCTGGCTGATAACGCGCTTGTGGAGTTCGGGTTCGATGCGGAGAAGTTTTTGCTGTTCGTCTTCCTTGATGGAAGTGACGGCGATTCCCGTCCAGCGGGAAACCACTTCCTCAATGTCTTCCCGGGTCACGATGCCGGTGGAAGCATCGTCCAGCTTGTAGCGCTCGCGGAGGATGCGCAGGTTCTCTTTTTCCTTGCGCTCTTCTTCGGAATAAAAGCGAGCTTTTTCGAATTCGTGCGCCGCAATCGCCGATTCCATGCGGTGGGTGATGAACTTCACGCGCTTCTGAACCTCGGCGACCTCTTCCGGCACCGAAGCCTGGCGCAACTTCACGCGCGCGCCCGCTTCGTCAATCAGGTCAATGGCCTTGTCGGGCAAAAAGCGGTCGGGAATGTAACGGTTCGAGAGGTAAACGGAGTAGCGCAAAGCTTCGTCCGTGTAGCTGACGGCGTGAAACTTCTCATACCGTTCCCGCACGCCGCTGATCACCTGGATGGCTTCTTCTTCATTCGGCGCCGGAACTTTCACGGCCTGAAAGCGCCGCTCCAGCGAACGATCTTTTTCCACCGATTTGCGGTACTCGCCCGGCGTGGTTGCGCCGATGCACTGAATCTCTCCGCGGGAAAGCGCCGGCTTCAGAATATTCGCGGCGTCGAGAGAGCCTTCGGCCGAACCCGCGCCGACCAGGGTGTGGAGCTCGTCAATAAAAACGATGGAGTTCTGGCTCTCCATCAGCTCCTTCATGATGGTTTTCAACCGCTCTTCAAATTGGCCGCGATATTTCGTGCCCGCAACGATTAAGGATAAGTCCAGGGAAAGAATCCGCTTGTCCGCGAGGAAGGGAGGAACATCGCCGTCCGAGATTCGCTGCGCCAGTCCTTCGACGATGGCGGTTTTGCCGACGCCGGGTTCGCCAATCAAAACCGGGTTGTTTTTCGTGCGCCGGCACAAAATCTGAATGACACGTTCGACTTCGCCTTCGCGTCCGACCAGTGGATCGAGCGCGCCTTCGGTCGCCGCCTGTGTCAGATCGCGGCTGAACTCCGCCAGGAGCGAAGTCTCCTTGGGCCGCGAAGCCGTGGTCTTTTCACCCGTGGCCCGTGACAGTTCTTCCCGCAAGGCCGAGAGGCGCAGCCCGCGCTCCATCAGGATCTCCGCGCCGAAACACTTTTCTTCGCGCAGAATTCCGAGCAAGAGGTGCTCCGTGCCGACGTGCTTGTGGCCGAGCCGCTCCGCTTCTTCCGCGGCCATGTTCAGGATGCGCTTGCACTCCGCGCTCAGCGGCACTTCCACCGAGGTGGAAATGCGTTCGCGGATGGTGATGCGGGCTTCGATTTCTTTCCGGATGGATTCGATCGAGCCCTGCTGACGCAGGAAGCGGTTGGCCAGCGCCTTGTCCTCGCGCATCAGGCCGAGCAGCAGATGCTCGGTCTCGATGTAGGGACTCCCGTACTGACTGGCTTCATACCTGGCAAAAAAGATGACGCGTCGGGCTTTCTCAGTATATCGTTCGAACACGTTAGCTCGCTTCTCCCCCTGGGGTCCCCGTCGCATCGGCTCTCACCGAGCGAGTCCGCAGAACGCCATGTTCCAGTCCAACGACCCGGTCACATCTCGCGGCCAGCGCCAAGTTGTGCGTCGCGATAAGCGACGTCAGGCGATGGGTACGATGCAACCGCTCCAGCAACTCGAACACGGCCCAAGCATTCTGCTCGTCCAGATCTCCGGTCGGTTCATCCGCCAGCAGCACGCGCGGCCCTGTGACGAGCGCCCGGGCAATCGCAACACGCTGCTGTTCCCCGCCAGAAAGTTCGCCTGCACGGTGTTCGGCCCGGTCCACGAGCCCAACCTCCGCCAGCCATTTGCGCGCTGTTGCAAGCGCATGTGGCTGTGGTTCTCCGCGCACCAGCAAGGGCATCGCTACGTTCTCTACGGCCGTAAAATCCGGCAGCAGTTGATGCCTTTGCCAGAGAAACCCCACGGCCTGATTGCGAAATTGCGCCAGAGCCGCGTCTTCCTTCGTTTCAATCGCTTTATT
>DASYXF010000062.1:0-9222 GCA_035935335.1 Candidatus Acidiferrum sp.
ATGCGCCAGTCCCGCGAACCACCCGATCACGTGC
Source organism: Candidatus Acidiferrum sp. (assembly GCA_035935335.1). GTDB lineage: Bacteria > Acidobacteriota > Terriglobia > Acidiferrales > UBA7541 > Acidiferrum. The sequence continues at coordinate 35 of DASYXF010000062.1, forward strand.
CCCTGCAACGCAACCAGCCATCCAAGCGGCCATGCCAGCACCCGCGCAAGCAGCGGCAGAATCACCGAACTCCCCAGCGTGAAAAATCCCAGCGGCACAATCACGCCTGTCAACGGCACAGCAAACAGATTCGCCACCGGCCCCATCAGCGTCACCCGATGAAAATCCCGCGCCATCAGCGGTAGCATCCCAAACTGCAGCACCACCGAAAGCGCAATCATCTCCGCGCCGCGCAGCGACAAGCCGAATCCTCTCACTCCAAAATTTTGCGCCAACTTCGCAGTTCGCGCGGACAACCGCGAAGTCAGCGCCTCCGCGGCCGCCCGCAAATCCAGCCGGAACTGCGCCTGCCGCGCCGTAAACGCTCCATCCCTCGTAACATCTCGCCATGCGCGTAGAGCTCCCGCGTATGGCTGCACATACCTCTCCATCCACGGCACCGCAACACCCGCAATGCATCCAATCGCCAGAAACGATAGTTGAAAACTCGTATCAAAAAGTTCCGATGGTTTCGCGACAAGAAGTGCAATCGCCGCAATCGCCGCCGAATTCAAAATCTCCAGCCGCCGGTCTAAAAATCCCGCCAGCACCACAATCGCGGTCATCAATCCCGCACGCAGCACCGGGGCCCGCTGCTCCACCAACGCGATATATGCGAATAATGCCGCGAGCAAGAGCACCGTCGCCAACGTCCGTGGCAATCGCAATTTGTTCCCCAGCCAGTACAAGAAAAACGCCAGCGCTCCCACATGTAAGCCCGCGACCACCAGCACGTGAAACACGCCCGTTTTCTGAAAATCCACGGACTCCGCCTGATCCACAAAACTCCGGTCGCCCAAAAGCATCGCGCGCAATATCCCCGCCGTCTGCGGCGCATCGGGATAAAGCCCATCCAGTCGCTCGCGCAGCAACGCCCGCAGCCGTGCCAGCCGCGTGCGCATCGTCGCCGGCGGTGAAGAAAGTCGTTCCAGCAGGGAACTAGCCCGCAATGTCGCCAGCAAATGAATACCTTGCCGCGCCAGATACTCTCGCCGGTCAAACGCTCCCGCGTCCCGGAACACCAGCGGCAACCGCGCTTGCGCCAGCACCGCAACTTCATCTCCGGCATGCACCTCCGGAAGCACCTCGCCCTCCTTCGGCGTAAATCCAATTCGCATTCCGCCCCAAACCGGAATCATCCCCTCCGAGGTTTCCACACTAGAAAGATCCATCTCCAATCCAACGCCCCACGGCAATCGCGCCGGCTCTTCGCGCAACCGCCCGTACCACCGTAGCGGAGTCTTCAATCCCAACTGTCCTGCCGCCAGCCGGCGCAGCACATGCTCCGCCGGCAAAGGCCGCGACGCAACACTCATCCCGATCGCGCCGAGGCACACCCATGCCATCAGCGAGAAAATCGCCGCCGTCCAAAGTTTCGCGCGCCAGGCAAAGAACAATCCAGCAATCAGCAGGAAGAAAACCACAAGGAAGGAAATTCCCAAGAAACTGCGCGACTGGTGCAACTCCCGGCCAAGCAGAATGCCGCCCGAAAACGCGACGGCAATCGCCACGGCCGGAATCCTCATGTCACTCTTCGCAACCTCACCAGCGTTTCGATGTGATACGTCTGCGGGAAAAGATCAATCAGTTGCACTTCCGAGAGCTCATACCGGTGCACGGGCACGGTCTCTGTCCGCTGCTTTCGTTCCGAACCCGTCAACACCGCCAAATCCCTCGCCAGTGTAGACGGATCGCAGGACAAATAAACAATCTCCGGTGCTCCCAGATTCGCGAGCCGCGCCGCCGTCTCCGCTCCCAATCCCGCCCGCGGCGGGTCCAGCACCACTAGATCCGGCTGCTCTGTAAATTTCTTCAAAAACTCTTCCGTATGCTCGTTCTCGGACACCACTTCCACGCCCGCCGCTTTCACGTTTTCCCGCAAATCCTGAGTCGCCGCCAGATTCGCATCCACGCTAACCACCCGCGCAAACGCTTTCGCCAGGGGTATCGTGAAAAATCCCACGCCTGCATAAAGGTCCAGCGCAAACCCGCCCTTCTTCCCGCCCACCACCGCCTGCAGCAATTCCTCAATCAAAAACCGGTTCACCTGAAAAAACGAAAGGTGATTTACGCGATACGTAAATCCACCCGCCTGCTGTTGCAAATACCCCGGCCCGAAGAGTTCAAACCGGTTCTTGCTCTGATCTAGCAATAGCAAACTCTCCAGATTCGGCAGCGCCGCCCGGAAATCCGCAATCAATCCCTTCGCCGGCTTCACGAACCTTTCAAACGCCGCATTCAACGCAATCTTTGTATCCGTCGAGTCCGCAAACGCCTCAATCTCCAGCAATCCGGTCGGCAAAGTATTCGCCCGCGCCATCTCCTGCAATTTCAGAAACGTCTCATGCAACGCCGGCGAAAGCACTGGACACTGGTCCACCGGCACAATATGCGCGCTCTCCGTCTGGAAATACCCAAGCGCCCGCGGCAACGCTTCCCGGTAAGCCCACTGCGCCCGGTTTCTGTACCCGTAAGGCTGCGCCGTGTGCTCCGGAATCGCGCCGTCCCACGAAATCCCTCCGAGCCGCGACAGTGTCTCTTTCAGAATCTCTTTCTTCAGCCTCACCTGCTCCGAAATTTCAATGTGCTGGTAATCGCAGCCTCCGCACACCTGAAAATGCGGGCACGGCGCCGCAATCCGCGCCGCAGCGGCTTGTTCCACCTTCACCAGACTTGTATGGACGAGCTTCTTCTTCCGCGTGCGCACGGCCGCGCGCACCTGCTCCCCCGGGAGCACATAAGGCACAAAAACCGTATTGCCGTCGGCGTGCGCCAATCCTTCACCGCCGTAGATCAGCTTCTCAATTGATAATAGTAACTCATCAGCCATAAATGTCCACTCTCATCCTTTTGTTCCAGGAAACCTTCGTAGCGGCCACCTTCAGGTGGCCCCGCAATCCATGTAGGGGCGGCTTTACGCCGCCTTCCTGCTGGTCACTAATGGCCGCCCGCTGCGGGAGGCGATTTTTTGGGGCTCCGCTCTCAACTCGATCGCTCGCGGATAATCTTCCGTCTACCCAAAATAAAACAAACTCAACCGCGGCAACCGGTACTCATCCAACAATCTCTTCTGCAAATACTGCTTTTCCACCACCGCCAATTGCTCCGCTTTCATTTTGCGCCGATACGCCGCCAATTGCGAATCCACCTCTCGCCGTATCTTCAACATCAACTCCTCGCTCGCATGGCTCATCAGCGCCGCGTGCAGCTTCTCATCCAGTATTGTTAGCCGCCGCTCCAGATCTTCCAGGTCCAGTGCCCCTGGCGCCTCCAGCAGAGTCATCGCCCCGAAAAGGGAATTAACTACGTGCGCGATCAAGTCCCCCACCACCGGTTGCGATTCACTCGCCCGCTCCACCGCTTTTCTTAACAATTTTATATTTCTTTCCATGTAAGCCCGCACATCCTCTCGCGAAAACGCCTCTTTCGCCGCCGCGCGGCCATTCGCAGGTTGCGCCCCCGTAGCCGCCTCCTGGCTCTCTTCCGTCGCTTCTAGCACCGCATCCGTGCAATACGCCAGACTCTTCAGCGGCTTTCCCGCCCCACGCCGCGACCTCTGATAACTCTCAAACGCCCGGTCGATCCCCTTCAGCGCCGCTTCCAAAGGCACACCAGCCTTCTGCCAGGTTTCCATGATCGCCCAATCCAGCGGCGAAACCAGCAGGTGCGCCCCGCGCTTCTTCCAGAAATGCTCCTCAATTTCCGTGAAGTAATTAAAGTAGTTCCAGTTGTCCATTTTTGAGTGCGGTGGCTCTGCCACCGCTCTTGCGGTCTAAGCAAAACCACCCAACGATCCTACCTTCACAATCCCAAGCATCGTTCGTATTCTTCCCTCTGCGCTCTCGGCGTCTCCGCGTTTGTCTCTCTTCTCTTAGCCTTTTGAACGCTTGAACTCCTGAACTATTTAACTTTTAACTTTTAACTTCTGCCCACTCCCCGCCCCTTCTCCAGCCTGATTCTTTTCCCAAATCAATCGCAACCCCGTCAGCGTCAAAAACTCATCCACATGCTGAATATGCTTCGTCCCCTTCGCTACAAGTCGCGCCTGCCCGCCGGTAGCCACCACCGTCGCCTCGCTTTTCAACTCTGCCTTCATCCGCGTCAACATCCCGTCCACCATATCCACGGCCCCGTAATAAAGCCCCGCTTGCATATGCGTCACCGTATTCGTACCAATCACTTTCCCTGGGTCCTTGATCTCCACGCGCGGCAACCGTGCCGCCCGGCTGAACAGCGCCTCCGAAGCAATCCCGATTCCCGGCGCAATCACTCCCCCCAGGTACTCGCACTTCGCCGAAATCGCGTCAAACGTAATCGCCGTTCCAAAATCAATCACAATGCACGGCCCTCCATACTGGTGAAAAGCCGCCACCCCATTCACAATCCGGTCCGCTCCCACCTCCATCGGATTGTCCACCAGCACCGCCATCCCGGTCTTCACGCCCGGCTCCACAAACAACGCCTTCTTCCCGAGATAAATCCTCGACATCTCCGTCAATGTCCAATTCACCGGAGGTACCACCGAACTGATCATCACTCCCGTAATCGCTTCCTGATTCAACCCTGCATACGAAAACAGATTCCGCGTCAACACGCCGTACTCATCCACCGTCTGCGCCCGCGCCGTAGTCAGCCGCCAGTTCGCGATCAACTCCTCTCCGCGGAATACCCCCAGCACCGTATTCGTATTCCCCACATCAATCGTCAGCAGCATCCCGCCCCTTGTAGCGGCCACCTTCAGGTGGCCCAGCGTTCCCATTCCGCAATCTCGCGTGCCCTAATCCCTAAGCGCCGGAGGCGCGAAAGAACTTTGCCCAGCGCGTAAGCGCCGGGAAGAATTCGCTCTAAGCTTAAGCCCCGTAGGGGCGGCACAGTTTTCGAAATCCAACTCTACTTCACCTCACTCACATCCCCTGCAATCACCGTAACCGTTCCCCCGTCTTCTTTCTTCACAATCAACAATCCATCCGCGCTCAACCCGTCCGTCGTTCCCACAAACGTCTCGCGTCCCGTATCCACCTTCACGCGTTTGCCGTTAGCGAAGCCAGAAACCAACTCAAACCTCTGCACCACATACGCCGCGCCCTCTCGCAGAAACCGATTGTAGTCGGTCTCAAATTGGCTCAGCAACTTCACCAAAACTTCCAGCCGTGGATGCGATCGGCCCGTCTCTTTCCTCAAAGAAGTCGCTGTCCCCGCCAACTCACCCGGAAACTTCTCTTGACTCACATTAATCCCGATCCCCACAATCACAAACCGCACCGCGTTCGGCTCCGCATACATCTCCGTCAAAATCCCGCCCAACTTCTTCCCATTGAGCAACAAATCATTCGGCCATTTCAACTCCGGAGCCAGCCCCGTCTGCGCGAGCACCGCCGTATGAGCCGACAATCCCGCCAGCATCGTCAGCAGCGGCGCCTGCACCGGTGAAAGCTTCGGCCGCAGCAGCAGCGTCACATAAAGCCCAGCCCCGCGCTCCGAATGCCAACTCCGTCCCGCGCGCCCCCGCCCCGCCGTCTGCTCTTCCGCCAGCACCACTGCGCCTTCCGGCTCGTCCGCATATCCGAGCTCCATCGCCACGCGGTTCGTCGAATCCGTCTTGAAAAAGTGATGCACGCGCTTCCCGAACAGGCTGCCCTTCAGGCGCTTCCTAACCATATCCGGCGTCAATATGTCAGGGACTTTTTCCAGGAAATATCCCGTGTGTGGCTGCCCCTTCACCCGCACGCCCAATTCGCGCAAGCGTTCAACCCACCGCCACACTGTCGAACGCGACACCCCGATCTCTCGCGCAATGCGCGCCCCGCTGATCACAATCGTAGCGTTTTCGGAAAGCAGCGCAAGCAACGCCGCCAGCCGCCGGTCCGTCGTCCCGGGAAGGGAATCCCCTTGCGCCATCAGGCCATAGTCCTGTCCGTCACGCGCCCTAGCTTACTCACCATGCCGCGGCTCCACAAGCCCGCGTAACCACGCCCCTTCGCGTAGCGCCTGCATCCTGCCGGCCCGCTCTTCGGCATTCCGTCTTCATGTAGGGGCGGCTTCTTGCCCTGAGCCTTGCGAAGGGTTATGCCGCCTTCTTTGTGGCACAGCCATTCCTGGCTGTGCTCTTCGAATTCTCTGTGTACTCTGCGCTCTCTGCGTTAAGTTTTTTCTTTTTTTTTCTCCACCAGACAATCCGCCCGCAAACTCCGTGCAATCCCGGCCAACCGCTGAGCCTCTTCCGCCTTCACACCCTCCAACAACACCGCCTCCGCCCCAGCCCCAATCGCTTCGCGCAACTCCGCTTCGTTCTCCACTTCAACAATCACCGTAAATACTGCTCCATCCGCGTCCCCCGGAGCCATTCCCACAGCCTCATAAGCAGTCAACGCCCGCGGCGTCATTGCAATCGAAGCGGCACTATGCGCCTCACCCAGCGCAGCCGTAATCCCCCCAGCCCGCGCAATTTCCTTTTTCCCCACCAAAATTCTTCCCGGCTTTCCCAATCGTCCCCAACTCCCAATCCAATCGCATTCAAAACTCTCTGCTCTCTCTGCTCCACTCCGCGGCCTCTGTGGTAAGCCTTCCTCTTCTCCTACCCCTCTAACTGCGCCTTTCGCGCCACCATCTTCCCTAGCTCTACCCTCTGCCCCGCCAACGCCTCTTCCATCTGCGCAATAATCTTCTCCGGCGCCCGGCTCCGAAACGTCTCATTCCCCAACTGCTTCTCCTTCGAAGCAATCGCCTTCTCCAACCCTTCAATCTCCTTCTTTAACCTCGTCAGCTCCGCCGCCACATCAACCGTTTCCTCTACATAAGGAATTCTCAGATCAAATTCCGCCGTCGAGCGCATCCCTCCCCCGCCGTCCGCAAGCTTCCCACCATGCACACGCAACTCCGTCAACAATCCCAATCGCTGGATCGCCTCCAGATTCGCCTCAATCACCCCACGAGTCTTCGGGTTAGCACTCGCAAACTCCGCCGCAACCTTCTTCTTCGGATCCAGCTTCATCTCCGATCGCACCGTGCGAAATCCCTGAATCACTTCCTGTATCAACCCAAACTCCGCCAAAGCCGCCACATCTTTCCACTCCGCCCGCGCCTCTGGAAACGCGCCCAACGCAATCGACTTTGCCCCCGCCTTCTGCGGCAACTGGTGCCACAACTCCTCCGTCAAAAATGGCATGAACGGATGCAGCAGCCGCAACGCCGCATCAAATCCCGCGAACAAATTCTTCCACGCCACATCCGCCCGCCCGCGATCCGCATTCTGCAAATCCGGCTTCACCCACTCGATATACCAGTCGCAAAAATCGCCCCAGAAAAATTGATAAACCGCCTGCGCCGCCTCATGAAACCGGTAATTCCCCAGCGCATCGTTCACCGTCTCCACCGTCACCGCAATCCGAGCAAACAACCAACGGTCCGCCAACGGCACAGCACCAGAATGTGCAGAAGGCGCTTGAGCCCGCACGTCCGGTGCCGCCAAAGCCTCAATCGAAACCCCACCCTCCTCGTACTTATCCAAATTCACAAACAAAAATCGCGCCGCATTCCAAATCTTGTTCGCAAACGACCGCGCTCCCAGCAGCCGGTCATCCGACAGCACAATATCCGTCCCCGGAGCCGCCATCGAAGCCAGGCAAAACCGCATCGCATCCGTCCCGTACTGCTCGTTCAACGCCACGGGGTCCAAGCCGGTCCCCTTCGACTTCGACATCTTCTCCCCGCCCGCCGTCCGCACCAGCGAGTGCAGGTACACCGCGCGAAAGGGAACTTGCCCTGTAAAGTGAATCCCCAGCATCGCCATTCGCGCCACCCAGAAAAACAAAATGTCATACCCCGTAATCAGCAAGCTCGTCGGATAATATTTCTGAAAGTCCGCAGTCTTCTCCGGCCAGCCCAGCGTCGAAAACGGCCACAAACCCGAACTGAACCAGGTATCCAGCACATCCGGATCCTGCTTCAATTCACCGGAGCCGCACTTCCCGCACTTCACCGGTTCCGTGCGCGCAACTATCACCTCTTTGCATTTCCCGCAATGCCACGCCGGAATCCGGTGCCCCCACCAAAGCTGCCGCGAAAGCGTCCAGTCCCGGATGTTCCTCATCCAGTTGAAATATTCCTGCCGCCGGTTTTCAGGCACGATCAGGATTTCCCCGCGCTCCACCGCCGCAATCGCCGGCTCCGCCAGCGGCTTCATCCGGCAGAACCACTGTGTCGAAGCCCGCGGCTCCACAATCGTTTTACTCCGTTCGCAGATCCCGATCGCGCTCACGTGATCTGTAATCTTTTCCAGCAATCCCTGCTCTTTCAAATCCTCCACAATCTTTTTTCGCGCCACAAACCGGTCCAGCCCCGCATACGTTCCCGCATGCGAGTTCATGTGCCCGTCGTCCGTCATCACGTCAATCTGCGGCAACCCGTGTCGTTTGCCCGCTTCAAAATCGTTCGGGTCATGCGCCGGCGTAATCTTCACCGCGCCCGTTCCAAACTCCCGCTCCACCATCTCGTCGCCGATAATTGGAATCTCGCGATTCATCAGCGGCAGCATCACCTTCCACCCGATCAAATGCTTGTACCGCTCATCCTCCGGATGCACCGCCACCGCCGTATCGCCCAGCATCGTCTCCGGCCGCGTCGTCGCCACCGTCAAAAACTCGGAATTTCCCACCACCGGGTACTTGATGTGCCACAAATGCCCCGGCCGCTCCTCGTGAATCACTTCCAGATCGCTCAACACCGTCAAACACACCGGGCACCAGTTCAGTAGCCGGTTATCCCGGTAAATCAATCCCTCCTCATACAACCGCACAAATACCTCGATCACCACGCGTGAAAGCTCTGGCGAAAGCGTAAATTTCTCCCGCGACCAGTCACACGACTCTCCAATCTGCTTCATTTGCCGCTGAATCGTTCCGCCGCTCTCTTCTTTCCACTGCCACACGCGCTTGATGAACTCTTCGCGCCCCAAATCCCGGTAATTAATTTTCTGTTCCGCCAGTTGCCGCACCACCACGCGCTGCGTAGAAATTCCCGCGTGATCCGTTCCCGGCAAATACAAAGTGTTGTACCCGCGCATCCGGTGCCACCGCGTCAAAATGTCAATCTCCGTGTGGTCCAGCATGTGCCCGATGTGCAGCGACCCGGTCACATTCGGCGGTGGAATC
>DASYXF010000063.1:0-9100 GCA_035935335.1 Candidatus Acidiferrum sp.
CCCTGCCGCAGCACCAGGCGCGTGATCCGGCTGCCGTCGTTCAGCGAGAGGTCGTAGAACTCCACCACGCTATTCGCTCCCAAAAACATCATTGCGCCGTTTTCGAACTCGATTTCCGCGCGGCCATTGTCGGTCGCGACCACGTACCCCTGGCGGATGGGCAAATTCAGCGGCGCCGCCTGCCACCCGGCGTTGGCATCGGTCAGGGGATCGTCGCGAAAACTGGGGGCGAAGCGCACATCGCCCTGCACCAGGCTCAACCGGACGATGCGGGCGTGGCTGTTGTCCGCGAAAGAGTTGGTGGAAAACCCCAAAGTGAGAATGGAAATCGCGCAAATAAAAAGAAAAAGTCGGCGGGCCATGGCAAACCTCTTTCGGATGCGCGGGTCTATAAGCTTAGACGATAGCGCAGTCTGTCACGTTGCGTTACGAAAGAGAATAGGCAACGAGAGGTAAAACGGAAGGTACTTAGGTGACGAGTCGGGGACTAGCGGGGAGGTTTCGCTGCAGATAAGATTCCCGAATCGCATTCATAAGAAATTATGATTGCCAAGTCCTTGACAACAGGGCGTTTAACCAACTAACGTGACTGCCACAGAATACTCCTCGTGCCTTGTTTGTTCCACGACGCGGGTTTCTTCCTCGCAGCTTATGGCTGGCGGCGCCTGTGGGCAAGACGCAAGGCCACTTATATTCCGTTCGGGGCCGTGATTCGAAGCACTCCTGGGGGTGGGAAATGTTGAAAATCATACGCGCACTCGTATTACTTCCTTTGATTCTAGGACTCGCTGGCGGAAAGCCGGCATTTGGCCAGGGCGGTGCCACCGGAGCCATCAGCGGGACAGTAGTGGACGTAAACGGCGGGGAGGTTGCTGGCGCCGACGTCCAGATCATCAACACGGCAACGGACGGCTTGGTGCGCCGACTGACCACGGCTGCGGATGGCTCGTTCCAGGCTACTCTGCTGCCGCCGGCGAAATACTATGTGGTGGTCAACAAGTCGGGATTTGCCGAGGCGAAAGCTATCAATATTGAGGTGCGCGTGACCGAAACCACGCGCCTGAGTATCGCGCTGAAGCCCGGTACGGTGACGGAAAAGGTGGAGATCTCCGCTCAGGTAACCTCCGTCGAAACGACCAACGCCACAACCGGACAGACCATCGGTCCGGAAACCGTGCGCGACCTGCCGCTGGCGACGCAGAATTACCAGCAACTTCTTTCGTTGAGCACCGGCGTGCAAAGCGAACTGAACCAGTCCACACAATTGGGGCGCGGCACCACCAAGGTTTACGTGGACGGGCAGCGCGAAGACAACAACAACTACCTGATCGAAGGTATCAGCGCGACCGACTACAACGTGGCGCAGAACTATTATGTACCGCTGCCGAACCCCGATGTTATTCAGGAATTCAAGGTGCAGACTTCGCTCTACGACGCCAGCCAGGGGCGCAACGGCGGAGGCAACGTCAACGCCATCCTGAAGACCGGCACGCGGCAATTTCACGGCGACGTATACGAGTTTTTCCGCAACGATGCGCTGAATGCCAACGAATTCTTTCACAACGCGACGGGCCAACCGAGGCCGCCGGTGAAGCAAAACCTGTTCGGGGTCAGTGCCGGTGGCCCGGTGGGCGAGGAAAAGCTCGGATATTTCTTCGTAAATTACCAGGGCACGCGGCAGAGCAGCGCACTTTCCCCAGGAACATCCGTTAGCAACCCCGGTTTCCCCGTGATTCCTTCGGACCGCTCGGAGGCTTCCATTTCCCAGGCTTTTTTTGGAAACACCACCACCGCCATCGATCCGCTGGTTCTGAAACTCCTGAATTTCAAAGGCAAGAATAACCTCTTCAACGATCCTAATGGGTTCCTGATTCCCTCGGTTCCGGCAACCGGCGGACCGACAGGGGCGCTCCTGGTGAGCAAACCGGGAAAATACACCGACGATCAGTTCACCACCAACTGGGACAGGGAGTTCAACGCCAGCAAAGACAAGGTCGGGGCGCGGTTCTTTTTCTCCAACTCGGAAACCAATCTGCCTTTCGGCGCCGGAGGTTTGCAGGCGTCGCTCGGTGGAACGCTGCAAAGCAGCATCAGCGCCACCGACCTGGATTTTCCCTTCGATATCCCGGTAGCGGCGCGTTTCCTTGCGATCAACGAGACGCACCTCTTTACGCCGGGAATCGTGAACGATTTCCGCTTCGGCTATGTGCGGATGAATTACAGCTTGTTGAACCAGCCGCCGGTCACTGCCGCTGATCTGGGGATCGACCGGCCATCGAACAACATCACCCAATCGATCTACAAATTTACGTTCAACACGTCGGGATTCCAGATCGGGCCGACGCCTCCGGCGGATCAGTTTCAGGTCCAGAACAACCTCAATTTTGTAGACACCCTCAGCTGGGTCAAGGGGCCGCATGACTTCCGGTTTGGCGGTGAATACACTCGAGTAAACCTCGACAAGAAATTCCCGCAGACGTTTAACGGTCAGATTTTTTTCAACAGCGTGCCGGGCGGGTTCAGCGACTGGCAGAACTTCCTGCAGGGCATCGCTTCGTTCAGCTTCGGTGGCGGCGGGGTCTATAACCATAACTACCATGCCAACGTTTATGGACTGTTCGCTCAGGACGACTGGAAAGTGACGCGAAATCTGACCGTGAACCTGGGTGCGCGCGTGGATATCAACGGAGCGTTCTACGACAGCGCCTGCCACATCGGCAACGTTGACGAAAACCTGGCGGCCAAGGACCTTTATCCGATGGTCTACGGCGGGTGCGCGAATGGGCTGAAGGTGCCCGGGTTGTCCGGTAAGGGTAACGACAGCACGTTTAACAACCAGTATGCGACTGGCTTTGCTCCACGCGTTGGACTGGCCTATGACATCGGCGGGCATCACAGCACCACGGTTCGCGCCGGCTACGGCATCTATTACGTTCGCGAAGACGTTGGCACCGCCGACCAGTTGTCGTTCCAGGCGCCATACCTGCCGATTGTCTTCGGCGCGCTGCCTCCGGGCTGCTTGTCCGTTTACTTTTCAAATTCGGCAAACTTCCCGGCGAACTGTCTGATTCCTCCGAATACTACCAACTTCAACGCGCTGCCCACGGCGGGAACTCTCGATCCGAATTTTATTCCGTGCAAAGCGGCGTTTCTGGGATTTCCGCGATTGGACGGAACGCCGGGGCCTGGAGGAGACACTACACAAGCAGGACAGTTCGGTTGCGCCGCGGGAAGCCCCGGTTCCATTCCGACACCATTCTTGTTCATGCTGGCAGTGCCGCGACGTTTTGTGACGCCGAGTACACAGCAGTGGAACCTAGGCATTCAACATGATTTGGGGAAGGACTGGATACTGGAAGTCGGGTATGTGGGGACGCATTCGATTCACTTGCGGGAAACGCGCACCGATCTGCCGGCAAGGCTTGCCAGCCCCACGAACCCAATCACTGTCACCGACGTAAACGGGAACCGTTACCAGATCAAAGAGAATACGACGGCCAACGGACCGTTGCGCAGCCCGATCCCGGCGATTAATGGATACGGCGGCTTTCAGATCTTCGACAACTCTGCATACGCACATTATCACTCGCTGCAGACGACGGTGTCGCGGCGCTGGAACCACGGCTACTTCCAGGCCGCGTACACATGGTCGCGGTCAACGGACGTCAACTCGAGCGGCAACACAGCGCTGAACACCGCATTTAACAATGAAGCGGACCTCAGAGCGGGCTACGGGCCTTCCGACTTTGATCGGACCCACCGATTCGTGGTGAGTTACCGGTACGATCTGCCGTTCTTCACAGGCGCCAGCGGTTGGAAGAAAGCAGCGCTCGACAACTGGGCGATCAGCGGCATCACGGTCGTGCAGTCCGGGACGCCGTTCAGCGTGACGGACTCTGCAGCGGGAACGGCGTTTTTGGGTCCGGGCTACACTCCAACGCTGACCGGGAATCTCGCGGCCGGAGGTTCTGTCGCCAAAGGCTACACTGGCGGTGGAATCGGCAATGAGCTTGCCAACGGATACCTTAACCCCGCTAACTTCGCACCCGCGCCACTAATCAGTGCCGCGGATGGGGGAGACGGTTTCGTCACGAATTTCGGCAACCTGGGGCGCAACACCTACCGAGGGCCCTACCAGCAGAACTGGGATTTCTCCCTGCTGAAAACTTTTCCGCTGACCGAGCGGTTCAATCTCCGGTTCACCACGGATTTCTTCAACATCTGGAACCACGCGAACTTCGCGAATCCGGCGATCAACGACGTGGAGACGATCGGCGGGCCGTTTGGCAAAATCTTCTCGACAGTTGGGACGCCGCGGCTGATTCAGTTCTCGCTGCGGTTGGCGTTCTAGCTGGATTACTAACCACGAAAGGAACCGGACGCGGTGACTCGCGTCCTGGTTCGCTTCGGCAAGAATTCATTTCCAGCAAAGTGCTATCATTTTCGGGTTATGGCTAAAATCGCATCGCGTATTGCCGAATTGACGGGCGAAGGCGCCCTGGCCGTCTTCACCCGTGCGAAGGAGCTTGAAAAGGCGGGGCGCTCCATCATTCACCTGGAGCTTGGCGAGCCGGATTTTCATCCTGCAGCGCCGGTCGTGGATGCTGTACGGGCGGCCGTTGCGAATGGGCGCGACCGTTATGTGGCCACACGCGGAATTCCGCCGCTGCGTTCGGCCATTGCGGACTACCTGAAGCGCACACGCAGGCTGGACGTTGCGGCGGAGCAGGTGCTCGTCGCGCCGGGCTGCAAAATGGCGCTGGCGCTGGCAATGATGGCGCTTATTGAGCCGGGCGACGAAGTGCTCTATCCCGATCCCAGCTTCCCGATTTATCCGTCGTTCACGCGCGGCCTGGGCGCAAAGGCCGTGCCCTACGCGTTGCGGGAGGAGAATAAGTTTCAGCCCGACCTGGCGGAGATCGCCGCGAAAATTACACCAAAGACGAGGATGCTGATTTTCAATTCACCGAATAATCCGACGGGCACAGTTTTCACCGACACGGTAATCGCGCAAATCGCCGAACTCACGAAGAAGCATGATTTGTGGGTGATCGCCGACGAAATTTACGCGCGCATATTGTTCAGCGGCGAATACAAATCCATCTGGGCGTTGCCCGGAATGGCGGAGCGCACCGTCATCATCGATGGCTTTTCGAAATCCTTCGCTATGACCGGTTGGCGGCTGGGATATGCCGTTGCGCAGAAGCATGTGATTGACGCGCTGGACATGCTGGTTCTCAACACCTTCACCTGCACGGCCGAATTTTCGCAGGTGGCCGCGATCGAAGCGCTACACGATTCGACGAACGCCGTGCCCGCGATGGTCGAGGAGTATCGAAAGCGCCGAGACCTGTTCGTGGAAAAACTCAATCGGATTCCCGGTTTCCGTTGCCTTTCGCCCGATGGCGCGTTTTATGCCTGGGTGAATATCGAAGACACCGGCATGCCAGCGGAGGAAGTGCAGCGCGTGCTGCTGGAAGAAGCGGGAGTGGCCGGCATCGCGGGAGCGGCATTCGGCGCCGAGGGCAAGAATTATCTGCGATTTTCGTTGGTCAGCGCGACGCACCTGTTGGAAGACGCCCTCGAACGCATCCAGCGGGTGTCGTCCCGTTGGCGCGCCGCTGTCGCGCGGTAAAAATAAATTTCGGATGGCTGCGATTTTGAGTTCGCCGCATCCTTGAATTCTTGGAGACGCGGGATGATAAAAACGGCAGTGCACGTTTCAATTGGAATTCTGCTCGCGGCAGTTATCGCGTGCTCCGCGTTTGGCCAGGCGAAGCCCTATCCCACCGCCGACGTCCAAAAAACCTACGAACGCCTGCTGAAGGAAATCGACAAGATTCCCATGTACGACAACCACGCGCATCCGGGCTATGCGGACGACAGCGACGTGGACGCGATGGCATCGCCGCCCGATGAAAGCGCCACGCTGCGGCTGCGCGACGACAATCCGGAATTCGTCGCTGGCGCGAAAGCCCTCTTCGGCTATCCCTACGACGATTTCAAGCCAGAACATGCGAAGTGGCTGGCGGAAAAAAAATCAGCCGCAGAAAAGGTCGGCGGCACAGCATATTTCAACAGCATTCTCGACAAACTGAACGTGGACATCTGCCTTGCCAACCGCGCGATGATGCCCGCCTATCTCGATACCAAGCGCTTTCACTGGGTATTTTTTGGCGACGCGTTTTTCTATCCCTTCGATAACCACGATCAGGCGGCCAGCACGCCAGACATGGGTGTCTACGTTCCGCTGCAGGGAAAAATGCTTTCGCGCTGGAAAAAGCAGGAAGGGGTGGAAGCGCTGCCCGCGGAACTCGCCGGATACGTCGCCTTTGTCCAGAAAACGATGGAGGACAACCAGAAACGCGGCGGCGTGGCCATCAAATTCGAAGCCGCTTATTTCCGCAGCCTGCATTTCACGGATCCTCCGGCGGAAAAAGCGGAAGCGATTTACAACAAATACCGCGCGGGCGGCGTCCCCGCGGCCGAAGAGTACCGCCTCTTCCAGGATTACATTTTCCGGCGAATCACGGACCAGGCCGGGAAACTGCATTTGCCGATGCACTTTCACAGCGCCGTCGGAATCGGCGATTACTTCAGCCTGCACAACGGCAACGTGCTGAATCTCGAGAACGTGGTTCGCGACGCCCGCTACAAGAATGTCACCTTCGTGCTGGTGCACGGCGGCTGGCCCTACGAACGCGAAGCGGCGTTATTGACCGCGGTGAAAAACGTCTACCTCGATACTTCCTTTCAATCGGAGATGCTCTACCCCTCGCAGTTCAAGCTGGTGGTGAAGCAACTGCTTACACTTTTCCCGGACAAGATGATGTACGGCTCCGACGCATTTCCCTTCAACGACGCGCTGGGCGCGGAAGAGAGCATGTGGCTGGCGGCGCGCACCACCCGCACTGGGCTTGCGGCAGCGCTCGCGGAGCTCGTCGGCGAAGGCGCATTCAACGAATCAAAAGCTTTGGAATTGGCGCGGAACTATCTGCATGATAATGCCGCGAAACTTTATGGAGACTTAAAACGATGAGCGACAAACCCGAATGCAAATACATCCCGTGGAAAAACGTCGAGCATGAAAAGCTGAACGACCTGATCGGCCGGGAAATGGTCGTCGGCAACAAGTTGATGCTCGCGCGCGTGTTCCTGAAAAAGGGCGCGCACGTTCCCGAGCACCATCATCACAATGAACAGGTGACGTACATCCTGGAAGGCGCGCTGAAATTCGCCATTGATGGGAAAGAAATCGTCGTCCGCGCCGGGGAAGTCCTTTGCATCCCTTCGAACATGCCGCATGAAGCCTGGGCGCTCGAAGACACGCTCGACCTCGACGTGTTTGATCCGCCGCGCGAGGACTGGCTCAACAAAACGGACAACTATCTTCGCCGCGACCTCCCGATGGGCAAGGCATAACGGCTAGTCGCCTTTGCCGGAGCGGTCCAGGAGTTCCTTCAGATACTGCTGCCAGACGGCCGCCCAGGTGTGCGTGCCGTGGCCGTGGGTTTGCTCCGAAGCCGGCAGCAGCAGAAATCTCCCATTCTTTACGCGCTTGATCTCGCGCTCGGCGACGCCAAGCTCCGGCGGGTTGATAAAATCGTCCGCGGAATTAATGAACATCACCTGCGCGCGAATGGTTTCCAGCTTCGGCGAGGGGTCATAGTTGCGCGAGGCGTTTATCGCATAGAGAAAATCGTTGGCGTCCATTCCAGAGGTGATGCGCTTCATCGAATCGGACAGAAATTTCTCCGCGGCCTCCCGCGTCGGCAAATCCTCTTGCATGTGCAGGGGTGCGCTTCCCGCGATAATCAGAAAATCCGCGGCGATCTGCAATCCGGCGCGCGGTTCGGTGGTGTAGTCGCCGTTTTTCCATTCCGGGTCCTGGCGGATCCCATCGATTATCATTTTACGCCACACCCGGTTGCGCCCGGCCACCTGCACCGGCAGGCAGGCCAGCGGCATCAGGGCGTCCATCGAATCCGGATAAGTTTCGCCCCACATCCACGAATGCATGCAACCCATGGATGTGCCCAGAATCAGGCGCAGGTGGTTCACGCCCAGGCCCTTTTCGACCAGTTCGTGTTGCAGCGCGACCATGTCCGCGTATTCATATTGCGGGAAGCGCGCATGCAGGCCGTCGCTTGGCTTGCTGGATTTTCCGTGGCCTACATTGTCGGGAAGAATCACAAAATACTTGCTCGCGTCCAGCAACTGGCCCGGCCCAAACAAAACGCCGGCAAAGATCGCCCGAAGGAAACCGTCACCGCTGCCGCCGGTACCGTGCAGGATTAGGACGGCGTTGGTGGTCCGGCCGCTCGCATCCTTCGCAGGTTTTCCCAGTGTGTAGTAGTGCATCCGCACCTCCGGCAAGGTCTCGCCGGACTGGAAATGGAAATCGCGAACCACATAATCGCTTTCTTGAGGAGCAGGCCAGTTCTGCGCCGGCGGCGGAGCCGTCTGGGCTCGCAACGGCCCGGCCGTCAATCCCAAAAACAACATCGCCAAAGCCGACATCGCCGCACTTCCGAAGTGGAGCAAGCTGCGATTCATGTTTCCCCCAGGTTGAAGATATGTTGCTGGACAAAGCTTTCAACGCGCGCGTGCAGACAAGGAGTCCGGACCCGGTCACTCTTAATCAAATCCTAGTGCCCGGTGCGAGCTACCAGATCTTGCAGGATTTTTCGCGAACCATCGCGTCGCCCTTCTTACAACCGAAGGCCTTCGCAAAAACCTCCAGGTTCGAAACCGGTCCATTTCCGCGGAAACGCCCCAGAGGATGCGGGTCGGTGTTGGTTTGCAGGCGTGCCGCTTCCGCGCGCTGGTTCGAACCCCACACCTGCGCCCAGCCTAGAAAGAAACGCTGCTCAGGCGTGAACCCGTCAATGTCTTTCGGCCGCTTGCCTTCGATGGATTTTTCGTATGCCGCGTAGGCAATGCTCAAGCCGCCCAGGTCGCCGATGCTCTCACCAAGAACCAGCTTTCCGTTCTGGTGCAGCCCGGGCTCCACTTCGTAGCTGTTGAACTGGTCCACGATGCACTGTCCGCGCTCGTCGAAATTCTTCCGGTCGTCGGCCGTCCACCAGTTGCGCAGGTT
>DASYXF010000064.1:0-74054 GCA_035935335.1 Candidatus Acidiferrum sp.
TCGACAATGACAATGTCTTGTGTGAGGTGCGTGCGTTCGCCGCCTCGCTGCCAGAATCGCGTTCCCGGTCGTCTGTCTCCACCGCAAGAATGCTCGCCAGTTTCGCCAGTCCAAAATCGAGGATTTTTGCTTGCCCGTCACGCGTGATGAAAATGTTCGCCGGCTTGACATCGCGATGAATAATTCCTTTCTGATGGGCCGCGTTCAAGCCATCCAGAATTTGAATTGCCAGATCGAGCAGTTTCCCTAATTCCAGCGGAGGTTTCCCGGAACCTGCCGCGGCGATGAGTTCCCGCAGCGTCTGTCCCTCCAGTAGTTGCATTACCAGGAACGGCTGTCCCTCATGTTCACCAAATTCATAAATAGGACAGATGTTGGGATGCTCAAGTGCCGAGGCCGAGCGCGCCTCGCGCTCGAACCGCCCGAGGGCGGCCGGGTCCTTCACCGACTCTTCCGGCAAAAACTTCAGCGCGACGCGGCGTCCGAGCTTGATGTCCTCGGCGTGGTACAGCGTACCCATCCCGCCGCCGCCCAACCCATCCAGAATGTGGTAATGAGAAATGGTTTCGCCGGTAAGGGGGAAGGTGACTGTCTCTAACCCACCACGCACCGCAGCCTGCACGGTTCCACCAGCACTGACGTCGGCAGCAAGCAGCGATTCGACCACTCGCCGGAGTTCCAAATCATTGCCACAACTCTCATCAAGTAGCTTGGTACGTTGCTCCGGGGCACACTCCGCCGCACGATGGAAGAGTTCTTCGATCTGCGCCCAGCGTTCCGGATTCAACCGTCACCTACACATTCTGCATTTCCTCGCGAAACTGGGACGCGCTTGAGGCATTCAGGTCATTTGCATCGGACTGCGGGAAAGGAACCCGGGTTCAGGGATTTCCACTCTCTATACAATCATGCGCAAAACAGCAGGAGAACTGTTCACATCAGGCGACTTTCTCTCGGCGCGCGGCCGGCAAGCTATCTGTTCCGCATTTCCTGCTGAAGCCAGGCCTCTGCCATTCTTAGGTCACGGCGGACGGTAATGGTGGAAACGTCCAGAGTCTGGGCAATTTCTTCCATCGAAAGGCCGCCAAAATAGCGAAGCTCGATGGCCTTGCACTTTCGGGGATCAATCTTCTCCAGAGCCTCCAGGCCGCGGTCGAGTGCGAGGAGCTCCAGACTTTGTTCCTTATGAAAACTGACCGCTTCCTCCAAGGGAACTTTTTGGCCTCCGCGCTTTTCCGCCCCTTTCCGGCGGGCGTGATCCACAAGGATTTGCCGCATCAGGCGCGCCGCCACACCGAAAAAATGCGACCTACTCTGCCACGTAGGGTTGGTCTGGTCGACGAGGCGAACGTAGGCCTCGTGAACCAGCGCCGTCGGCTGCAACGTGTGCCCTTGGCGTTCTTTACGAAGATAGCTGGCGGCAAGCTGACGAAGTTCGCGGTAGACCAGGGGCGTCAGGTCATCCAGCGCGCGCTGGTTCCCCTTGGCCCATTCCGCCAATAAAAGAGTGACTTCGTGGGTGTCAGACATAGACCTGGGATCGAGACTGCCGAACTTCCGCTGTGGGCGGATTATACACCCCCCTTCGTCGTAAGCCAGCAGCTTGGTTTGCCTGCCACCGCCTCCAAATAAGCGCCCAGGATGATCGATTTCCGGCCCGATTCGCGCATGTATAGGCAGGGAAGCAAGTAGTGGGCGCTCACACACCAAAGAGCGCCTCTGACTCCTGAATGAATGGAGACGGAATATGTCTGCCCGGATGAAAGCTCGAAGGAGAGGATCATGAAAAAAAACCGTTGTTTAAAGATTGCCGCGTTCAGTATCGGCGCGTTGGCGCTGCCGGTGTGCGCGCTTGCGCAGACCGCCGCACAGAATCACCCGGTGGGGTATCACCATTACAGGCTCATTGATTTAGGGACGCTCGGCGGACCCAACAGTTCTTATTCCGGCCCGGGGCTCCCGATCCTGAACAACCGGGAAACGTTTGCGACATTCGCGAATACGGCGACACCCAATCCCAATGCAAATTGCTTCGTCCCTTTCAATAATCCCGACTGCTTCGTCGAGCATGCCGCTGTATGGCACAACGGCTCCCTCATCGATCTGGGCGTGCTTCCTGGCGGCGCGAACAGTCAGACTACCTCCCTTAGCCCAAGCGGGCTGATCGCCGGGCTTTCGGAGAACGGTCTCATCGATCCCCTAACCGGCCAGCAGGAAGGTGTTGGTGTGCTTTTTGAGGGCAACAAGACGATCAATCTTGGGACCTTGCCGGGAGGAACAGAGAGCATCGCTACCAATGTCAATAGCCGTGGCCAAGTCACCGGATTTTCCAACAACGACGTATCCGACCCCTTCTCGATTGTTGGCTTCCCCACGCAAACAAGGACATTTCTGTGGCAGAACGGGATGATGAAAGACCTGGGCACGTTGGGCGGTCCCGACGCAGCTCCCAACGCCATGAACGAGCGGGGCCAAATCGTTGGATTCTCTTACACGAACACAGCCGCCAGCACGAATTGTGCCTGGCCACTCACCACAGATCCGTTCCTTTGGGAGAACGGCAAGATGCAGGATCTTGGCACGCTCGGCGGTACTTGCGGGTACGCCTATTTCATAAACCAGCAGGGGCAAGTGGTCGGCACGTCGAACATGGAGGGCGACGCCTCGCACCACGCATTTCTTTGGGGCGCGGGGAAGTTGACTGACCTCGGCACATTGGGGGGAAACAATTCGGAAGCGAATTGGATCAGCGACTCCGGCTTTGTGACCGGCAGGGCTGATGTATCCGGATCTCAGTCTCACCATGCCTATCGCTGGATTAACGGGGTGATGACCGACCTTGGAATTCTAGAACCGTGGCCGTGCAGCACAGCCCTCAGCGTCAATTCCATTGGCCAAGTGGTGGGCGAAACGGGAATTTGCGGCGTGGGAGGCGGGCCAGCCTTCCTTTCGGATAGCGGCGGTCCCATCGTTGATGTGAATACCCTGATCGTTCCCAGCTCAGATAACGAAGTCATAAGCGAATTCGATATCAATGATCGCGGAGAGATTGCCGCTCAGCTACTGCTTACCAATGGCGACGTGCATGCCGCCCTTCTGATTCCGTGCGACGCGAATCATCCAAGCGTTGAAGGCTGCGACTACAGCCTGGTTGCAGCCACTCCAGTCGAGGCGTCCGGATCTGCCTCGGGAAGCGCCAGCAAATTGTCTATCGCGAAGACGGCCCTGCGGTTTCATTCAGCGACGGGGAACCCCTACCACCGCTTTGGAGTGCAGTAAATTTCGCAGAAGTTCTGCGATTGAGTTCGAGTGAATCGTGCACGTTATGTGAATTCGGAATTGAGGAGACGTCATGAAAAAATCGCTGCTGCTTCTGATAGCAATCTGCAGTTTGTGCGTGGTGCTAGCAATGCCGGTCTGCGCGTTCGGGCAGACTAACGACGCGTCGAATCAAACGGTAAAGCATCATCATTACAAGTTGATTGTTGTGGAGCCACTAGGCGGGCCCGACAGCAACCTTTCAGGCCCGTCCGCCCAAGTCCTGAACAACGGGGGAACGTTCGCGGCGTATGCGAATACGGCGACGCCCAATCCCAACGCGAACTGCGCCATCCCTTTCAACGCCAATGCTAATGGGGGCGACTGCTTTGTCGAGCACGCCGTTGTACGGCACAACGATACCGTCACTGATCTGGAACTGCTTCCCGGTGGCGCGAACGGTCAAACCGACGCGATCAGCGCAAGCGGGCTTATTGCCGGCTGGTCAGAAAATGGTCTCATCGACGCAGCAGGCCTGCCGGTGGGCCGCGCCGTCCTTTGGACGAAGGACGGAAAGATCATCGATCTAGGAGCCGTGCCGGGAGGATCGGAGAGCCTTGCCGCGGCTGTCAATAACCGCGGCGAAGTAGTCGGTTTTTCCGATAACGACATACTGGATCCCTTCTCCATGGCCGGCTTGGCAACGCAAACCAGGGCATTCCTGTGGCAGAACGGCGAGATTCAGGATTTGGGAACGCTGGGCGGTTCCGACGCCATTGCGTTCTTTGTGAATGAGAAAGGCCAAATAGCGGGCCAGTCTTATACGAATTCGACGCCAAGTCAGGCTTTTGGTTTTCCTACTCAACACCCGTTCTTTTGGGAGAACGGAAAAATGGTGGACATCGGCACCCTCGGGGGCACCCTGGGTTCACCAAGCTGGATGAACAATCGCGGCCAGGTGGTTGGTTTTTCGACCGAGGCTACGGATCAAAATTCCCACGCGTTCTTTTGGGACAAGGAAACAGGACTGAAGGACCTCGGTTTCTTGCCGGGAGGAACTTACGGTAATGCAATGTGGATTAACGATGCTGGCGAAGTCGTCGGCGGGTCCGATTCTTCGAACGGATTCCACGCGTATCTTTGGAAAAAAGGAGTGATGACCGATCTCGGGAACTTGGCCGGTGATTGCAGCAGCCAGGCAACTTCGATCAATTCGCAGGGTCAAATCGTAGGCAACGGTTCGCTAGATTGCACCAACGAGGCCCATGCGCTCTTGTTTGAGAACGGCGGTGCTCCAATAGACTTGAACACGCTGGTTCGTCCAGGCTCCGGTGTAACCTTTCTAAACCCATTCAATATTAATGATCGTGGGGAGATTGCAGGTTTTGGAGTGCTTACCAATGGGGACGCGCGTGCCGTCCTGCTGATTCCCTGCGATCAGGATCATCCAGACCTCGACGGTTGCGACTACGACACCGTCGAAGCGGTGACCGAGGTTCCAGTTCGCTCGGCGCAAATCGCTACTGCACCAGCGGCAGCGAGTGCAACCAAGTTGACCCCGACCGAAATGATGAAGCGTCGCTACCACCGCTTCGGAAAGCCTCAAACATCACCGAAATAATGTGATGGGAAAAAGTAGTGGCGGTAAAGGCGGGGAGAACTTTCCGCCTTTACCGCTTTGTGCCTAACTTTGTGTGACAGCCATTCGCAAGAGAAAGCTGTTGACGATGATCGATTGTTTGTTGGGAATGCGCATGTGTAAGTGGGAAGGATTGCGATCAGCGCTCGGGAATGCCGCAAGCGTCACCGAAATGGCGCGACCGAAAGTGCCCGAATCGTGTTCGCAGGCAGCGTATGCGTTGCTGAGGAGGCGGCCATGGAAATGGAAAAGATTGGGGGTTTTTCCGCGCTGCTGCCATGGCCGGTACTCATCGCAGCTCTCTTGGTGACGGCTGGTTGCGGCAGTGGGTCCACTCCTCTACAAGGCCCGTCGATTGTCACGACTTCCTTGCCGGATGGCACCATCGGCTCTTCCTACTCCCAGACCATTCAAGCCACCGGCGGGGTTGCGCCTTTCACATGGAGCGTCACCTCTGGTGCTTTGCCGCACGGCATAACTCTGCCGGGCAGCACTGGCAATTCGGTGGCCATCTCTGGAACGCCCGACCGTGTGCAACCGGGCGTGGCCTTCAGCATTCAAGTGGCGGATGCGAACGGTCGGTCCGGGAAGCAGTCTTACACCGTGAACATCCAGAGTACGCCGACCATTGCTGTGACACAGTCCGGTGCCGTACAAGGCGTCGTCGATGGCAACTTTCTAAGGTTCCGTGGGATTCCTTTTGCCGCGCCGCCGCTGGGCAATCTGCGGTGGAAGCCGCCAGTGGCTCCAGCGAGTTGGGATGGCATACGCAGCGCGGCGAACTTTGGTAACAGATGCCCCCAGACGGACTTCGCTGGCGGTGTGCAGGGCGACGAAGATTGCCTTACGCTCAATGTCTACTCGACATACCCGCCAGCGAGCACGAAGCAGCCGGTGACGGTGTTTTTTCATGGCGGGGGAAACGTTTTGGGCAGCGCCCAGGACCCACCGTGGGATGTGACCCCTCCACTGGCTGGTCACGGCGTAATTGTGGTGACTGCGCAATACCGCCTGGGAATACTGGGCGACCTCGCCATCCAAGAACTCACTACGGAAGGTAACGGCTCCTCCGGAAATTACTGTTTGAGGGACATGATCGCAGCTCTGCAGTGGGTGCACGATAACATCGCGCAGTTTAACGGAGATCCCAACCACGTGATGATGTTCGGGCAATCCGCAGGATCGATAAATGTGCAGGCGCTGCTAGCCTCTCCCAAAGTGCAGGGTCAGGGGCTGATCACCAGCGCCGGGATGGAGAGCAGCGTCCTCCCCGCCGGCCTGCTCGGTACTAGTGTCGCGGACGCTTACACGTTCTATGCCGGCTTCGTGCCAGCCGTTGGCTGCAGTCCACCACAAGATGTGTTGGCGTGCCTCCGAAACCTTCCACTCAATACCATTATGCAAAGGCAATTCGTGCAGTTTCCGAGTTTTATGGGTTACAACCTTGATCCTGACATCCTTCCCACGGACCCCTTCGAGAAGCTGAAGCTCGGGTCTCCCGTGCCGCTGCTCATCGGTTCGAATCGCGACGAGGCAGCTGATCTAGAAGATCCCAGCTTGCCCATGGATGCCAGTCAATACGCAATGGCCATCCACACTCAATTCGATCCGTTGCTGCCGGGCACCGGCACCCAAACCGGCGACAAGATTATTTCGCTCTACCCCGCTGCTCCCGTGCCATTTGACACCAATCCGAGGTATACACACATTGACGTGGAAACCGATTACTCGATCACCCGGCCGACGAGGGATCTGGCCCGCGCGGTTGCTGCGGTTGTCGGCCCCCAGAAGCAGCCGGTCTGGCTGTATCTCTTCACGCACCAATACGAGACCGATCCCCACCTGACTATCCGGCGAGCCTTCCATACCGCAGAGCTTTATTTTGTCGCCGGCCTTGTTCCGGGTAATACTCGGTCGGTCTACTACGACGGCACGCAGTACACACCGAACGCGGCGGAGGGCACTCTTTCCAATGAAATAATGGACTACTGGGCACGTTTCGCGGCGACCGGCGATCCGAACGGAGGGGTAGCGGTGCAATGGCTTCCCTACGATGCCGGTGAGAATATCCTGCTGCTCGACGATACAATTGCGAACCTCCCCGGTGGCTATCGCAACACGCAGTGCGATTTTCTGTCCACGTTGCCGTGGCAGTAAGTTTCAGCTAGGGGGTCGTTAAGGCCAGAGATAGCAGACTGGCCGTCTTAAGCCAACTGAGAACTCAGCCGAAATCCTCCCCAATGGCAAATAGGAAAACTGTTTGCCGTCGTATTGGTATGGATGCTCGATCCGATGCAGCTAGACCGTCCAGTCGAACAGCGATTGCGGCTTGTAACAGGAAGCACAGGCACAGCTACGCCATGCGGACCCGCGCATCACCATTGGTGTATGCAGCCACGTCCAGGCAGAGTCGCGGCGGGCGGTCGTCGAGAAGGTAGCTTCCGTTCTGGACCTCGATGGACCTAACCGAAACACCGTGAGTCAGTTAAACCAGTACCTTGCAGGCATCCGTAGGCGGGTTCGATTCCCACCCTCTCCGCCACGACTACCGTGGTCCCGGTTGCACCGGGATTTCGGCTGCGGGCTCGAACGCTCGCAAGACGCCTCAAGTTCGAATCCCACCCTCTCCGCCATTTTCTTGTTTCCGCTCACTCTGTTGGAATGTAGATTTTGCGGGATCACACATCCAGACAACGCGACTGTTGTTTGCCGGTCGAGTTCCGGTCACAATAAGAGTTCACCGCTTCTGCCCTTGAGGGCACATGTTCTTTCACACCATCGAGCAAGTTCGGCGCTTCTTTAAGATTCTGGGAGGTTTCACGCTTCTTGGGCTGGGAGCAGTAATGCTGTTCACACCAGGTCCGGGTTGGCTGGTCATCTTTCTGGGACTGACACTTTTAGCTGCGGAGTTTGTTTGGGCTCGGCGATTGATGGACCGGATGAAAGCGCAAAGCTCCCGGCTGAAGGAATCCGTTTTGCGGTCGCGCAAAACGAATCCGGCGGATCCAGCATAAATTGCAGATCCCCTGAGGACAACTTCGCCTAAGGACACCTCGAATGATAAGCGAATGGAAGGGCAAGTGGGCATTGATTACGGGTGCGAGCGCGGGGATTGGTGTGGCGCTTGCCGAAGAGCTTGCGGCTGGCGGCACGCATCTGGTGCTGACCGCGCGCCGATTGGATCGGCTGCAGGCGATCGCAAACGCTCTCCGGAAAAAGCATGGCATCCAGACGCACGTAGTGGCGGCGGACCTGGCCAAGCGAGAGGCGCCGCAGGAGATCTATGCTTTTACAAAAGAGAAGGAATTGCGTGTTGACCTGCTGATCAACAATGCCGGGTTCGGACAGTACGGCGAATTGCCACAAGTGGAGACGGAGCGCTTGCTCGATATGGTGGAAGTAAATTGTGCCGCTGTAGTCCAGCTGACGCGGCTCTTCCTGCCTGAAATGGTTGCGCGGCGCAGCGGCGATATTCTGATTCTTGCCTCGACAGCGGCGTTTCAAGCGGTCCCCTATATCTCCACGTATGCCGCAACGAAGGCCTTTGATCTTTTCTTCGCGGAAGGTCTGGCGGAGGAGATGAAGCCACATGGGATTCGAGTCTGCGCGTTGTGCCCTGGCTCGACGGAATCGGAATTCCACGCCGTCGCCGGACAGGAAGCGTTCACCGCGCGAAATCAAGAACCTGCGGACAAGGTGGCGCGCACGGGGTTGCAAGCACTTGCTGCCGGGAAGAGCTACGTGATCTCCGGATTGGGCAACTATCTTGGTGCACACTCGCAGCGTCTGGTTCCACGGCGGATGGTGACACGAGTAGCGGCAAACATGTTCCGGCCCGGCAAGAAGACGCGCTAAGGCCCTCCACCCCACGAAAATCTCCCCGGCACAGATTCGTGGAGCCCCTACTTACGGCCATCTGCAACTCTAACCCTTTATCCGGGTTTGATTTAGAGTGAAAACACGGGCCCATACCGGCCGCGCCACGCAACCGCCATCTGTCCGGGAACTTTCTGCGTCCTGCACAGGAATAGTTAGATAAGGCAGGCGGCACGTCAGGAGAAACGCAAATCGAGGCACAGGAAAGAGACGACGTCCTGCTGAAGCGCTCGGCGAGGGGCGATGAACAAGCTTTCACGCAACTGTACCGGCGAAATCAGGCCCAGATCTATCGTTTCGCATTGCGCATGACAGGCCAGGCTTGGGCGGCGGAAGAGATTGTGCAGGACGTGTTCATGACCCTGGTGCGTGAGCCGAAAAAATACGATCCCGCACGCGGGCCACTGGCCGCGTTTCTCTACGGGATCGCCCGCAACCGGGTGATGAAGCATCTGGAGCGTCAACCACGCGAATTTTCCCTGGAAGTGCAGAACGGCGAGGGAGAAGCGCAAGTGGTCGACGTAGCCGACGAGCGAACGCCCGCCCATTGGGCGGAAATTCGCGAGCGGCGCGAACGAGTGCGCTCGGCGGTGCTGTCCTTGCCGCCGGAGTTCCGGGAAACCGTGGTCCTGTGCGAGTTGGAAGAGATGAGTTACGAACTGGCCGCGCAAGCTTTGGAATGCCCGATCGGGACCGTCCGTTCCCGATTGCACCGGGGGCGCGCGCTGCTGCTGGCGAAACTGGAGATGCTGCGCGAAACGCCAAAACGGGCGAACGCGGCGCGCTAAAGGATTTTGGAGAAGCACAAATGAATTGCGAAGAATTCGGCATCGTTGGACTCGACCGGGATATAGGCGCTGGAGGGCTTGACTCCGCAGCCGCCCAGGAACATCTGCGAAGCTGCCCCCGCTGTGCGGCACTCTTCGAAAA
Organism: Candidatus Acidiferrum sp.; assembly: GCA_035935335.1. Classification (GTDB taxonomy): domain Bacteria; phylum Acidobacteriota; class Terriglobia; order Acidiferrales; family UBA7541; genus Acidiferrum. The sequence continues at coordinate 9,704 of DASYXF010000064.1, forward strand.
TGCCCTGGCGTTGCGCGCGGATCTGCGCGAACTGGGGCAACAGACTGCTGAAGCGAAGACACCTTCCCGCGTGGAGATGCGGCTGCGGCAGGAATTCCGTACTCTGCACACAACGGAAAAGAGCCGCGGCCGGGCAGTTGTGGCCAGTTGGCTGCTCGCCGCTGCGACGCTGGTGCTCGTTGCCACCTCTCTGCTGCTCTGGAGGGGAGGGGGTCGAACGGATGTAGCGACGCAAAAACCCTTGACGCCCGCGGTTACTCGTTCCGTTGCCACCGGGCCGGAACTTGGCGGTACCTTGATCGCCGAAAACGATGGCGACGAATTCGCTCTGATCCCCGGGGCGATTCCCGGGTTGCTGGACGATACGACCGTGGTGCGTGTGCAGATGGAACGCGGCTCGCTGGGCGCGCTGGGATTATCCGTCAATGAAGAGCACGCGAACGACATCGTGCAAGTGGATTTGCTGCTCGGCGCCGACGGCCAACCGCAGGCATATCGCCTGCCGCAATCGAGCAACTGAGTTTCGCGCGGCGTATCGGCCGTGCGCAGGAGAGAAGCAAAAGGAGAGAAGTAGAGGAGAATGCGGATGAACAGGAAATGGATTTTATCGGTCTTCACGGCTGCTTTGCTGAGCTGTGCCTCCGTTTTGAGCGCGCAGGAACCGCTACCGGGGCCACCGCCGCAAGATCATTTCATGCCTGGCGGGCACATCGGCGGGCGAATGAAAATCCTGGGCTTTGAAGAGATGCACTCGGGGAAAGTAGTGACCGGCGCGCCGTATACGGCCGTCGGCGTGAGTGAAACCACACAAACTCTAGCGGACGGCACCACCATCAACCGCAAGATTCAAATTAACATTTTTCGCGATGCGCAGGGACGCGTCCGCCGAGAAACCACTCTTCCGGTCATCGGTCCGCTGGTTGCCAGCGGAAAATCCAACCCGTTCATACTGATTGACGACCCTGTTGCCAACACGGCATTTGTTCTTCACCCAGATACCAAAATCGCGGACCAAATGCCCGCGCCCCACAGTGGCAAAAAGAATCGCGGGGCATTGCGGGATAAGTTTGAAGCTAATCTCCAACAGGAAATCGCCGACGGCACGTTGAAGAAAGAGGACCTCGGCACGCAAACGATCAATGGAGTTGTCGCACAGGGTACGCGTTATACACGCACCATTCCGGCCGGACAAATCGGCAACGACAAGCCCATCAGTATCGTCCACGAGCGCTGGTATTCGGGGGATCTCCAGGTAGTGGTAAAGAGCACACGGAATGACCCACGCTTTCCGTCGTCCACTTACACTTTGACCAATATTCAGCGGCAGGAGCCGGCAGCCGCACTGTTTGCTGTCCCATCGGACTATACCGTGCGTCAAGCGTGTCCGCATGGCAAGGGCAACATGATGTACGGCCATGGCCCTGCCGAACCGGCGCCAGAACCAGTTCCACCGCCCCCGGGTGAATAACCCGCGGCTCAACGATCTTCTCTCCTGAAGACGGCGCGCCCTTGCTGCAGCTACCCCCATTGCTGCAGCGAGGGCGCAGTCGTTTTTAGAGGGCGCTGGAAGGATTGTTCTTATGCTCCGGGAAAGCGTTAAGATTGAGGCCATGGAAAAGAAGTTGGATGAGAAGGATCTTGCCGAACAGCTGCTTCGGGAAGGCTATTGCCATTTATATGTCTGGGAAGACGGCCCGGATGTGGAATACCGGGAGCACACACACCGCGCGGAATCCGCGCATATCATCTTGAAGGGCGAAATGAGTATGACCATGAGCGGCGAGACGAAGACCTACCGGACTGGCGACCGCTGCAATCTGCCGGCCGGGGTCGTGCACTCGGCAAAGACCGGGCCGCAGGGTTGCCGCTACCTGATTGGCGAGAGGTAAAGCGGTTCAGATTTACGAGGATGGCCTTGCGCACGCCCGGTCCAGGAGCTCGATCACGTGCAGAACTTCTTGCCCGGTCTTATAAATCTTTACGCCAGCGCGCAATTGCAGGAGGCATCCAGGGTTAGCCGTGGCGATAATTTTCGCACCTGTTGTTTTGACACAAGTCATTTTCTCCGCAAGCAGTTCGAGGGATGCCTTCGTTTGGGTCACGTTGTAGACACCCGCAGAGCCACAGCAGATGTCGGCAAACGGCAATTCCACAAATTCAGCACCCGGGATCGAGCGCAATAATTGCCGCGGCGCCTCCCGAACTTTCTGCCCATGCAAGAGATGGCAGGAATCCTGATAGGTGATCCTCGCTGGAACGGGATTCAGTTCAGCGGAGAGGCCCAGAGCCGCTAGAAATTCGGTAACATCGCGGGTCTTCTTCGCTAGCGCGGCGGCTGCGGCAAACTCCGGCTCGTCTGAAGTGAAAAGATGATCGTATTCCTTCAGCGTGGAGCCGCAACCGGCGGCGTTGGTCACCAGCGCGTCAAAATCGGCGGAGGCGAAAGCGGCGATATTTTTGCGGGCCAGATCGCGGGCTACATCCCGCACGCCCGCGTGTGCCGGTAAGGCTCCACAACAGAGTTGCCCGCCGGGAACCACCACTTCACAGCCATTGGCGGTGAGGACGCGGATCGTGGCTTCATTCAGAGCTGTGAATGTTACGTTGGCCACGCAACCAGCGAAGAAAGCAACGCGCGCGCGGCGAGTCCCCTGCGCGGGAAATGCTTTGCCCAACTTGTGGAAGAAAAATTGGCGATCGACCAGCGGCAGGAGCAGGTCTCGCTCCGCGAGTCCGAGCAGTTTCAGAATTCCGGCCGCCCTGGCCGCAGCTTGCAAGCCGGATCGCTGGTAAACCCGCAGAAGTTTAGCCGCCATCGCAATCCGTTCGGCGTAAGGCAGCAAGCGGCGATATACAAAATTTCTGGCAATGCGCGAGAACAGCGGACGCTTAAAATCCCGCTCGATCCGCGCTCGTGCATGTTCCACAAGCTTTCCGTAATTCACTGCCGAAGGGCACGCGGTTTCGCACGAGCGGCAATCCAGGCATTTGTCGATATGATCGACAAATCCTTCGGAGACCTGAAGGTCACCTTGCTCAACCAGCATCATCTGGCGAATGCGGCCGCGCGGCGAATCCGCCTCCAACTGCCACAGACGGTAGGTGGGGCAATGATTCAGGCACAGGCCGCAGTGTACGCAACGCGAGAAATCTTCGTAGACCGGAACCGCGCCGGGAATAGGATGTTTCACGGTCAAGAGTCAGATGCCTTCCACGAAACGTCCCGGCGCGAAAATGTTGTGCGGGTCGAATGCCTGCTTCACGCGCTGCATGAGCGGAAAATCCGCGCGCTTCGAGCCCCAAACCTTTGTGCGGTCCTTCAGCCAGGCCGGAGCATGCAGCAATGTGGCGCTCCCTCCCTTCGCTTCCACGAGGGAACTCACGCCGGAAACGCATCGCTCTAACGCCGTGTTTTGTTGCGCATCGCCGGTGCCGGCATGCAACAAGAGATAGGCAACGCTGCAGGCGCGGAGCGCGAACGCCGCGCGCTGCGACAATGCCTCCGCCAGATTCTGAATTTCTGCGATGTCAACTGGCGCCCACTGCGGCAGGACGATTCGAAACAAAGCGACATCCTGCGTGACCGATCGCAACCACTCGAATGCTTCGCTTAGGGCTTCACCCAATACCTGGGAATTTTGCGCGTCTAGCGAGCAACCCAGCTTTGCCTGGGCCTGGGCGCAGCGCTCCCGCAACTCGCGTTGGATTCGCTCAATTACCGCAGCGTTCCCCTCGAACGACGCGAACACGTGCCAGCCACCTGCCCCAAGCGATTCCGGAATATTCCACTTTATCTGATTCAGATATCCTGCGAACAACGCCGAAAACCCCGGATCGAACAGTTCGAGATTTGAAAACGGAAGGCCAGACTTCAACAGAGATTCATGACAATTCAAGGCCGCTTCCATCCCCGAAAATGAAGCGATGTGCGCCCGGCGCAGTTCCGGCAGCGGAAAAGTGCGGAAATTGAGCCGCGTGATGATTCCCAGCGTGCCGAGCGAACCGATCAGCAATTTGTGAAGGTCGTAGCCGGTAACATTCTTCACCACGCGTCCGCCGCTCTTGCACCTCCTGCCCGTGCCATCGACAAATTCCGCGCCGATCAGGAAGTCGCGGGCAGTGCCGTACTGTTGGCGAAATGTGGAGTCGATTCCCGAGGCGATTGCTCCTCCGATGGTGGATGTAGCGCTGAATGGCACAGCCAGCGGCAGGAACTGATTTTTCTCAGCCAGCGCTTTTGCAAGATCCTTCAGCGGCAGGCCGGCGTCAACGCTGACGGTCAGGTCGCCGGGGTCATAATGCGCGATCTGGCGCAGATCGGTCATGTCCAAGGCCAAATCGTAGCGCTGAGGCGGCGTTCCCCAATCCAGTTTGCTGCGCGAACCGCAAGCGATCACGGCCAGTTTTTCCGCTCCGGCGAAACCTATGATTTCGGCGACTTCTTCCGCGGAACCAGGCTTCAAAACGGCCTTCGGCGCGTGCCGGGCGATCTGGAATTCTTTCCGCACGGCCTCGGAGGTTTGCACTCGATTGCGGCCCGCCAGTTTTTCCAGTTGGCCGGACAGGTTTGCGATGCTGCTCATGCTCGATCCCCCGCGCCCTGGCCGGGCCTGCGAACGCGAATTTCTCCACAACCCTTGCTCAATGGAAAGATTTTCCCGGGATTCAGCGAGGAATCCGGATTGAAAGCATCGTGAATCCGCCGCATCAGATCGAAATCCGCGTCGCTGAACAGCAACGGCATCAATTCATTCTTTTCCATGCCCACGCCGTGCTCACCGGTCAACGCGCCCCCAAGCGAAACGCACATGCGGATGATTTCCTCCGCGGCGGCGATGGCCCGCTCGAATTGTTCCGTGTCTCGCGGGTCGTAAAGGACAATCGGGTGCAGATTTCCGTCCCCCGCGTGAAAGATATTACCGATTTGAAAGCCATGCTTTCTTCCGATCACGAGGGTTTTTTCGAGGGCTTCGGGGAGTTTCGAGCGCGGAATCACGCCGTCCAGCACATAATTCGAGGGCGCCAAGCGGCCCAGCGCGCCAAACGCATTCCGCCGGCCTTTCCACAAGAGATCGCGCTCGCTTTCGTCACGTGCCGTACGCACTTCGCGCGCGTGATTCGACTTGCAAATCTCCGCGATGGCCGCGGTTTGCGATTCCGCCGCTTCGCGCAGACCCTCGACCTCGATCAACAGCACCGCCGCACTGTCGCGAGGAAACCCCGCATGGATGTAATCCTCAACCGCCCGCAACGTCCAGCCATCGAGCATCTCGCACGCCGACGGCGTGATGCCGCTCGCCGTCATCTCCACCACAGTCCGCGAGGCATCGCCCACCGTATCAAAAATCGCCAGCAGTGTTTTCACCGCTTCGGCTTTGCGGGAAAGCTTCACCGTAATTTCCGTCACCAGCGCCAGCGTTCCTTCGCTGCCCACAAATAATCCGCAAAGGTCGTAGCCGGGCGCGTCTCCGTGGCGGCTGCCAACGCGCATGATTTCGCCGTTGGGCAGCACCAACTCCAGCGCGGCAACGTGATTCGTCGTCAATCCATACGCCAACGTATGCGGCCCTCCGGAATTTTCCGCCACGTTCCCGCCGATGGTGCACGATTTCTGGCTGGAGGGATCGGGCGCGAAATACAAGCCGGCTTTTTCCGCCGCCCGGGTAATGTCCAGATTCACCACACCGGGTTGAACAACCGCGCGGCGGTTCTCCAGATCAAGTTCCAGAATGCGATTCATCCGGGCGAACACAATCATCACGCCGCCACCGCGGGCCAACGCGCCGCCGGAAAGCCCCGTGCCCGCGCCGCGTCCAACCACCGGCACCTGATATTTCGCGGCCAGCTTCACGATGCCGGACACATGCGCGGTGCTGAGCGGAAAGACCACCACCTCCGGCCGCGCCTTTTCCACCGAACCGTCGAACTCATACAGCATCAAATCTTCTTTTTGCGACAGAACATTCGCGGGTCCGAGCAGCGATTTCAGTTCTCGAATAAGAGCGGCTTCCATGAGGGGCCGTGGAGAAACACCGCGGCGCTCCCACTATAATAATTCGAGCGGCGGCCTGGCAATGGCGCATTCCGGCGGCCCGCGCTGTGCTAGTGTAAGAGGACCAAAAATTGTAAGAGGACCTGCATGGCAAACCCGAAAGTGTACGCGACCCACCAATTGTTTGACGAAGCCCGGCAAATCCTGGATGCCGCTTGTGAAGTGGAATACTGGGCGAAGGAAGAACGCCCGCCGCGCGAGGAAGTGCTGCGCCACTTGAGAGACAAGGAAGGCATCGTCTGCCTGCTCACGGAAAAAGTGAATGACGAGTTTCTTCGCGTTGCGCCAAAACTACGCATCGCGGCAAACGTCGCCGTCGGCTACGACAACATCGACGTGGACGCTTGCACGAAACGCGGCGTGGTGGCCACCAACACGCCGGGCGTGCTCGACGAGACCACCGCCGACTTTGCCTGGACCCTGCTGATGGCCGTGGCACGGCGCATCGCCGAGGGCGAGCAGCTTGCGCGCTCCGGCAACTGGAAAGGCTGGAACCTCGACCAGTTGTGTGGCGCCGATGTCTGGGGCAAGACGCTAGGCCTGGTGGGATTCGGGCGCATCGGGCGGGCGGTCGCGCGCCGGGCCCTGGGCTTCCAGATGAAAGTAATTTATGCGGATGCGGTGAGAGCGCCGGAAGAAGTGGAAAAATCCCTTAACGCGGAGCGCCGCGAAATGAACGCGCTGCTGGCCGAGTCTGATTTCATCAGCCTGCACGTTCCTCTCATGCCGGAAACACGCGGGCTGTTTGACGCGCCAAAGTTTTACCGGATGAAACCGTCCGCGTTTTTGATTAACACCTCGCGCGGACCGGTGGTGGAGGAAGCCGCCCTCGTCGCTGCACTTGAAGCAAACAAGATCGCCGGCGCGGCGCTGGACGTCTTCGAAAACGAGCCGTTCATTCACCCCGGACTAAAGCGTTCCAACGTCGTGCTGGCGCCGCATCTGGCGTCGGCTTCGCTCGAAACACGCACGAAAATGGCGGTAATGGCCGCGAACAATGTCGTTGCGCTATTCCAGGGGCAGTTACCGCCAAACATGCTGAACCCCGGGGTCCTCAAGAAATCCTGAGTTTTCGAGCAAAGCGGCCGCCATGACCCACGGAAGGCAACTTGCGAGGGAAATTTTCCGCGACACACTGGCAGCGCTGGATATTCCCCGCGCGATGGAACTGAAACTGACGCTGGTGGGATCCAGCCTGACGTTGGACGACGCGGCGATCGATCTTTCCGCTTTCTCCTCGATCTTCGTCGTCGCGATCGGGAAAGCCGCGCACGCCATGACCGCCGGCCTGCGTTCACTTCTGCCGGATTCTCGCCAATTCCGAGGAGTCGTCGCGGCTCCGACGAAACCCGCTGCGCCGATTCCGGGCCTCGAATATTTCGTGGCGGGCCACCCCAACCCGAATGCGGACAGTTGGCGGAGTGCGGAAGCGGTCCTCTCTCTGCTGCGCGGCGCGGACCAGCAAACCATCGTTTTCTTTTTGCTCTCCGGTGGGGGATCCGCGCTGACCGAACTGCCTCTTGTTCCCGGCATGCGCCTCGAAGACCTGCAGGCCGCGAATCACGCGCTGGTCACCTGTGGCGCCCCCATCGAAGCCATGAACACCGTACGCCGCCATCTTTCCGCCGTGAAGGGCGGGCGCCTGGCGGTCGCCGCCAGGCAAGCTACAAAAGTAACGCTGGCGGTCACGGACGTGCCAGCCGGCAAGGAACATGCCCTTGCCTCCGGCCCGACCGTTCCCGACCCATCTGCCATAGCCGACACGAATCGCATCATCGATCAATTCGACTTGCGCAAAAGATTCCCGGGTGTGCTGGTTCGCTGGCTGGAAGAGAGGAAAATGCCGGAAACGCCGAAGCCGGGCGATCCCGCGTTTCGCAACGCGCATTTTCAGCTGCTGCTTGGCATGCATGATCTTTTTCACGCGGCGCACCACGCGTCGGAAGCGCGAGGCTACGTCACCTGCTGCGACAACTCCACCGATGACTGGCCGGTGGAGAAAGCCGCCGAGGCCCTTTTGAAGAAGTTGGAAGAGTGGAGAACCGAAAATCCTGGCCAGCGCGTGGCGCTGATTGCCGATGGCGAATTGAGCTCTCCGGTCACCGGCTCCGGGTTTGGCGGCAGGAATTCCGCGTTCGTACTTGCCTGCGTTGAAAAAATCGGCGGGCGGAAAATCACCGTGCTCAGTGCCGGCACCGATGGAATGGATGGCAACAGCCCAGCCGCAGGGGCAGTCGCCGACGGAGAAAGCCTCGCTCGTGCAAAAGCGCTCCGCCTCGATCCTGCCGAGGCTTTTCGACGGAGCGACGCCTACACTTTTTTCGCGAAACTCGACGATGCGGTGCTCACCGGGCCCACCGGCAACAACCTGCGCGACCTGCGCATCCTCCTCGCCGAGCCCTGATCGCTTACTGCTTTGGCGCAGGCGGCAGCCGTTTCTCGATTTCCTTCAAGCGGTCGTTCATTTCCAGCACCAGTTGTTCGAGGCGGACCAGACGTTCATCCGCGTTCGCTTTTTCGCCGGCCTTTGCGTCTTCCTTCATCATGCCGTGCGCCCCGCCTTTCGCCAGCGGGTTCTTCAACCGCTCGATCTGTTCCTTGATTGTCGGCTGCATCTCGATGCTCAGGCTTTTGCTTTGTAACATAGCCTCAAGCGCGGGAATCGCCGAAGCGTCGCCGCGCCCGCCCAAAGCATAAATCGCGGTGCGGCGAATTGGGAAATGCGAATCCTGCAGGTAACCGGCAATCACTTGCGTCAGTTCCTTGTTGTCTTTCTGCAGGCGGGCCAGGCTGCCGATGGCGGCCTGACGCGAATCCATGTCCTTGCCCGGAGCTGCCCAATCGCGGAGCAGCGGCACCGCTTTATCGTCACCAAGCGAGCCGAGACCGCTCAACGCGGCGTTGCGCAAAAAGCCGTCGGGAGAATCGGCGTTTACCGCAGCCGCCAGAGTTTCGTACGCAGCCGCACTCTTGATTCTGCCGAGAGCCCGCAGCGCCGCTCCCCGGGCGCGATAGGAGGAATCCTCGCTCGCCACAGTCTGCAAGCGCACCAAGACGGCCGCGTCTTCCTTGAAGTTTTCCAGCGCCATCACGATGCTGCCGCGCACCACCGGCACGGTCACGGAATTCAGCGATTCGAGCAATTGCTTTGAGGCGGACGCGCCGCCGATTTCACCGAGCGAACTTGCCGCGGTCCGCCGCACGCCACTGCTCTTGTCGTTGCGCAGTGCTTCACCCAACGCGGCGATCGCTTCGTCGTCACCCTTGAGTTTGGCAAGCGCCTCGGCAGCGTCGGCACGATCCGCCGCCTCGCCCGCATTCTTCAACTGGTAGAGAAGTTCTTTCTTTTCTTTTTTGAACTGCGCGGATTTCAGGATTTGCGTTCCCTTGTCGAAGAGAACCATTAACGGAGCGGAGTCCGAGGGGAGCGTGAACACCTCCGACTCCTGCGTCACATGAATCGGATAGAGTTTCGGCCCGCTCGCCGTGGTGATCTCCACCTCCACCGGCACGTTGAACAGACCGACATGCCCCTCGCGCTTCTGCGTCTGTTTCACCGCCAGAGCGACCTGTTTCTTCTCTGCATCGTATGTGTAGCTCAGCTCAAATTTCGGCGCGCCTGCTCCATAAATCCACTGCGCGAAGAACGCGTCCACATTCGTGTGCGTCGCTTCTTCGATCGCTTTCGTCAAGTCCGAAGTCATCACGTTCTTGCCGCGATTCGCTTCCAGGTAGTGTTTCAGCCCCGCGTAGAACGCATCCTCCCCAAGCTGCCGCCGCAGCATGTACAGCACCCAGCCGCCCTTGCCATAGGCGTTGCCGTCAAATTCCTCGGATTCCTCAAAGTTGTAGCGAACGATAGGCTTGTCATAGAGCGAGCGCATCGCGAACCACTGTTTCGCGCCCTCCCAGCGGTCGTAGTCCGCGGTGTCTTTTCCAAAATGCGCTTCCGCCCAAACTGTTTCCATGAACGTGGCAAATCCTTCGTTCAGCCAGATGTCGCCCCAATCTTTGGTGGTCACCAGGTCGCCGAACCACTGGTGCCCCAGTTCGTGCGAAATCAGGGGATCCTGGTTCTGTTCGTATTCGGGAACCAGCTTTGGATTGCGCAGCGACTCCGCCGTGTTTGTCGTCGCACTCGAATTTTCCATGCCACCGGCGACGAATTCGTCCACCATCGCCTGCGAATATTTCTCCCAGGGATAGTCCACGCCCAGCTTTTTGCTGAAGAGTTCGATCATCGCGGGTGTCCGGCTATAGCTCGGATTCAGGCGGTCGCCGCGATCCTTCGGCGCGTAGTACGTCACTGGAATACTTCGCCAGGAATCCCTCACTTCCACAAACTCACCCGCGACCACGGTGATTAGATAGGTAGAGCTTGGCTGCGATTCGCGCCACGTCCAAGTCTTCATGCCGTCGCTTGCGTCGGTCACGCCAATCAGTTTGCCGTTCGAAATCGTCTGCCAGTTCGCCGGGACGATCAGAATTGTTTCGGTCGTCAAGCGGTCGTTCGGATAGTCGTATGTCGGCAGGTAGTAGCGCGTGTCTTCCGATTCTCCCTGCGTCCAGATTTGCAGCGGCCGGTTGGGATAGTCCTTGTCCGGCAGGATGAAATATAGACCCTTGGTTGGTGTCCCCTGGTATTTGATTTCCACGTCGAATTTCGCGCCGGCCTTCGCGCCCTTGGGCAGCGTCACCATCAGCTTGCTGCCGGTAGTCGAAAATTTTGCGGCGGCCTTATTGAGGCGCACGCTTTCAATCTGCAGCCCCACCGAATCGAACCAGACGGTTTCCAGCCCGTCGCGCAGCAGCGTCAGCGAATGGGTCACATCGCCGATGACTTTCTTCTGCTCGGGCTGGAAGCGCAGCCCGATCTTCGAGTGCTGCAGATCGTAGTCCTTACTGCGGGCGTACGGCTCATCTGCGAGCAGCAATCCTCCGCCGCCCAACAGCCACAGTGCGCAAAGAATAGCGCCAGCAAAAGAGATACGCCGCCCGTTCCCGAAGTTTCGCCTGATCATTCCATCCGCTCCTTACTGTTTTTATGAGTTCAGCAATTCCTGATGAAGAATCTTGTGGCCCGCGTGTTCCAGGGTTTCCACGGCAGCAGGGATTTCCTCTTGTTGCACCAGCAAATAATCCGTATCGAATGTTGAAACGACGAAGATTCCCACGCCCACACGCGCCAGCGGATTCGCCAGGGAGGCGACCACTCCGATTTCGTCGAACGCGAACGGCCCATGCACCTTCAACATCCGCCACCCACCGGAAGCGTTCAGCTCGTGCGGGACATCCGCTTGAGGCGTCACCACAGAAAGCTCCTCAGGCGTTCGCGTCACCGAGAAAAACGCCGAAGTGGCAGCCCAGGCGGGAATTTCCGCGTCGGGAGGCAATTTCGCGATCGCGTACAGCCCTTCCATCACCGAAAGTGTCAGTGTTCGATTTACGGGAGGCATGCGGCGCTAGAGCAAACTCCTCGTCGTGCCGCCGTCGATGGCCAGCGAGACTCCGTTCACATAACCTGCTTTGTCGGAAGCAAGAAACGCCACCACGGATGCGAACTCTTCCGGTGTGCCCAGGCGTCCCGCGGGGATCAGTTTCTTCCACCCGGCAAACACCTCTTCGGGCGTAGTCCCTGTGCGCGCGGCCATCATTCCCGCCAGGTCATCCAACCGGTCGGTGCGCGTGTAGCCGGGGCAGACATTGTTTACGGTGATTCCATGCGCGCCGTATTCATTGGCCAGCGTACGCACCAGGCCGGTCACTCCCGCGCGCAGCGAGTTGGAAAGCAGCAACCCTTCCACAGGCTGTTTCACCGAATAGGAGGTAATTGTCAGGAAGCGCCCCCACTTGTTTTTCTGCATCCGCGGCAGCGTCTCTTGGGCAAAATACACGGTGCTCATCAGCAACTGGTCGGTCCAAATGCGCCAGTCTTCAACCGTCGTGGCGCTGAACAGTTTAGACGGGGGTCCGCCGGAGTTGGTAACACAAATGTCCACCCGCCCGAAGCGTGTTTCGACATCGCCAACAAATCTCGAGACTTCCGCCGCTTTACCGACATCCACCGCTTGCCAGAAAACCTCGCGCCCTGTCGCCGCCTGAATCTGCTCCGCCGCAACCTTCAGGTCCGCCCCTGTGCGCGCGCAGAGGGCCACAGCGGCGCCTTCGCGGGCCAATTCCTCGGCCACCGCTCGCCCCAACCCCTTGCTCGCCGCAGCCACAATCGCCACACGTCCGCGCAGACCCAGGTCCATCCCGGCCTCCCAGCCCAAACTTTAATGTTCTCTTGAACAATAGAGACCCGTCAAATGAGGCCGCACTGAGATCCGCTAGAAGCTATCTCATAAATGGGCTTTTGGGGGGGAGCTTTAGCTCCGACATCAAAGCCCACGAGAAAATGGGCTTTAGCCCCTGAGGAAATGCTCCTCTTCGTACTCTTCACATATGAGATAAGTTAGATAAGTTCTAGTTTCCGGCCGCGCCGACGCCGCAGGAAAATTTGCACAGAAGCCCACCGCGCACTAAGATGCGGAGTAAAGCAAGGTTCGCTCCTCAATCGTTTCCACAGGAGGCACGCATGCTTCGCATCCGAATCCTGATTGTTCTGTTCCTCGCAGGTTGCTTCGCCGCGGTCCCGTCGCGCGCGCAAATCGGGAAGAGCGTACTGGTTGCCGCCGGCTCCGAAGTGGACCACCAGCTTAACGAAATCAGCGCCGCAGCCGATCCCGCGGCCAAACTCAAATTGATCGACGCCTTCTCCGCCGCTCATCCCGAGGGCGATCTGCAGATTCTGGCTGACGAGCAGTACGTAAACTATTACGTGAGCGCCAAACAATACGACAAGGCTTTTGAATATGGTGACAAGTTATTCGCGCTCGATCCCGACAATTTTTCGAACGCCGTTAATATGGTCCGGGCCGCCAACGAAAAGGGTGACACGGACCGCCTCTTCGCCGCGGGTGAAAAGGCCTCCGGAATTCTCCAGCGATTCAAGGCGCAGCCTCCTCCGTCCGGCGTCAACTCCGACGCCTGGAAAGCCGAAGAGCAGCAGAAACTGGAAGCCGTAAAAGACAACCGGGATTACATCGAACAGTCGCTGATGAGCGCGGCGTTTCAGCAGAAGGACGCGACAAAGAAGGCTGCGCTGCTGGTACGATTCGCAAACCTGTTTCCCGATTCCCCAAATGCCGGGCAAGCCTTGGGCGCCGCCGCGGTCACCTACCAGCAGGCGCAGAATCGCCCGAAGATGCTTGAAACCGCGAACAGCGCACTTGAGAAAGATCCCGACAATCTCAGCATTTTGCTGCTGCTCGCGGACGATTACAGCGAAAAGGGCGAACAATTGGACAAAGCCGAGGCGTACGCCAAGAAAGCGGCGGCGCTATGCGACACGGCGAAAAAACCGGAGGGCGTAAGCGACGCTGACTGGCAGAAGCAGATCAATCTTCAGAAGGGACTCGCCCTCAGCGCGCTCGGCCAGATCGATCTGCAGAAAAAGCTGAATGCCGCGGCCGTGGACAGCCTGACCAAGGCCGCTCCGCTTCTGAAGTCAACCGCCGCGGTCTACGCGCGCAATCAATACCGCCTGGGCTTCGCGTATCTCAATCTCAAGAACACCGCGGGAGCCAAGCAGGCGTTCACCGACGCCGCATCCGTCGATAGTCCTTACAAAGGACCGGCGCAGGACAAACTGAAGGGCATGGCGGCAGCCAAACCCCCCGCCAAGAAGGCCTCCTAAACCCTGTGAATCCAGGGAGAAGCGTGAAGGCACCGATGAAACCTTTTCGCCGGTCTATACTCTAACTGTTAGCCAAATTACGATCGCAGGTCAGTGGGCCCATCCAGGCTCGCGCAGGCAAGGGGGGAACCATATGCAGGAAATCGCTACATTTGGCGCGGGATGTTTCTGGGGTATCGAAGCCGCGTTTCGCCGCGTCCCGGGCGTTTTGGACGCCACGGTCGGCTACAGCGGCGGACGTACGGAAAATCCCAGCTACCAGGACGTCTGCACGGACACGACTGGCCACGCGGAAGTCGTGCAGGTTACGTTTGATCCAGCGAAACTCAGCTACGAACAGTTGCTCGATGTTTTCTGGACCATCCACGACCCGACCCAGGTGAACCGCCAGGGCCCCGATTACGGCAAGCAGTACCGCAGTGCGATCTTTTTCCATTCGTCCGAGCAGGAAGCGTCAGCGAAGAAGTCCAAGCAAGCCCTGGAAGCGAGCGGCAAGTTGCGCCGCCCGGTGGCCACGGAAATCACCGCGGCGGGCCCATTCTGGCGCGCCGAGGAGTATCATCAGCGCTACCTCGAAAAGCGCGGCGCAGCCAGTTGCCACATTTAAGTAGCACATGCGACCGTCACTCATCGGTGTTCGCGCGCAGAAAACGCGTGTCATCCTGAGGCTATCCGACAAGGATAGCCGAAGGATCTCAACTCAAAGACTTGCAAGGACTGTCAGTTGAGATCCTTCGGAGCGCCTGCCTGCGGTAGGCAGGCAAACAACGCGCTCCTAGGATGACACCTCGTTTTTGTTTACGTTGGGGCGGTAAAGAAGCGTCAATTCGCCAGCAATGCGACGCAAAAAATACCAGCCTCGTCAGCTTCCTTCGCTCAAAATCTTCTGATACGCCGGCACAGTCAAAAACTCCACAAATTGCGGCGAGCGGATCAAATCGCGCATGAGCTGCGCAGATTTTTCGTAAGCCGCATACCTGGCCGCGTCGCCTGCCTGCTTGGCCTTGGCCAGTTCCTCATCGATGATGCGGTCGCAAATCGCGATATCGATTTTGCGGCCGTCCTGCAGATGCGCGTTCTGGTGGATCCACTGCCAGAGCTGCGCGCGGCTGATTTCGGCTGTTGCGGCATCCTCCATCAAATTGAACAGCGGCACACAGCCCGTGCCGCGCAGCCACGCCTCCAGATAGCCAAGGCCGACCGCGATGTTTTGCCGCAGACCTGCTTCCGTAATCTGGCCCTTCGGCACTTCCAGCAGATCCGCAGCGGTTGCAGTAAAGTCCGAGAGTTTCTTGCCGATCTGGTTCGGCCCCGGCATCAGGCGGTCAAAAATTTCATTGGCCACGCCGACCAGCCCGGGATGCGCCACCCAAGTGCCGTCGTTCCCATCGCCGGCCTCGCGTTCTTTATCCGCCCGCACTTGCGCAATCGCTTTTTCATTGGCTGCCGGATCGTTCTTTATGGGGATGAAGGCGGCCATGCCTCCCATGGCGTGAATGTTCCGCCGATGGCAAATCTTGATCAGCAATTTACTGTAGGAGCGCAGGAAATGCGTGGTCATGGTGACCTGCCCGCGGTCCGGCATCACTGTTTTGGGATCGTGCGAAAATTTCTTGATGAAGCTGAAAATGTAATCCCAGCGGCCGCAGTTCAGTCCCGCGGAATGCTCTTTCAATTCGTAGAGAATCTCGTCCATTTCGAACGCGGCCAGAATCGTTTCAATCAGGACAGTGGCGCGAATGCTGCCGCGCTTTACGCCCAGCGCGTCCTGCGAGTGTAGAAAAATGTCGTTCCACAAGCGTGCTTCCAGGTGGCTTTCGATTTTCGGCAAGTAGAAATACGGCCCCGTGCCACGCGCCAGCAGTTCTTTGGCGTTGTGAAAAAAGTACAAGCCAAAATCAAACAGCGCGCCGGACATCGGCGTGCCGTCCACCAGAACGTGCTTCTCGTCCAGATGCCAGCCGCGCGGACGCACCAGCAGCACCGCGGTGCGTTCATTCAGCTTATAGTTTTTCCCTGAGGCCGGGTCGGAGTAAGTGATCGTCCGCCGCACGGCGTCCATCAGATTGGCTTGCCCTTCGATTTGGTTCGACCAAGTCGGCGTGTTCGAATCCTCAAAGTCCGCCATGAACACTTTCGCGCCAGAGTTCAGCGCATTAATGATCATCTTTCGATCCACAGGGCCGGTGATTTCCACGCGGCGGTCCATCAGATCCGCTGGAATCGGCGCCACGGTCCACTCCGATTCACGAATCGATTTCGTCTCCGGCAAGAAATCCGGCTTCTCGCCCGCGTCCAGGCGCTTCTGCCGCTCCGCGCGCGCGGCCAGCAGTTCCACGCGCCGTGGATTGAAGCGCCGCTGTAGCCCAACGATAAATTCCAGCGCCGCCGGCGTAAGCACACGCTCCTGTGCCGGATGCGCCGGAGCCAGTATCTGCAAGCCTTTAATTGAAGATGAAGGACTAGTCATGGTAGCCACCCGTTTGCGTGAACAACACACCACGATGATACCGCAAGCAAATTGCCCACTGGCACAGCATTAATGCAAACTACGCTGTCTGCCGTACCAGGCGCAAGCGCTCTCCCCAGTGTAGCCACACCCCGCGGTTGTCATCTCTGAACCTATCCGACAAGGATAGGTGAAGGACCTCAAGTTAAAGTAAGCACATTCAAATGCACATGATAGGTTTTGCCTGGAGCAAGCCGATAGTCGATGATGGGGCCGGGAGCGGCCTTTGATGGATAACACTTCCAAATGCCCGGTAAGCGGCAAGCGTAAATACGCCACCCAAGGCGCCGCCCTCGCCACCGCCAAGCACCAGGTTGCCACCGCAGACGCGCCCATGGAACTCCGCGCCTACCGCTGCGACTGGTGCCAGGCCTGGCACCTGACGAAAAAAAAGGGGAAAACCAGCGAGGATCGTGGGTAACCTGCTTGTTTCCGAGATGTGGCGCCGGAGGCAGAATGCCGGATGTTCTTCAAGGGAGCAGATTCACGGTCGCGGGGTGTAGCTCCCAAATGGTTGCAACCTGTGCGGAGCCGCGGTTGTGGTCAAAGTCTTCGAATGCCATACCCAAAACTTCCACTGGCAAACCTTGCGGCAGTTCGCCGCCGTGCTGGGAGTCGAGCTTAAATCCATGTTTCGCTAGTTGTGACTGGGCATTCTGACGGGCCGCGCAAAATTCACTGTCCACGGGAGTTTCCACAATCACGCGGGAAGCGCTCTTTTCGGCCGTCTGGGAAATTTCGAAATGCACGTCGCAGTCCGCGCCATTGACGCTGGCTTCCTGCAAAAACCCGGTTGCGATATGGAAAACCTGCAACTCTCGCCCGGTGCGTGGCGCGGCGGGATCGACAAAAGCGTCCTGCGTCCAGCTGAGCATGGTATCCACGCCAATCTCCTGCGCAGCAATATTAGGGATCGGAACGTGTTTCGCCAGATGCCGGAAATCAAGAATGTCCGGCTCCAGAGGGATACACTTGCAGAGATCCTCGGGGTTCGGTTGCAAAACCCCATAACTCCCGCCGTTGCAGC
Organism: Candidatus Acidiferrum sp.; assembly: GCA_035935335.1. GTDB lineage: Bacteria > Acidobacteriota > Terriglobia > Acidiferrales > UBA7541 > Acidiferrum. The sequence goes on from DASYXF010000064.1 coordinate 27,030, forward strand.
TAACGAAAAGAAATCCCAGCAGGGCCACGCTGCCTGCCCAAAAACAATCTTTCATCGGTTGTACCCGTTTCCCTATGGCCGCCATCCTCGAAACTGAGACTGCGCTGCTCAACTCATCGAGGAACCCACGGCGCGCAAATACCAACACTTCTGGGGGCGAGTCCCTTTCACCTGGAGAGGGACGCAAAGTAGTAAGTCAGCGCTACTCCGAGAGTAAGGACCCCCATGATCAGAAGCGCGATCTGCAGTTGCACCATCGACACTCCTTTGCGCGTCTGTATCCAATGTCCCATCGCAATTTCTCCTCCTTTGAGGGTACCCTTTGAAAAAAGGAGAGACTGTTCACTTCCGTACACCCTTTTCCATTCGAGTAAGCGCGCAATCATCCACAATTCGAGTCCAGACTATGCCTTCAGAGTGATGGATAACCTTCAACAATCCGCAGCCGCATCACCAGGGACTCGTCTTGTGCTCTCCCCGACTCCCTTCTTGACTTTCCTCCGCTAAGAAGGTAATTGATGCCCTGCAGAAAGGTTTGGCCGGGCAAGTGAACCAGAACCACGAAGTTTCCGCGCGTTCGCCGTTACACGATTCCGAGCGGGAAAGATTGCAAGATCGCTCCTTTTGGAGGGTGGATGATTACCTGGACGCAAGTGTACGATCCCCTTGGCCACTGGTGGCTCTCGACCCTGGTTGCCGCGCTGCCAATCGTCGTGCTGCTCGGGCTGCTCGCCGGCCTCAAGGTGCGGCCACATTGGTGTGCCATCGCCGGGGCCACGACGGCCGTTCTTTGCGCGATATTTGTATTTGGAATGCCTACTAAGCTGGCGATTACCAGCCTGCTTTACGGCAGTGCTTTTGGCCTCCTGAAAATTGTCTGGATCGTTATTGCGGCTGTCTATCTTTACGATATTTCCGTCGAAACCGGACAGTTTGAAATCATGAAGCAGTCGGTCGCCACTATTACTCCGGATCGCCGGCTGCAGTTGCTCCTCGTGGCTTTCTGCTTCGGCGCCTTCATCGAAGGCGCGGCGGGATTCGGCGCTCCCGTCGCGATTGCCGGGGCATTCATGATCGGCCTGGGCTTCAAGCCGTTCCATGCCGCGGCGCTGAACCTTATCGCTAACACGGCGCCCGTCGCCTGGGGCGCCATCGGCACGCCGGTGCACACTCTGGCTGTCGTCACTGCTCTCCCGGAAAGCGACCTGAACGCCATGATCGGCCGCATTCTGCCATTCACCGCTATTCTCGTGCCGTTCTGGCTGGTGCGCGCGATGGTCAGCTGGTCGGAAACTTTCGAAGTGCTTCCGGCCATCCTCGTCGTCGGCCTTTCTTTCGCAGGCATGCAATTCTTCTGGTCCAATTACATGGACAGCAACCTGGTGGACATCGCCGCCGGCGTCACCTCCATGCTTGCCACCGTCATCTTTCTGCGCTTCTGGAAACCGAAACGCATCTGGCGATTCGAAGACGAACGAGAAGCCGATTTAGCCCTGAAAACTGCCGCAGCTCCGGCCGCACCCTCGAAACCGATCATTGCCGACCAGATGGACGACGAGTGGGACGTTCGCAAGCTGCAGCAGACCGCTCCCGTCACCAGCCATACCGGCGGGCAGATCGCCAAGGCCTGGCTGCCGTTTGCTATTCTCTCCATTTTCGTTCTCGTATGGGGCTTGCCCAACATCAAGAAAGCTATGGGGAGCGCCACCACTCCCAGCTTCAAGACTGGCGGATGGGAAGTGCCCTATCTTCACAAGGCGGTTTTCCGCGCTCAACCCGTGGTCGCCAAGCCCACCGCCGAAATTGCAAAGTATGATTTCAACTGGCTGACCGCTACCGGCACCGGCTGCTTTCTCGCGGCTATTCTCTCTGGCATGATCCTGGGCGTGAAACCCGGAAAGATGGTGCAGATTTTCGGTCACACTCTTTATCGAATGCGCCATGCCATCGTGGCCATGACGTTCATGCTCGGGTTAGGGTACGTCACACGATACTCGGGCATGGACGCGGTCCTAGGTTTGGCATTCACGCGCACCGGCTGGCTCTTTCCTTTCTTCGGCACCTACATTGGCTGGCTCGGCGTAGCCCTGACCGGCAGCGACACCTCCTCCAACGCTTTGTTCGGCGGCCTGCAGCGCATCACCGCCGAACAGCTCAACCTGAGCCCCATTCTGATGTGCGCCACCAACAGCGCGGGCGGCGTGATGGGCAAAATGGTGGACGCGCAATCCATTTGCATTGCCACCGCCGCCACCAATCAGGTCGGCAACGAAGGCATCATTTTCCGTTACGTTTTCTGGCATTCCGTGGCGCTGGCGGCCGTTGTCGGTGTGATCGTGATGCTCTACGCGTATGTTTTCCCGCACTTCATTCCGCACGGATTGACGTTCGTGCACTGATGCGGCAAGCTGCTCTGCGGGACCCCTGCCGCGGGGGATAGCGATTCATTCCCGGAAAGGCGACCGTGGACGCGCGCATTTTTCAGGAACTCCGCTCCATCGTCGGAGCACATGGCCTGGTTTCTTCGCCCGAAGAGCTTCATACCTATGAATGCGACGGCCTGACCAATTTCCGCGTCATGCCGCTCGCGGTTTTGCTTCCTTCGGACACCCAACAGGTTCAGGCAATTGTGCGCGCGTGCTATCGCGAACGCATTCCCTTCGTTGCGCGCGGCTCCGGCACCGGCCTGAGCGGCGGCGCCCTGCCGGTGGAAAACGGCGTCGTCATCAGCCTGGCGCGGATGAACCACATCCTAGAAGTCGATTACGCCAACGCACGCGTGGTTGTCGAACCCGGCGTGATCAATCTCGATGTGACCGGGCGCGTGCAAACGAACCAATATTTCTACGCGCCGGATCCTTCGTCGCAATCCGTCTGCAGCATTGGCGGCAACGTGGCGGAAAATTCCGGCGGCGCGCACTGCCTGAAATATGGATTCACTACCACACACGTTCTCGGTTTGGAGGTTGTTCTCCCAGACGGCTCACTGGTGCATCTCGGCGGAAAATGCCTGGACATGCCGGGATACGACCTGATGGGCGTTTTTGTCGGCTCCGAAGGCACGCTCGGCATCGCCACCAAGGTGACCCTGCGCATCGTGAAGCGCCCGGAATGCATCCGCACTCTGCTTGCCGCATTTGATGGAACCAACGAAGCCGGTGCGGCGGTAAGCGACATCATTGCTGCCGGCATGCTTCCTGCCGCCATCGAAATGATGGACAACCTCGCTATTCAAGCAGCCGAAGCAGCCGTCCATCCCAATTATCCGGATTGCGGCGGCCTGTTACTGGTCGAACTCGACGGCCCGGTCGCCGAAGTTGAAGCCCTGATGCGCGACGTTGACGCCATCTGCCGCAAGAACGGCGCGTGGGAAGTTCGCCTGGCGCAAACCGAGACCGAGCGCATGCTCGTTTGGAAAGGCCGCAAAGCCGCCTTCGCCGCGATGGGCCGCATTTCACCGAATTACATCGTGCAGGACGGCGTGATTCCGCGCACCGCCTTGCCGCGTGTGATGAGCGAGATCGCCCGCCTGAGCGAAGAGACAGGCATCCGCGTCGCTAACGTCTTTCACGCCGGCGACGGAAATCTGCATCCGCTGGTGCTGTACGATCGCCGCATTGCCGGCCAGGAACAAGCCGCCGAAAAGCTTTCCTACCGCATCCTGGAACTTTGCCTGGAAGCCGGCGGTTCCATCACCGGCGAGCACGGCGTTGGCGAGGAAAAGAAGCTCATGATGTCGAAAATGTTCGCCGAGCCCGACCTCGACACGATGCAGCGGGTACGCTGCGCTTTCGATCCGCTGCAGCTTTCGAACCCCACAAAAGTTTTTCCGACCCCACGCCTTTGCGGCGAAAAACCCGGGGAATATGTGGCGCATCCCCTCGAAGCAGCCGGAATCGCCGAGCGCTACTGACCTGAAATGACGGACCACTTCCACTGCCATGCTGAAAACTAGCTCTTTCGAAGAAAATCTCCGCGCGGTAGTGGGCACAGAAAACCTGCGCCCGGCTTCAACTGCCGACGGTTTCTCCGGAACCCTTCCCCAATTCATAGCCAAGCCGAAGGATGAAAAACAGTTGGCCGCCGCACTTTCAATCGCAAACGAAGCCGGAATCGCAGTTATCCCCCGGGGCGGCGGCACGAAACTCGATTGGGGCAATCCGCCCCAAAACGCGCAATTGATACTCTCGACCGCCCGCCTGAATCGAATTGTGGAGCACGCCTGGGCGGATCTTACGGCAACCGTCGAGGCGGGTTGCACTTTGCAGTCTCTGCAGAAAACACTCTCGCAACACGGCCAGCGCCTCGCTTTCGACGGCTTGTGGCCCGAACGCGCTACCATTGGCGGCGTTCTTTCCACCAACGACAGCGGCTCGTTGCGCCTGCGCTTCGGCGCGCTCCGCGATCTCATCATCGGGGTCACCATCGCCCTTCCCGACGGCACTCTCGCCAGCAGCGGCGGCAAAGTCGTAAAGAACGTCGCAGGCTACGATCTCCCAAAACTGGTCACTGGCGCCTTCGGCACCCTGGGCATCATCACACGTGCTGTTTTCCGTCTGCATCCCCTGCCTCGCGCAACAAAATCATTTTCTTTTGCAGGCGATAATTCTCAAGCCGTGCAGCAACACATCCTGGCGATTCAGGATTCTCAATTGGCCCACACCGCGCTGCAGATTCGCTGCGCCGCCGGCGAACCGCCTTCCGCCGATATCCTTTTCGAAGCTACGGAAGCGGGCTTGGCAGCCCAGGAATCGCAATTGCGAAAGCTCCTCGGCTCAACTCGCGTGGAACTTTCCTCTGAAGATGTTTGGAACGCCCGGCAAAACCTCTGGGATTCGCCAATCACTACCGCGCTGCTGTCTAAAATCAGTTTGCTTCCAACAAACATCGCGAAGACGATTGATTCTCTGCAGTCTATCGGCAACTCTCAGAATGTAAACCGCCGCCTCGTGCTTCAAGCCACTGGGGTCGGAATGCTTCGCCTGGAAGGCACTCCGCCGCTCTTATCAGCGGCCGTCGAACAGCTTCGAGGCGGACTGCAATCCCGTGGAGGCTCTCTCGTCGTTCTACGTCGCCCTGCCGAACTGTATTCGATCGACGTGTGGGGCGGCGCGGGCGACACGGTTCCACTGATGCGCGCCGTAAAGCACCAGCTCGATCCGAGAAACATACTAAATCCCGGCCGGTTCGTAGGGGGAATCTAGTCGCATGGCGAACGACACTCAGCAAACGAAGCTCGCAAACGGGTTCGATGCGCATCATCCTCCGTCGCTCGAAATCATCGAGAAATGCGTCCACTGTGGCTTCTGCCTGCCCGCTTGTCCCACTTACTCGCTCTGGGGACAGGAAATGGATTCACCCCGTGGCCGCATCTACCTGATGAAGCTGGCTCTCGAAGGAAAAACGGAGATGAACGAAAGCTGGGTCAGCCACTTTGATTCCTGCCTCGGCTGCGTCGCCTGCATGCCTGCCTGCCCCTCTGGCGTCGATTACGGAAAGTTGATCGAAGCCACCCGCGCGCAGATCGAGCGCAATTACCGGCGCCCAGCCGCTGATAAACTCCATCGCCGGTTCATCTTCGAAACATTTACCAAGCCAGGCCGCATGAAATTGCTGCGCTGGCCGCTGCTCGCCTACCAAAAAAGCGGAGCGCAAGCCGCACTGCGCGCGCTGGGTGTCTTCAAAGCTTTGCCGAAATCCATCGCCTCGATGGACTCCCTCCTTCCCACCGCCTCGCCGATCGAGCCCGTGGCAGCTATCACCCCTGCACAAGGTGAAAAACGCAAACGCGTCGGCCTTCTCCTCGGCTGTGTGCAGCGCACGTTTTTCTCTCACGTCAACGCCGCCACCGCGCGCGTCCTGGCCGCAGAAGGCTGCGAGGTTGTCGCCCCGCCGGAGCAAACTTGCTGCGGCGCGCTATTCGTTCATGCCGGGGAAGAGGAGCGGGCGCAAGAACTCGCGCGCAAGACCATCGACACGTTCGAAACGGCCGACGTGGAAACGATCGTGATCAATGCCGCCGGCTGCGGTTCCAACGTAAAGGAATACGGACACCTGCTCCGTGATGACCCGGACTACGCCGAGCGTGCCAAACGTTTCGCCGCCAAATGTAAGGACATAAGCGAAATCCTCGCCGAACTTCCGCCGCGTGCCGAGCGCAAACCTCTCAATGCCCGCGTGGCTTTCCACGATTCCTGCCACTTGCAGCACGCTCAGGGCGTTCGCATGCAACCCCGATCGCTGCTCCAGCAAATTCCCGGAGCCCAACTGCTTGAAATCCCTGAATCACCCATCTGCTGCGGCTCCGCGGGAATCTACAATCTCGTCCAGCCAGAAGCCGCCACCGAATTGGGCGACCGCAAGGCTCGCCTCATCGCCCCGCTCCAGCCGGACGTCGTTGCCACCGGAAACCCCGGTTGCTTGCTGCAACTGCAATCCGCACTAGCCAAGGCCAACCTTCACATTCCGGTAGTCCACACAATCCAACTGCTCGACGCTTCGATTCGGGGCTTGTCTCTAGACTCTCTCCGCAGGTAGCGCCTCTTGGGATGCAAGAGGCCCCGCCTCAAAGAGCGCTCGCGCCGGCGACTTTTCAGATGGGCTTTCCTCAGTCGATTTCTGGCAGGAAGTTTTCAGCAGGGGAGTGAAAGGGAAGGTAAACATGGCGGAGAGGGTGGGATTCGAACCCACGGTAGGGGTTAACCTACACACGCTTTCCAAGCGTGCGCCTTAAACCGCTCGGCCACCTCTCCACTTAGAGCGCAACCTTTTAACTTTAGCAGAAATTGTTCCGAGGCGCATGGCACCCTCCGGAAGATATTTCCGTCGGCGCTAAGAAAAGCGCAAACGGCCCGGCCGAAACACGATTTTGCCAGCCGCCGCCTCTCAAGTAGACTAGTAGGGTTGTCCACACCATTCCGGGGTGGTGCAATTGGTAGCACATGGGCCTTTGGAGCCTAGAATCCTGGTTCGAGTCCAGGCCCCGGAACCACTTCTACGCACCCGTCTGTCGCATTATTACCTTAAAGCTTTCAGCTATCTCACTGAAAACCTGAAAATTGTGGTGGAATGAAATGGCTTACTCGGAAACAGAGTCGTGGTCGGAAATCCGGCGTGGTTCGGAGAATCCGGGAAATGCTGGGTCTCCAAGCAAAACGCGAAGCGTTGCTCGTAGGCCTTCCCGCCTTTCCCATGCGCCGTGCCGTCGAGAAAATTCCCTGTGTAGAACTGCATCCCCGGTTCCGTCGTCAAAACTTCCAGTTGGCGCCCGCTCTTCGGGTCCCGCGCTATGGCCGCCAATTCAATTCCTGAAAACCCTGTTTTCCGGTCCAAAACCCAGTTGTGGTCGTACCCTCGCCCCAGTTTCAACTGCTCATCCTCTCCGTTGATGCGGGCGCCGATCACCACCGGACGGGTAAAATCAAACGGCGTATTCTTAACAGTGCGAAGCTCGCCCGTCGGGATTAGACCCGAATCCACGGGGGTGAATTTGCTCGCGTTCAGTTGGAGCGTCTGCGACAGAATGTCTCCATTCCCCTGCCCGGCCAGATTGAAGTAGCTATGATTGGTCAAGTTGACCACCGTTGGCTTGTCCGTGCTTGCGCTGTAATCAATCCGCAATTCGTTCTTCGCATTCAGCAGGGTAAACAGCACGGTCACGGTCATTGTTCCGGGAAATCCCTCCTCTCCGTCCGGACTCACGTACGTAAACTCAACCGCCACGCCTTCTTTCCCGGGAACTTCCTTCGCCATCCAAATCTTCTTGTCAAAACCCAACAATCCGCCGTGCAGCGTGTTTTCGCCATTATTTTTTGGCAGCGTATACGTTTTCCCGGCAAGCGTGAAACTTCCGTGCGCAATGCGGTTCGCGTAACGCCCGATGGTTCCGCCAATGTGCGCCGTCCCTTCCTCATACTCCTTCGCCGTATCGAACCCCAGCACCACGTCCGCAAATTTCCCGGCCCGGTCGGGCACTTTGATGCTCACGACCGTCGCACCATAGTTCGTAATCGCCACCATCATCCCCCGGTTATTCGTCAAAACATACAAGTCTGTCTTCTCGCCTGAAGCGATGGCCCCGAACGACTGGACCTTAACGGAGGATTTAGCCGCCGGAACTCCCCAACTCCTCGCGCCCGTCAGCGTTAAGGCCAGCAGCAATCCCATACCAACGCGCAGAAAGGACATTTCGCTCTCCTTGCAAATCCACAAAATTGATTGCGGTAACAAATCCTCGGAAAGCCGGCGGGAACCAGCAACCGCGCTTAGTCCGCGGGCTGCTTTGCGGTAATCAAAGTGCCGGTTGTCGCAACGCACTGCCAGGTCTCATTCGTCTTGATCCATGTGTCCACGAATCGCTCGCGATGCACGTACGGCTTCCCTTTCTCCATCCCCTTCACACGGAAAACGCCCACCACCACCGCCGCATCACCATACATCTGCACGCTGCTCTGCTCGATCACCGCCTGCGAAGGTTGGTAATCTGGGGCCTTGATGCTCGCCAGAAACTCACTTTTGTTTGAGACGCTTCCGTCAATATCAACGGACACCATATTGTTCCCAAGCAACATATCGAGGGCCTTCGAATCCTTGCTTTCCAGCGCGTGGTTCCACGCAAGTTCCAGCCCCTGGATGCGCCCTGCCTCATCTTTGGCACCGCTCTGCCCGCGCACAGAGAGGGCCACACCACCGATTAAAAGTACAGCCGCCAACGGGATTATTTTTATCATCAGCAGAATCCTCTCCACATTCGTCGCATGCGCCTGGGATTAGTAACGATAGTAGGCCAACGGCGGCATGCCATGTTGCCGGCCTTCGCAGGATTTTCTGAAGAATTAACGCCCGAGGATCTCGCCCACCGCGCGGAACGCTTGATCAATTGCCGTATCCGTGTAAGCGCTTGCTCCAGCGTCGGAGTTCGCAATGGCGATCCGGCCGAACGGCTGCCGGCCCAATACCCATGGCTCCTGCCCCGCTTTCCATTCCGGCACATCCAGGCCAAACGGAGTGAACGCATAACCATGCGCCCACCGGTTCACAATGATTCCTTCAATATCGCGCGCCGGATCGAAGCCGCCACCTCCGAGCATCCGCCCCAACTGTTCGCGAATGTTCCGCTCGAATTTGCTGTACGGCGTTTGCAGCAGCTCCGTCCGCCCCGCACGGTTTTGGTCGCGTACCGGCAGTCCGGGTTTGCACGGCGTCCGTAGCATGAACAGCACAGCCGGATCCTCCGGCCGGCTCGGAAATTGATACTTCCCCAGGCTCACCGGAAAATCGAGCGCCGTGTAGGTGTGGTATCCCCCGGGAGCCACAATCTGGTGAATCCCCAGATTTGCGAACGAAGTCCAGTTGCGCAGCGCTACGTGCGTGTAAACGAGCGGCGCTTTCACCAGAAAGGAAAGCGATTCCTTTTGCGCGTCGGGAAGCTCCGGGCAAATATAAGGAATCATCACGTTGTAGCAGGCCAGCACGCAGTAGCTCCCCTTCACTGTGTTGAGCTTGCCGCCCCGCATATACGAAACTTCCACTTCTTTCGAAACGTCTCTAGCTCCAACATGCTTTACATTCACGGCGGTGCTGTTTAGCCGGATGCGCACGGAATTCGCGGCCCGGTCGAGCGCTGCATAATTTGCACGCGCCGTGACCACGTCTTCCATCGTCGAGCCGGGCACCGCGTCCGGAATCAACGAACGCACCAGCAATCGCGCCACAGAAGCATTCCCGTCGGGAAAATGAAAAATATACGGTTCTTCCTTTTGGTGCTCCGGCAAGCCAAGCCCCTGAAATCCCGCATAGGTGAACGACCCATAGTCGTCACCCGCTTCATAACAGGCATACGCGGGAACCGATTCGATTCCCACGCAAAAAAGGTCGTGCGTAAACGTCTGAAAAAACGGCAACGCTTCCGGGACCAAGCGGCAGTGCTTGGTCAGATACTCCGCATAGCTGATTTTGCTCAACGCGGCGATTTTCTGTTCTCGCGTCATCCCGGGCAAGTAGTCCGCTTGCTCCGTATAAACACGGGCAATTTCCTTTTTCACGGTGTCAGAAAGCGGCGCTTTTGCCAGAAACTCCGGCCACGGCGTAGTGTTCATGCCGGTCACCAGGCGGTCCTCGCCGAAGGTCTCCTTGTCAAAAAAAGCCGCCGTGCCGCGCTTGGCGTACAGCTTCGTGTCGTATGCCTTGTAAAACTTCTGTGTTTCAATGCCGATTTCTTTGAGCAGCGTTTTCGCTTCCCCGCTATAGCTGCCGGGGCTCTCAATCGATTGCGTTCCGCCGTACGACAGAACCATTCGCCCGCCGGCCTGAAACTCGTTGCGCTTGGCATGTCCCCCAAAATCGTCGTGGTTGTCGAGAATGAGGATCTTCGCGTTGTGCCCCGCTTTTTGCCGGAACCGGTAGGCCGCCGCCAGCCCGCTGATGCCGCCACCCACGATCATCAGATCGTAGTTTTCGCCTGTCGAGACAGCCTCGCCCAGGGCATTCGCCGATTCGCCATCCCGCATCCGGTGTGCATACGCGAACGATCCATCATGGTTGCCTCGAATGCCGGTGCGGGAAGGCGGGTAATAATCAGGGGCCTTCTCCGGCGCGAATTCATCGAAAACCGCCGCGGCAAAAAGCTGTTCCGCCCCGATCGAGCCGCCCAGCAGGGCTGCGCCGGTCCCGATCGCAACGCCATTCAGAAAATCGCGCCGGGTAATCTCGCGATTCATCCCGAGCTCGTCATCCCGCTTCTCCGCGCCAATTTTTTCGTCGTCCATCGAGACCCCTCGTTACGCTTCGGCGGCCCAGTATACTCCGGGCAGCCCAATCCCTACACATTTTCAGCAAAGTTGACCCGCACTGGAAGCGGCAACCTTCATGCCACTCCTTCAGAACCACCCCGCACTTTCATCCCCCGCCCGCTTCGGATTCTTCCCCGTCACTGATACTCTGTTACCCAGTTTTGGACTAGTTCCCATGCAATCGCAAATCGAATCCCAGGGCGAAAAAGAAACCGGCCGCCTCGAAGCCTTCAGCGACGGCGTCTTCGCCATCGCCATCACTCTTCTGGTCCTCGAACTAAAAGTTCCCACAATTCCAGCGTCCGGAGCGACTTCTGCCGCCCTCGGTAAAGCTCTGCTACAACTTTGGCCCAGTTACCTCGCCCTCGTCACGAGCTTCTTCACCGTCCTGATCATGTGGATGCATCACCATGCCATCCTTCGCAACGTCCACCGCACCGATTCGCGCCTGCACTTCAGCAACGGCTGCCTGCTTCTCTTAATCACTTTTGTTCCCTATCCAACCTCAGTACTCGCCGCCTATCTGCAGACGCCCGCCGCGAAAGCGGCTGCGGCCTTCTACGCCGGCACCTTTGTTCTTGTCGCCATCTGCTTTTCCATTTTTATCTACGGAGCCTTCCGCCCCCACCTGCTCTCCAAGAACGCCTCCGTCAAATTCATCGAAGCCACGCACCGCAGCTATCGAATGGGCCCTCCGCTCTATCTCCTCGCCACGCTCGCGGCCTTTATCGACGCAAGGTTGTCCCTGGGCATTTGCACAGCGTTATGGATTTATTGGGCCGCCGTGATTCGAGGCTAGTGAGTGCAGGAAGGAAACTCTCGTCAGCGATAGGTCGTAACCAACTCCCCGTTTTCAATCCGCAGGTCGGACACATCCGAAGGCAATCGGAGCCTTTCGCGGTTCACCGGTGATTCCATCAATTGTTTCACGGCGCTTTCGAGCGCCGACTGGGGAATCGGCAGTGAGCCGATGTGACCGCTTACCGGGTCAAATTTCAAGTAACCATCAGCGGCACCCAGCTTTCCCACCAGGTCCAGGCTCATCTCTTTTCCATGCAGATCGAACACCAGGTAAGCATGAACCTGATCCCCCTCCATCTGCACTTTCACATCTCGCACGGAAGACCGCGCCTGCTCCACGTCTGCATCCGTCGGCACCCCGGGTCCGCCAGACGGCGGGGCACCTGCCGCTGGCGCCGAAAGATCAAGGTGACTCGCCAGATAGGAGTTCAGTTCGGTCTCATCCAGCCGCAGCGTGGCAGGCTGACCCTGCAATACGCTCTGCTCAACCTGCGAGACTTTTTGTTCAGCAGCCGCCGCTGCTTCCGGCGTCGAGGCCACAACGGGAGGAGGGGTCTTATGCAGGACAAGTATCAGTGTGATGAGCGCAGCCAGGTAGGTAGACCAACGCAGGAGGCGAAAACCCCAACGAAACACGCCAACCCTGGGCTCCACAAGCGGCGGCAGCGGCTCGAGTATTGGCGGCAAATTGGGAACTTTCTCGGCCATATCCGAATCGTCCACTCCGTTGCAAGTTGGATGCGATCATTCCGCACCTGGTTTCAACCCTATTCCCCGTAAATGGCTGCTGCAACTCCTCCGCTTCACAGCGACGCCAATCCAGCACCTGTCCGCGAGGCCTACGCAAGTAACCCGAATTGGCCAAGTTACTTGCCACGACGCCAAACACGGGTAACATTGAGAGCGAAACGAATTCTCCTGTCCAGTCAACAACCACAAGGGGATCCACCGTGCGCCTATCACTTTCCGCGCTTCTCGTCCTCTGTCTCGCCTGTCTCGGTCTCGCGCAAGAGCCCCCTGCGCCTACCGCGCAGCCGCAGCCAACCACCAACGCCTCAGACGCCAGGCCCGCGCCCGTATCTCGGCCGAAGATCGGCGTTGCCCTCGAAGGCGGCGGTGCGCTCGGCGAAGCCCACGTCGGCGTACTCAAATGGTTTGAAGAGCATCACATCCCCATCGACTACCTCGCCGGCACCAGCATGGGTGGCCTCGTCGGCGGCATCTACGCCACCGGAAAGCCCGCTGGTCAACTCGAGGAAATCCTCCGCACCGCCGATTGGCCGCTGCTGCTTGGTGGCGGCACGCCCTACGAAGACCTATCCTTCCGCCGCAAGGAAGATGCCCGCGCTGTCCCGAACTCCGTTCAAGTCGGCCTGAAACACGGCGCCGATCTCCCCGCTGGACTCAACACCGGCCACCAGATCAATCTCCTCATCGACCGTGAAACCATCGATTACTCCAACATCCCTTCTTTCGACGATCTCCCCATTCCCTTCCGCTGCGTCTCCACCGAACTCATCTCGGGCAAGTCTTACGTTTTCCAGAGCGGCTCTCTATCCGACGCCATGCGCGCCACCATCTCGATTCCCGGCGTTTTCGCTCCTGTCCGCCAGGGCGATAAAATCTTCGTCGACGGCGGCCTCGTCGACAATCTTCCCACCGACGTCGTCCGCAAAATGGGCGCCGACATCGTCATCGCCGTACACCTTCAGCTTTCTCCGGCCAATTCGAAAGAGATCCAATCGGCGTTCTCCGTGCTCGGTCGCTCGGTCGCGCTGGTCATTGCGGAAACGGAGATTCGCGGCATGGCGGGCGCCGACCTGATCGTCAAGGCCGACGTGGAGGAATTCTCCTCCCTCGATTATCAAAAAACCGAACAGCTCATCCAGCGCGGCTATGACGCCTCCCAGGAAAAAGCCCAAATCCTGAAAGCCTATTCACTTGACGACGCAGCCTGGGCCGAATATCTCCAGCAGAAAAAATCCCGAATGCGCGGCGCGCCGGGAGTTCCCGACTTCGTCCGCGTCGAAGGCGTTGACCCCGAAGGCAAGAAAAATATCGAGAATCTGCTCAGAAATTTCGTCGGGCGGCCTCTCGACACAAAGTCTCTGGATCACGTCCTTACTCGTCTCACCGGTGTCGGCCGCTACGACAGCATCACCTATTCCGTGATCAACGATGGCAGCCAGAACGGACTCTCCATCCGCGTTCACGAAAAGACCTACGCGCCCCCGTTCCTGCTTCCCTTCGTCGAAATCAACGGTAGCGAGCCGCAGGACGTCGATTTCACCATGGGCGCTCGCCTCACCGCGATGGATGTCTGGGGCTATCGCTCCGAGTGGCGCACCGACCTGAAATTCGGCGCCACCTACGGCATCGCGTCCGAGCTTTACCGGCCCTTCCGGCCACTCGGGAAATGGTTCTTCGCCCCGTTCGTCAATGCGGCGCAAACCAATTTCAAGGTCTACAAAAATTCGGACCCAACCGCGATCTATCGTCTCGACAATGTCCTCACCGGCGTCGATCTCGGCTACACGATCAGCCGCTTCAACGAAATCCGTGTCGGCTACGGCATTGGATACCAGGACTACGCTTTGCGCCTCGGCACGCCGGATTTCGCCTCTACCAACGGCCGCGTCGGCGCCTTCCATGCGCGCTACATTCTCGATCACACCAACGAAGCCGTTATCCCCACGCGCGGCGTTTATCTCAAAGCCAGCTATGAGTGGTTCGACACGACTCCGATTTCCACCCACGCCTACCCGTCGCTCGGATTCCTGGCCCAATACTTCCAGCCCGTCAGCTCTCGCGGCTCTCTCTTTTTCACTGCCGAAGGCGCATCCACCTTCGGCCATTCCTCCCCGGGCGCGCCTATCTATTTCCTCGGTGGCGTTGGACGCCTTAGCGCCTACGGCCTCAACGAGCTCATCGGTAACCAATACTTCATCGGCCGCACAGGCTATCTCCACAAAGTCTTCACGCTTCCGCAATTCGTCGGCAAGCAGGTCTACCTCACCGGCTTTGCTGAAGTTGGCAAAATGTACGGCGACCCCTTCCCCGCCCCCAAACTTTCCGGTGACGCCGCCGGCGGCATTCTCGCCGAGACCTTTTTCGGCCCCATTCTGATTGGGGGCAGCGTCGGCGACACCGGCCACCAAAAATGGTTCTTCCAACTCGGCCGCGTCTTCTGACCAGGGAGACACCTCAGATGGTTCCGCTCAGGAAAAACCGTCCTTCCGTACAGTAGTCGCTCCCGACCCCAAATGTTAGAAATGGACCAGATGAGGTCCTCGCGATGAAGAAACTCTTTTTGGCTGCTTGCTTCACATTCGCTCTCAGCGCGCTCGGTCCGGTTGCCTCTGCTGCAGGTCCTGGCTGGCCGTTTCACCGTCACCACAGGGACAAGGCTCCTGCCGCTGCCAAGGCGGAGAAACCCCCAAAGACAAAGAAGTCCCTGTTCCATCGGCAGAAATCCCAGGATAAGGCTCGCGAGCAGGCCGCCCGCTCTGAAGCTGGGGTTACTCCCGGCCCCAAGTCTGTGGGCTGGCGCCACCAGACCCCCGGCCCAGCCGGCGCTGGCGCCAGGTAGCCGCGCCGCTCTGTCCCCGCGCGGCCCCCGTCTCCGTGACCTCTGATCTGCCTCCTTATCCCGCGTATTTCGCGGAATAATTTGTTGCGCCTTTATACCTCTCCTATTACGTTGCCGCCGGCCCGCCGCCTCCTGGTTCAGCCTGCCTTTCGCGCAGCCGCCATGTTTGCAGGAGTTTCCTTGCCCAAGCCGAGAACGATGCGGCCGTTAATCTGGCCTTTCTTCATCCGGCTGAAAACATCGTTGATGGAATCGAGCGGCAAAGTTTCAATTGTCGCCTTTACCTTACCCTCAGCGGCAAACGCCAGCGATTCTTCCAGGTCCAGCCGCGTGCCCACGATGGAGCCGCGAATCGTGTGGCCGTTCAGCACCAGATCAAAAATTGAAACGGGAAATTCTCCCGGGGGCAGGCCGTTGAGCACGCACGTTCCCCCACGCCGTAACATTCCCACCGCTTGCTTGAACGCGATCGGTGAAACCGCCGTGACCAACACGCCCTGCGCGCCTCCAATCTGCTTTTGAATTTCCTTCGCCGGATCCTGCGTTTTCGCGTCAATCGTGATTTCCGCTCCCAGCTTGCGCGCCAGCGCGATCTTTTCCGGCCCCAGGTCCACCGCCGCAACGTGCAGCCCCATCGCCTTCGCATACTGGATGGCCACGTGACCTAATCCTCCGGCCCCCGAAATCACCACCCACTCCCCGGGCTTCGCTTCCGTCATTTTCAAACCTTTGTACGTCGTCACGCCCGCGCAAAGAATCGGCGCTGCCTCCACGAACGAAAGGTTTTTGGGAATGCGGCCGAGATAATCGGCTTGCCCCAACGCGTACTCCGCGAAACTCCCGTTCACCGAATAGCCGGAATTCTGCTGCTCCGCACAGAGCGTTTCCCAGCCCGCAAGGCAGTAATCGCAATGACCGCAGGCGCTGTGCAGCCAGGCGATGCCCACGTGGTCGCCTTCTTTCAGGTGCGTGACGCCCGTACCAAGCGCGGCAACGATGCCGGCCCCTTCATGCCCCGGTATGAACGGCGGCGTAGGCTTGATCGGCCAATCCCCATCCGCCGCGTGCAAATCCGTGTGGCACACTCCCGAGGCAACCACTTGGACCAGGACCTGGCCTGGCCCCGGCGTCGGGATAGGCACTTCTTTCACAACCAACGGTTCCCCGAATTTTTCAACAACTGCCGCTTTCATGGTCTTTGCCATTTCTAATCTCCCCTTCGACCCAGTGGTGACGACTCTCGCCCCCGTATCCTCACTTCTACGTGTCGTCGACACAGGGGTCTGTGACGGATGTCACGGGTTCATGGGAGGGCGCTGGATGGGGGCGGGGCGGCGGCTGAAGAGCAGGCCGCAGAGGGCAGTGAGGAGGCGGCATTCAGCTTCGTCGAAAGTAAGGAAAGTGCCCGGCCGCAGGGAAGGCTGCCGCAGGCAGGCTACTCCAACTTCTCCCACGCCAACACTGACCTCCACTTATCCGGGATTAAGTCGAGGCCATCATTCTGGAACGTCCTCGCTGGGACGCAGGTCGCGGAAGGCTGGAGCGGTCTTGAATCGCATGGGAAATTTCGTTTCGTAGGCTGATAATCCGGGGCAAATCAGATGATGTGGAGACGTAAAGCCGTACGCTTCCATCTCCTTCTTGGCTTCCTCGGCGGTCCATCCTTCTTCGGCCATTCGATAGGCTGCGATCATCATCCCCGTGCGGTCATCGCCCGTTTGACAGTGGACAAAGACCTTCTTGCCGCGGCTGTCGCGGAGCAATTTGAGAAATCGGGCGATGTCTGTGTCTTCAGGATGGAAGCAGTTCCACGGAATTGACACGAAGCGCATTCCAAGCTTGGTTACTTGTTGGCGCTCGCCTTTGCGGCCTCGCTCGCGCAAGTCCACCACGATGCTGATGCCCATTTCCGCTAATTTCCGAAATCCTTGCCGGGTAGGCTGCGCCCCGCGATACAAAGTGGGACTCACCTCACCTAGTTTCGGGACGCCCTCGACCGCGAGTTTGCGGGCAATAGTGCGCTCCGCCGGGGCAGGCCCAGTAGAAGAGTTTGGAGTGCCATACGCAATTGAAGTTGCGCATATCGTGGTAAACAAAAGCGCGACAAATCCCATGTGCCTTTTCCGTCTTCGCCTAGTCTCGCTCTCTGACCGGTGTTGCACAAGGTCTGGATTAGTCTGGTTTACAGCGACCTTCGGCGAGTACGTGATGGAACCTGGCACTCGTTCGGCGCAGAATTTAGTAATGTAGGAGGGATTCAATCCAGCCAAGAAGAATGGAGAACACGTCATGAATGACAGGCATCGAGTGGCTGGATGGTCCACGGTTTTCCGCGGGTGGCCAAGAGCACTAGGGCATTTGACGATGTGCCTCGGGCTGTTTGGCGCGGGCCCGCTTAAGGCTCAATCGCTAGCAGTGCGTCATTCGGAAGGCGTGACGCATGGTTTTCTGGTGTTACGGACTCTGGAAAACGAAACCCTGGCGGTGGGCGATGTGATTCAGGACAGTACCGGTGAACGAGTGACCAGCCGAGTGATTCTTCATTTTAAGGATGGCTCGGTACACGATGAGCGGGTGAGTTACTCGCAAAAGCGCAGGTTCCGGATGCTGGAATACCGGCTTTCGCAGAAAGGCCCGGCATTCAAGACCCAGACGGACCTATTCATCAACGGAACGTCCGGGGAGGTTACGGTTCATTCCTGGGACGAAAAGGGCAAGGAAAAAACGGAGAGCAGCCACGAAAAGCTTCCGGCGGACCTGGCCAACGGCATGATTTCGATCATGGCGAAGAATTTGCCCGCGGATGGGTCCGCTCCGACAATGTCGCTGCTAGTGACCACGCCGAAACCGCGGCTGACGAAACTGGAGATTGCCCGCGACGGCGAGGACGCTTTTCTGGTGGGTGGAAGCAGCCGCAAGGCAACGAGATTTGCGGTGAAGATCAGCATCGGGGGTGCAGCTGGAATTGTCGCGCCGTTGATAGGCAAAGCGCCTCCGGACATTCACGTATGGGTGTTGGAGGGAGAGGCCCCGACGTTTCTAAAATCAGAGGGCCCGCTGTACGAAGGTGGGCCGGTGTGGCGGATCGAATTGATCTCGCCGGAGTGGGCGAAGGAAGACAGCAAGTGAGGAGCGTGCCTGGGCGGCCCGGTTCAAGGGGAGGAGAGGGGAGTAACCCAAGAGGACACGGTGTACCGTGCCCCTACACCCGAAACTGGCGGAGATGATGGTCCAGATGCTGGTACATCAACGCCGCCCATTCGAGCGGGGTGAGCGGACCGAAAAAGAAGTGCGGATGTTTGGTGCAGATCGCGGGGCCGCCGGATACGAAGCGGTCGATTGATTCCCGCAGGCGTTGCTTTTCGGCGGCGAAATCGCGTTCGTCGGTTATGAGGCAGCTTTTCTCGGTCATCGCATTGCGGCGTATCGGCTCACCTTTGAGGATTACGGACCGCTTCGCCAACGGGCCAAGCAATCGTCCGAGAAAGATGCGTGGTGGAGAGACTTTCCCCATGGCCATTTCCATTGCCGCCGTGCAGTGGGCTAGTGCTTGCGCTGGATTCATCTTGCCCCATTGGCGCTGGCTGTCGGGTTGCAATCGGGCCAGCCGGTCCCTCACCTCTACCAGCCTTGCCGCTTCAAAGAGGTTTTTCATGGGGAAGACGCCCTCCTATAGGTAGGTCGAATGGGGGCGATGCCAATCGACAGCCCGGTGGAAAATTATTTGGGGGGGGAGAGATGTGAGGCGTTCCCATCGCAGGGGTTGATCGAAGCGAGGAATGGGCAGTACGAAAAGGCAAGAGGGCTGACTTAAAAGACCAGCGCTACATGGAAGAATGAAGAGTGGCCGTACGAATGCGAAGAGAAAATCAAGGGGGGCACGATTTATCGTGCCCCTACGAAGAGGAACCCAAGAAGGCGGCCTAAAGCCGCCCCTACAAAGGGGAGTTGATCAATTGTTGAAGTCGGTTTTGGTTTCGAGCTTGGCTAGCATGGGCTCGAGGAAGGGCTTGTTGGCTTCGGGAGCGCCGGCGATGGCCAGCTTCATTTCCTTGGAGGCGGATGCGTAGTCACCCGTGTGGGAGGCGAGGCGGGCTTGGGCCAGATGGCTTAGCCAGTGGTTGGGATCTTTCTTGGCGACTTGCGGGTAGAGTTCAAACGCGCGCTTGGTGTCGCCGGCGCGCTGCAGGCCGCGGGCGTAAACGTAGAGCTGCGTGGCGCTGGCCTTGGCGAACGCGGCGGAAAGCGTCTTGGCGGCTTCGTCTTTCTTGCCCATCGCGTCGAGGATGCGCGATTTGGTTTCCAGATTCTCGAAGCGGTCTTCGTTCTGGATAGAAGTGTCTTCCCACTTCAGCGCTTCTTCCAGGTTGTAATTGTTGTCGAGACACCAGTTTGCGGCTTCGTCGTAGCCGGCCCAGGTGAAGCCGCCGACGCTGCGCAACTGGTTGCGGATGCTCTTCAGGGTGACGGCTTTTACGTCCACGGAAATGCGGAACGGCACGGCGATTTTTTCCCAGCGGAGCGTGGCGACGGCGGAGTCGGGCTTCACGTCATCGAAAGTGTAGGTGAGCGTGTCAAAGGGTTGGCTGGTCGCGGGCTTGACGGTGACGCGCAGGGCGTCTTCCTTTTCGTCGTAGCTGAAGCTGCCCCAGGAGGTGGAGTTTTTGGAGAAGATGATGGTCCACTGATCCTTGTCCGGGATCATGTGCAGGCCGTAGGTGCCGGCCGCGAGCGGTTTGCCTTCGATCGCGACGTCATCGGAAAACGTGATGGTGGAGTTTTCATTTGCGCCCGCGCGCCAGACTTTTCCGTAAGGCACGGTTTTGCCCCAAACTTCGCGCGTGCCGGCGAGCGGACGACTGTATTCGATCGTGACAGTGCTGATGCCGATGGTTTGTGTGGTGACGCCGTGCTGGCTGATACGGGGAAGATTCAGCTCGGTGGCCTGGCTGCCATTTTTGAATTGTGCTTGTGTGCTGGTGATGCAAACGGCGAGGCCGAAAGAAATGGTGAGAAGAAAACGAAACGTGCTGCGCATAGATACACCATCCTGGTCGCGAAAACGGGAGCTTCGCGGAAGTGGAAATTTGTTGGACGAACACGCCCAAAGCGATAGACGGGAAGGAGGGGGGTGAGTAAGCAGGAGGAAGGGAGAATGCCAGTTGATTTTACAAGAGTTTACAAACTCCCGGCAGATGAAACAGGAGCGCGATCAACATGATTCTTTCTGTCAGCTTGATTTTGCTCCAGCCGGAATTTCATGTGGCTATTCTGCCCGAGGTTGTAAACCCAACAAGAAATACGGGAGTGAAAAAAACATATTGACTTTCGCTTTTTGTTCGCCTATATTCGCCCCCGGTAGAGGAAACGGGAAACGGGTGGTTTCGGCCTGATTGTCCGCAGGCAGGCTCCATTGCCTTCGGGCTCTCCCGAACCGTGCTTGCAGCAGGCAGGCCGCATGCCACCCGTTAAAGTAACGCAAGAGCCGCTTCCCTGCCAGGAGCTGCCATGGAAGCCTGTGTCGAAAGAAGAAGTGGTGAGTGGCGAGTGACGAGTGGCGAGCCAGAGAAAGAAAAGAAAGTGGCAGAGGCAGCGCGCTTGAGAAAGCGGGCTCTCCAGGAGCAAGAAGGCGGCATAAAGCCGCCCCTACAAATGCAAGAGGAAGAAGCGGGGGGCCGATCTGAAGATCGGCCACTACACACAGCGCCAGGAGAGCTTGTTCACCCTGATAGCAGCGAAGGTGAGTCAGCCAGCCTGCCATCTCCATTGGCGCGCTTTCTGAAACTCGCCACTCGCCACTCGCCACTCGCCACTTTTCCAACGAACTGGCTGGGGCTCGGGAAAGCTCGTGCCGCAGAGAAATTGCCGCACATTGTGCATGTGGATGTGGACGCGTTTTTCGCTTCGGTGGAGCAGGTTCTGAATCCGAAGCTGCGCGGGAAGCCGGTGCTGGTGGGGCGCGGCGTGGTGGCTTCGGCAAGCTATGAAGCGAAATTCCGCGGCGTGAAAACGGCAATGAGCTTTCGCGACGCGCTACGCATCTGCCCGAAGGCGATTGTGGTGCCCGGGAAATACGAGCACTATGCGGATTTTGCGGAGCGGGTGCGGCGGATTCTGGAGACCTTCACGCCGGCGGTGGAAACAGCGGCGCTGGACGATTTTTACCTGGACTTCGCGGGAACGGAACGGCTGTACCCGGATTTCGAGGCGATGCTGCGGCGGCTGCAGGCGGAGATACTGGGGCGGACGGGATTGAGCGTGTCGGTGGGCGCGGCGCGAACGAAAGTGGTGGCGTCGATTGCGTCGCGGCTGGAGCGGCCACGCGGGTTTCGCATCGTGACGCCGGGAACGGAAGAAGGATTTCTGGCGCCGCTGCCGGTGGAAAAGCTGCATGGCATCGGGCACACCCATGCGGGCGCGCTGGCGGAGCGCGGCGTGACGACGATCGGGCAATTGCGGATGATTCCGAAGCCGGTGCTGATGGCGGCGTTTGGCGACGTGATTGGCGAGCAGATCTGGGAGCGCTCGCGCGGGCTGGACGGGCGCGAAGTGATGACACTGGCGACGCCGAAATCGGTTTCACGTGAAACGACGATTGAAGGCGGCACGATTGACACGGAATTTCTGGGCGGCTTGCTGGAATATTTGAGCGAGCGGATCGGCTCGACGCTGCGCGACCATGGCAAGCAGGCGCGGACGATTGGCGTGCGCGTGCGGTATGTGGACCATTACTCCGCGCACCAGACAGTGCGGCTGCTGCGCGCGACGAATGACGAGCGCGAACTGCTGGCGGCCAGCAAGGAGTTATTCGCGAAACTGTTTACGCGGCGCGTGGCCATTCGCCATATCGGCGTGAGCGTGACGAACCTGGATGCCGACCGGTGTCAGAACGAGCTGTTTGATGTGGACGCGAACCGGCGCTGGTACCTGAACCGCGAAGTGGACCGCGTGCGCGGCCGCTATGGCTGGAACGCGGTCTTCTACGGCAAAGGCCTGGAGTTGCGCGAGCACTACGCCACAAAAGAAAACGGCCTGGTGTTGTCCACCCCGTGCCTGTCGCGATGAACGGCTTGTAGCTCACCCCTTCAGGGGTGAGGGTTTCCTGAATGCTGGGCACCCGCGTTTAGTGAAACAATCGTGCCAACGCGGGAAAAACCATCAGCCTGGGCAACAATCGTGCCGATGTTAATGAAAACCCTCAGGCCTAAAGGCCTGAGCTACAGAATTTTTCGCAACTAATTCCCTTCCCTTTGCCCGTTATTTCTTTCAGCTCTCCGATCGTCTTCCCGCCGGTCGCTGCTACAGGTCGCCCACATGTTTGTGCATTTGCGCTGTCACAGCCATTACTCGTTTTTGCGGGGGGTGAATCCTCCGGAGGAGATTATTGCGGCGGCGGCGGAGCAGAAGATGCTCGCCGTGGCGCTGACGGATACGAACGGGATGTATGCGGCGGTGCCGTTTTATCAGGCGGCGCACGCGGCTGGGGTGAAGCCGATTGTGGGGGTGGTGGCGGAGGTGGAAAGAAGAAGTGGCGAGTGGCGGGTGACGAGTGGCGAGTTCCGGAAAAGAAAGAACGCTGCTCCCTTCGGCTTCGCTCAGGATAGGCGGGATGACAACGCTACAAACGTGCCGATGGTGTTGCTGGCTGCGGATGCGGAGGGGTATAGCAATTTGTGCCGGTTGACGACGTTGCGGCAGTTGGGGGTTTTGCGGCCGGGGCAGGAGACGTTTGCGGAGGAGGCGGGGCGGACGATTACGGTGGAGGAGTTGGCGGCGCACAGCGCGGGGGTGATTGCGTTGTGGCCGGCGGGGGAATTTTTGCGCGGTGGTGTTTTGCAAGAGGGCCGGGCCCTTCGATCCGACTCAGGGCAAGCAAGCCCGGCCCCTACAAGGGAAGAACCCCAGGTGCAACGCCAGCACTTGGGGCACTCAGGAGAAAACACAAAGGCGCCCGCTTCGGAAAGCGGCCGCTACATAGGCACCACCAGTCACCAATCACCAGTCACTAGTCACCTGCAGCGGTTGAAGGAGATTTTTGGGGAACGGTTGTATATCGAGGTGCAGCATTTGTCGCCTGGCGATGGGCGGGTGCTGCGGGAAGCGCAGAAGTTGGGGCGGGAGTTGGGGATTCCGCTGGTGGCGACGAACAATGTGCACTTCCTGAAGCTGGAAGAGCATTTGCATCATCGGGCAGTGAATGCAATTCGGACCGGTGGATTGCTGACGACGGTGGCGGCGCCGGACATCACGACACCGCAGGCGTGGTTCAAACCGGCGGCGGAAATGCAGCGGCTATTTCCGGATCATCCGCAGTTGCTGCGGGCGACGCTGGAGATTGCAGACCGGTGCAACCTGGAACTGGATCTGGGGAAGACAATTTTTCCGGAGTTTCCGGTGCCAGAGGGTGAATCGGCGTTTTCGTATTTGTGGAAGCTGAGTTTCGAGGGCGCACAGAAACGCTACCGGCCGCTGCGGCCCGCGGTGCTTGCGCGGCTGACGCGCGAATTGGAAGTCATCGAGAAATGGGGTTTGGCGCCGTATTTTCTGCTGGTGTGGGACATCGTGGAGGAAGCCCACCGCCGCGGGATACCCGCAGTAGCACGCGGGTCGGCGGCCAGTTCGATGGTGCTGTATAGCCTGGGAATTTCTTGTGTGTGCCCCCTGCGCTGGGGACTTTACTTTGAGCGCTTCCTGAATGAGCAGCGCGGCGATTGCCCGGACATTGACATTGATATTTGCGGGGCGCGGCGCGACGAGCTGCTCGATTACGTTTATGCGCGCTGGGGCCCGGAACACGTGGCGATGATCGGCAGCTTCATCACCATGCATGCGCGGCTGGCGGTGCGCGAGGTCGCGAAGGTGTTTGGCGTGCCGCCGGGCGAGGTGAATCACTTCACCAAGCGGCTGCCGCACCGGCCGGTGCGGGAAATTCTGGAGGCGATCAAACTTCTGCCGGAGGGTCGCACGCTGCCGGTGAATGACGAGCCGTGGAAAACGATTTTGCAGGTGGCGCTGCGGCTGGACGACGCTCCCCGGCATTTGGGGATTCATCCGTGCGGAACGGTGATTTCAGCGCGGCCGTTGACGCACCTGGTGCCGCTGGAGCGGGCGACGAAGGGCATCGTGGTGACGCAGTACGACATGAACGCGATCGAAGCGCTGGGGCTGATCAAGATGGATCTGCTGGGGCAGCGCGGGCTGACGACGATGGCGCTGGCGCTGGACAACATTGAAAACAGTGGCGAGTGGCGAGTGGCGAGTGATGAGCGGAAAGAGAAGAAGGTTAAAGAAGTAAAGGAGGCAAAGGAAATGGAGAATGGTAGCCGAATATCTTCGGCCCTTGCCGCTCCGGCTCTCGCTCCTGCTCCTCCTTCTTCTTTTCCTGTTTCTTCCTCTTCTCTCGCCACTCGCCACTCGCTACTCGCCACTTCTTCCGTGGCAGCGGACGGGTTTACGCCTCGCCCTGAGGCGCGGACGATTGATTTTGAAGAGATACCGGAGAATGACCCGGCGACTTGCGACGTGATTGCAGCGGGGCGGACGATGGGGCTTTTTCAGATTGAGTCGCCGGCAATGCGCGGCACGCTCCGCACGATGGGGGCGCGAACACTGGAAGAAATGGCAATCGCGTTGGCGATCATCCGGCCGGGAGCGGCGGAGTACGGCTCAAAGGAGCTTTTTTTGAAACGGCTGCGCGGGAAAGAGCCGGTGGTGTACGCGCATGAATCGTTAAAGAACATTCTGGGCGACACATTGGGCGTTTGCATATATCAGGAGCAGGTGATGCAGATCGCGCAGGCAGTGGGGAGCATGTCGTTGGCAGAGGCGGACCTGGTGCGGCGGTCGGCGGCGAAATTTTCCGGGCAGCGGGAGAGAGAAAGGTTGCGCGGAAAATTCCTGAAGGCGGCGGAGAAGTTGGGGTTGCAGGGAGCGGAGCGCGAAGAGACGTGGATGATGGTGGAGAAATTCGCGGGATTCGGATTTTGCAAGGCGCATGCGGCGACGTATGCGGATATTTCATATCGCATGGCTTACCTGAAGACGCATCACACGGCGGACTTTCTGGCGGCGATGTGCAGCGCGGGCGCGGGGTTTTATCACGTTTCGGCGTATGTGGAGGAGGCGAAACGGTGGGGGATTGAAGTGCGATTGCCTTCGGTGAATCGTTCGCGGATGGAGTATACGGCGGAGGAACAAGAGGGCAGAGAGAACGGCAAGAGCGGCCCGTCCCGCAACACCATCCGGGATGCAAAATGCGCACTTCAGAAAGCGGCCCCTACAAAGACTATCCGGATTGGGTTGATGCAGGTGAAAGGATTGCGGGTGGAGACAATTGTGGAGATCGTGCGGGCACGGGAGGCGGGGGGAGCGTTTTGTTCGCTGGAAAATTTCCTGATGCGGGTGCCGGCGGAGCGGGATGAAATTGAGGCGTTGATCAAGTGCGGGGCGTTTGATGAGGTTTGCGGGATGACGCGGCCGGCGATGTTGTGGCAGTGGAATTTGCTGCAGGCGGGGGGAAAAGGAAAATTATTTGTCCAAAGATTTTCCAGTGGGGAACGGAGTGCAGAAGCGGGCCGCCTCGGAAGGCAGGCCCTACAAAAGCAAGAAGGCGGCGTAAAGCCGCCCTTACAAACCCAAGAGCGGGCCGGGCAAGCCCGGCCCCTACAAGAGGAACGCGGGGCCGGCTGGAAGCCGGCGCTACGAGAGGCGGGGGTGTTGTTTGCGGAGATGGAGGTGGAGGATGCGATCGGAGCGGCGCTGCGGGAGATTGACGCGCCGGATTATACGCGCGAGCAGAAGTTGCGCTACGAGCGGGAAGTACTGGAAGTGTGCGTGAGCGGGCATCCGCTGGATTTTCTGCCGCGGAACGGGGAGACGTGGAGCGACGAACTGCCCGGCATGGTTGGAAAACGGGTGACGCTTTGCGGGTGGGTGGTGACGTACCGGCATGTGGGCACGAAAAATTACCGGAACATGATGTTCGTGACGCTGGAAGATCAGCGCGGACTATTTGAGGTGATTCTCTTCCCCGATGTGTACGACAAATATGGCGGGCTGGTCTACGAGACGCGCTCGATGCGGGTGACGGGCATGGTGATGGAGGGAGAGCATATTAAGGGGGAGAGGATGGAGAGGCTGTGACTGGTGATTGGCGACTAGCGACTGGTGTCGAGCTCTGGATCTTTTCCTGGAACTGAAAACTAAAAACTACTTGCTCGAACATGATTCGCAACACGCAAAGGCCCGAACAGATACCGGAACCGCAAAATGGCCAACCGGCGGCGAGCGGCGAGGGCTGGCTGGGACGCAACACCAGCGCGAAGCGGCGGCTCTGGGAGCGCTTGAATCCGCGTCACCGCAAAGAACTGCGAATGCTGGCGGAAGCGTTGGCCCTGCAGCAGAATCACGCACGATTGCCAGAGGCGACACGCGGGCGGCTGGACGCAGCGCTGGCGGAGATGGACCGCGTCATCCGGCGAATCGCGGGCATCCTGGCGGAGTTGGCACGCCGGACACCACCATCGGGGTGAGTGTTGCGGGCAGCAGAGAGCGGGCACATACTTTTGACATGAATACTGTCAGGCATCCCAGAGCCATCGTGGGCATTGCCGCGCTGCTTTTAACGGGTGTGTGCTCCGGTATTTTTGCGGGTATCGCGCGCGGAGATGAAATCCGCCTGAAAGATGGAAAGAAGCTGCACGGCGTGATCGTGGCGTACGAAGACAACATGTTCAAGGTCAAGACCGACTTCGGCTACGTACTGGTGGAAAAGGACAAGATTGCGTCGATCATTCCGGACACTCCAACGGAAGACGCCGCGGCGAAGAGCGAGTCGGCACCGAAGGGATCCTCAGTCGTGAACAATCCCGCGGTGCGGCCGCAGATTCCATTGACGGCTGCAAAGGGAGACGCGACACCTCCGCCAATCAAAGCCGTAAGCGCTGCGCCGAAAGCGGCGATTGCGACGCCGGTCGCGGCTCCGCCTCCGCCGAAAGAAGAACCGCCGCCGATTAAAGAAGAGATCCAGGGAAATTTGTACTTGAACCACGAATTCCTGTTCCGGATGTACAAAGCGCCGAGTTGGCAAATTATTGCGGATGCCGGGCAAAGCTTGCCGAACGCGATTGTGGCGATGGGGACGAGCAATGAGTCCACGCTGCTGGTGGTCGGGCACGAAAAGACGAATAGCGCGCTCGAGGCCGCCGCCAAAGAAGTGGAGAGGAAATTGAGCGAGGTATACGACAATTACCGGCTGATTTCGCAGCGAAAGACCGTGCTGGGTGGACTGCCGGCGATTGAATACAAGTATCGCGGGATGGCCGACGGGCATGACTGGTCGGGGACATTGGCAGTGGTGGCGCGCAACGGTGATGTCTTCACGACGCTGGGAATGACGTATGCGGATTCGGATCTGATCCAGATTCAGGAAAATGTGATTTCGCGCGCGATTGCGAGCATTGATTTCAACGTGAAATAGCAGTTTTGCCGGGCGTTCAGCCGACGGTGACTTCGATGGTGTGGTAGCCGGTGGCGCCATCGGGCCATTCGCCGCTGTCGATAGAGGATTGCAGTTTGCCACGGCCATCGGTGGCGCGAGCCTTCAGCGTTTGCTTCCCTTTCGGTGCGTTTTTCCAGACAAACTTCCAGAAGGCCCAGACCTGCGATGGATTCGGGTTACTGAAAATTTCGACTTCCTGCCAGTGGCTGCCGCCGTCTGTGGAGATTTCAACTTTGGAAATGCCGGAAGTGTCGCCGATGGCGTAGCCTGTGACGACGAAGGTATCGCCGGTGATGCGGGACAAATTGTGGGGATCGTCGATGATGCCTTGCGTTTTGCGGTCGCCGGTGTTGGACCAGCCCTGGCGCTCCCAGTAGCCGAGATATTCACTGTCTACAAGTTCGATGCGGGTGAGCCACTTGGGCATCTTCATGCCGTAGCGGCCGGGCATCAGCACGCGCAGGGGAAACCCGTGTTGGCGCGGGAGCGGTTCGCCGTTGATGTTGTAGGCAAGGAAATTTGCGGGATCGTCGAGGCGGGAGACGGGATGCCCGGTGGTGTAGCCCTCCGCCGCATAGAAGACGGCGTACTTTGCGGTGGGGAGAACTCCAGCGCGATCGAGGATCGGTTTCAAGAGCGTGCCGGTCCATTTGGCATTGCCGATGAAGCGGCCGCCGACAGAATTGGAGATGCATTCCAGGGTCAAGATGGTCTCGTAAAGAGGAAGCGCGCGAATTTCGTCGTAAGTGAAGCGGAGAGGATTTTTCACCAGTCCGTCAATCGTCAAGGACCATTTGGCCGCGTCCACAGCAGGCTCGCCGTGGGAAGAGGTGAGATAAAAGTCTTCCGTTGGGGTGATTGCGCGGAGGGCGGCTTGCGGGCCTTCGTTGAGATAAGCGCGAATGTTGGCGTCGCCGACATTTGTGCCGCGCATCAGATAGCGATAGATGACGCCGGGAATCAGCAGGCCAAGACCCAGGCCCCCGGCGACGGAAATGAAGTGGCGGCGTTCCATAACAGGTTAGATGATGAACCTGAGAAAAGGTATCACAACCGCTGGGGCTGCATTTCACGAACACCGGCTGAAGCCTGTCCTACTTGATTCAGGCGTGCGCCGCTTCCGCGGGTTTGCGAAGTTCGCGGATCATGTTGATGAGGGCTTGAACGGCTCGCGGCAGGCTGCGGTCGCGGCGGTAAACGAGCGCAAGTTCGCGCCACAGGTCAACACCTTCGACGGTGAGGAGTTTTACTTCGCCGGTTTTGACCTGATCGCGGGCAAAGCTCTCGCTGATGATGGAGATGCCCACGTCGGCAGCGACAAAAGTCTTGATCATGCCGATGCTGGGAAGCTCCATGGCGATCTGCAAGCGAGAGCGATGCGGGCGGAAAAGCTTGTCGAGCACCTGGCGGGTGTACCCGGTGCGCGGAAAAATGAGGGGAGCAGAGGCGATTTCATCCAGCGTGACGTGCGTGCGCTGCGAGAGAGGATTTTTTGTGCTGACCATAAAGCGCAGGCGGTCGCGATTGATGACGTGCATCTTGAGATTGGGGGATTTCAGCGGAAGCGTGACGATGCCGAGATCGAGCGAACCGTCTTCCAGGCGCTGCAGAATTTTGTGGCTGAAATTGCGATAGATGCTGATGTGCACAAGCGGATAGCGGCGCTTGAATTCGGAAAGGATGTCCGGGAGCAAGTAGAGGCAGGTGGCTTCGTTGGCGCCGAACATGACGGGGCCCTGAACAACGCTGCCGCGGTCGGCAACGATCTGCACGGATTCGTCGCGCAGTCGCAAGAGGCGTTCGGCGTAGTCGAAGAGAACTACGCCGGCGGGTGTCAACTCGACGGATTTTGCGGAACGATCCAGCAACTTCGCTTTGTAGGCCTGCTCGAGCTGGCGGATTTGCGCGCTGACGGCGGATTGCGAACGAAATACTTTCTGCCCGGCCTTTGAAAAGCTCTTGAGCTTGGCAACTTGGACAAAAGTAGTAAGTTGGTCGAAATCCATATCCCCCACTCTCTGAAGACAAATATAACGGATTCTACATTAGAAAATGGTTAAGACGAATCCATCAGGCAAAGTGCGGAGCAGATGAGGCCGGAACGGGAGCCGGCGCGGGGACTACAACCGGGTCGCGCACGCCGCCGGAGAATGAGCGCCAGACGCCTTCAAGCGACTCCTGAAGATGAATCGGCTGGATGCGGACAAAATTGTGCAGGGTCCGCTGCGCCAGAAAACGCGCGGCGCGCGGACTGCCGGTACATTGGCGATGAAATTCGATTAAGCCGCGGAGACACGATTCTTCATGCGCTTCGAGTTCGTGCGACTGAACGAACTCGCCGTTCAGGACGTTTTCCATTTCGCTGCGCTGAATGTAGGCGAGGCCGCCCGTCATGCCGGAACCAAAATTGAGGCCGACGGGACCGAGAATCACGGCGATTCCGCCGGTCATGTATTCGCAGCCGTGCTGGCCGGCGCCCTCGACGACGGCGACGGCGCCACTGTTGCGGACGGCGAAACGCTCGCCGACTTGTCCCGCGATGAAGAGTTGGCCGGAGGTGGCACCGTACAAAACCGTGTTGCCGGCAAGGACGTCGCCGCGTTTGGACGCGTTCTGACCGGCGTGGATGACGATGGAGCCGCCGGAGAGCCCTTTGCCCACGTAATCGTTCGCTTCGCCGTAAAGATTCAGCGCGAGACCCCCCGAAAGAAAGGCGCCAAAGCTCTGTCCGGCGGTGCCATGAAATCCGTGAACGGACGGCGCGATCCCGGGTTGCTTCATGCGGAGCCGCACGCGCTCGCCGCTGAGATGGCTGCCGATGCTGCGGTGAAAATTGTTAATGACGGTCGGACTGGCTGCATGCGAATGCGCCTGCTGTAGAAGTTCTTCAACTTCCACGCCGCTAGATTCTGCCACGGGAGTTTGTTGCGGCACGACGCGAGCGGGCTTGGGTACAGGAATGACGAGGAGGGCGTCGAGGCCGGATTTCGTTTCGAGGCGATCGTACCAGCCGCGGAGTTCGGTGAGCGAACGGACGCCAAGCTCGGCCATGTTGCGGCGAATTTCTTCCGCGAGCGATCGGAAATATGCGACGACCATTTCGGGCTTGCCATTGAAGCGGAGGCGCAGAGTTTCATCCTGCGTGGCGATGCCGACGGGACAGGTGTTGAGATGGCATTGGCGGGCCATGACGCAACCAATGGCGACGAGAGCCGCGGTGCCGAACCCAAATTCGTCGGCGCCCAGGATGGCGCCGATGAGAATGTCGCGGGCGAATCGCAGCCCGCCGTCGACTCGGAGAGAAACGCGGGAGCGCAATCCGGCGCGCAAGAGAGTTTCGTGCGTGTCACGGAGGCCGATTTCCCAGGGCAACCCTGTATTTTTGATCGAAGTGAGCGGAGAGGAGCCGGTGCCGCCGTTGTGGCCGCTGATGGTAATAACATTGGCTCCGGCTTTTGCGACCCCAGCCGCGATCACGCCGATGCCAGTGCCGGAGACGAGCTTCACGCCGATACGGGCCTGCGGATTGACAGCGCGCAGATCGTGAATGAGTTGCGCAAGATCCTCGATGCTGTAAATGTCGTGGTGCGGCGGCGGAGAGATGAGCGGAGTGCCGGGCGTGGCGTGGCGAATGCGCGCGATGTATTCGGTGACTTTGCGGGCGGGAAGCTGGCCACCTTCACCTGGCTTGCTGCCCTGCGCCATTTTGATTTCGAGCTCTTCAGCCCGGACTAAATATTCGGCGGTAACGCCAAAGCGGCCGGAAGCAACCTGCTTGATTTTGCTGGCGGTGCCGGGCGTCGCGTAGAGATCGGGATCTTCGCCGCCTTCGCCGGTGTTGCTGCGGCCGCCGATCTGGTTCATCGCGAGGGTCAGAGTCTTGTGCGCTTCGGGGCTCAGCGAGCCGAGAGACATTGCCTGCGTGCTAAAGCGTGCGAGGATCGAGTCGAGCGGCTCCACGTCGTCGACAGCGACCGGTTGCTCCGGCAACATTTCCAGTAAATCGCGCAGGAATGTCGGGCCTGCTACCTTGCCCAGTTCCTCGACGGCAGAGTAGTGCTCGGCCTGCGGCTTGCGCGTGTGGGCGTGGAGGCGGCGAATAAATTCGGGTGAGTTGGCATGCAGCTCGGCGCCTTTGCGAAAACGGTAGAGGCCAAAGTCGGGTAGGTTTTCCCCGTTGATCGCGTAGGCCACGGCATGCATTTTTAAATAGTCCTGCAAGACGTTCAGCAGCGACTTTGTGCCGGGATAGCGGCCGGCGTCTTCAAAGAATTCATGGCAAATCTGTTCTTCAAGCCCCAGCACCTCAAAGAGATGGCTGTTCCGGTAGCTGGCCAGCGTGGAAATTCCCATGCGCGCGAGAACTTTCCTGAGGCCGTTGTAGATTCCCGAGCGAACTTTCTTGAAAGCGCCGGGCTCTTCGGATTCTGCGAACTCTTCGGCGAGATACGGGACAACGGCGCTGGCGCCGGCGGCCAAAAGCATAGCGACGTGGTGTGTCTCGAAAACTTGGGCGCTCTCGACGATCAGCGGGACGTCCGCGTATCCCTGGCGCACAGCACTCTTCCAGAGTTTCGCGGCAGCCAGAAGGACCGGCAGTGCGGCACGCTCGCTGCTGACATTGCGATCGGAGAGGAGGAGGAGCCCCGGGCGCTCGCCGCTACTCAGAGGGGTAGCTAAACACTGAGTGAGACAGCGGCGGGCACCCGAGACTCCATTGGTGGCAGGAAAGCTTGAATCTACAACCTGCAGCCCAGGGAATGCTGCACAGAGCGCCGTAAGCTCAGCGGCGCTAAGAACGGGGCCGGGCAAGCAATGCGACTTGCCGAGCGAAACTTCGAGAGACATTACGTGGGATTCTCGCAACGGATCGATGGGAGGATTGGTGACCTGCGCGAAGCGTTGCTTGCAGTAATCCCAAAGCGGGCGAGTGAACGTGGAGAGAAAGGCGGGAGGCGCGTCGTCGCCCATGCTCCAATCGGCTTCCTTGCCGGTCAGAAGAGGGTGAAAAAGAATTTTGTACTGATCATCAGTCCAGCCAGAAGCACCGGCAAGCCGCCTGGCTTGGGTGATTTGTGGACGAGGGGCGTCGCTCGAAAGATTGAGCAGCGATGGGACAGCGGTCGTATTGCGCTGTACTTGGGTGGTGACGCTCTTCAAGAGCTCGCGCCATCGGAGAAAGACGCCGGATTGCGGCGTGGCGAGAATCATTTCTCCCGGGCCAAGACGGTGGCGTTCGGCGACACGCGATTCTTCGAGATCGACGAGACCTGTTTCGCTGCCGGCAATCACCAGACCGTCATGGGTGACGAGATAGCGCATCGGACGCAGGCCGTTACGGTCGAGTTTCACGCCGACCGAGAGGCCGTCGCTGAAAACCATGGCTGCGGGGCCATCCCAGGGCTCGCCTTCACGGGAGAGGACTTCGAGTGTGCGGCGGACATCGGAGGAGAGAAAGGGATCCTCAGCGAAGGCAGTTGGAACCAGCTCGAGCATCGATGTTTCGACGGATTTACCGGCGAGTAGCTTCAGTTCGAGGGCATTGTCAAAGCTTGCGGAATCGCTGACGTACTCTTCGAGCATTGGGAACCACTCGCCGACGCCGATGCGTTTGCGAATTTCGCGCTCGCGGGCCCGCAGCCAGCGGCGATTGCTGACGATGGTGTTGATTTCGCCATTGTGAGCGACATAGCGGAACGGCTGGGCAAGCTGCCAGGAAGGCTCCGTATTTGTCGAATAGCGCTGATGAAAAATGGCAAAACGCGCGACAAATTCCGGGCTGCGGAGATCTTCGTAAAAGTGCGGGAACTGCCATGGCGTCAACAGGCCCTTGTACACGATCGTGCGCGATGAGAGCGACGCAATATAACAGCGCTCGGGCAGCAGAGTTTCGGCACGTTTGCGGAGCAGGGACAGGCTGCGCTCAAACTTCGCGGCAGAATCGGCAACCGGTGTTTTCGTGGGAACCGGCTCCACGAAACACTGCCAGATCTCGGGCATGGTCTCAAACGCGCGCTGGCCAAGGGCATTGGGATTGACCGGCACTTTGCGCCAGCCGGCGAGGCGCAGCTTGCTACGGCCGATAGCTTCTTCAATGGAACGCTGTGCTTCAGCAACGCGCGTGTGAGGGGCGAACAGCATACCCACGCCAAAATTATCGCCGAGAACGATTTCGAGTTCCGCGGCTCGGGCACGCAGAAAAGTTATCGGCAGGCTGCTGAGGATTCCGGCGCCGTCACCGCTGGCACCATCGGCGTCGACACCACCGCGATGAGAAAGTCGTTCGAGAGCTTGCAGGGCGAATTGCAGGATTTCGTGCGTGGGAGGGCCCGCAAGGCGCGCGACGAAACCCGTACCACAGGCATCGTGGTCCGGGTGCCCCCAGTTCGGCTGGCGCCGCCTGCTACACATACCAGAGTAATAGAGGCTGCCCGCGGCGAAGTACAATGCAGAATTTTTCTGGAATGCATCAGGAATGCAGGGGCGCGAAGGAGGGCAAGCTCTTTAGAACTTCGTAGCTTCGCTAAAGTGAAATTCCTTGATTTTCATTGGAGGAACGACCATTTCGAAGGATTCCTCAGCGGTGGCGCGGCGCGAGGGGCCAAGAGCCTCGGCATTTCTGAGCATTTGCAAAATCGATTGATTGAATCGGAAATTCCGCACGGAACGGCTGATTTTACCCTTCTCCACCAGAAATAAACCGTCGCGGGTCATGCCGGTCATTGCCTTTTCGTACGGATCGAGTTCGCGGATGTACCAGAGGCGGGTGACGAGCAGTCCCCGGTCGGTGCCCGCGATCATTTCCTCGATGGAAGTTTTGCCGCCGCCGATGACCAGGTTCATCGGCGCTTCACCGTACTCGTTTGGCAGGGCGAAACCATGGCCAGTGGGACGCACGCCGGCTTTCCTGGCGGAACGCCGGGAGTAGACGAGATTGCGGGGAACACCGCTGTCCACGAGAATCACGCGCTGGCGCGGAATGCCCTCGCCATCGAATGGAGCGCCCAGTTGCTCGGGATGAAAGACGTCGTCGGTGATGGTGATGTTTTTTCCAAGGAGCGGCTTGCCGAGGCGGCCGGAAAAACAGGAGCGCTGATCCTGGATGGCGGTGGCGGAGAAATCGTAGAAAAGGAAACCCACCAGGTCGAGCACCGCGGCAGGTTCGAGGATGACTGTGTATTTGCCGGGCGCGAGTTCGGCGGGATTTTCCGCGCGGGCGGCTTTTTCGCTGGCGGTTTTCGCGAGGGAAAGCGGGTCGAAAGCGCGGAAGTCGGCGGCGTTGGCTTTGGCCCAACTTGTGGCGGAACCCTGCTGCATGGTGACAGAAAATTCGGCCTGGGTCTGCCTGTAAGCGGAGAAGAGTCCGCGGGAGTTGGCGAGGACAGACTGGCTTTGGCCGCTGGAGAAAATCCCGGCGGTGATCTGGCCTTTGCTTTCGGCGAGATTACAGGTGTTTTTCACGGCGCGCGCGCGGGAATCAGCGGAGAGCACGGCGGTGGCATCTATGAAACGCCGAACAGGGCGGTACGTTTGTTTGCCTGGCAAGGGCAAAAGGCCGGAATCTTTCGGCTGGCTGGAGGCGAGCGAGGCGGCGGATTCCAAAGCGGCGCGGAGAGAGTCTTCTTCGACGCGGTTGGTGGTGACCCGAGCGGTGCGGCCATCGACGACAACCCGAAGAGAAACAGTGAGACCATGTTCGGCGACGTGCTGGTGGATGGAGTTGTTGGCGAAGCGGGTGAGCGCGTCAATGACTTCGTCCACGTGAACTTCGGTTTCCGGGATGCCGCTCGCTTTGGCGATACGCAGGACGCGGTCGGTGATGGAACGCAGTTCCCTTTCCGGACGAAGCGAGACTCCCGCCTCAGCGGCGCGACGCTTGGAGTGTGACCGGGGTTTCTTCGCGGCGCTCATTCGTTTGAAAAAGCGGTTCCGATTTTTACGTTGCGAAAACGCGCCGGAGCAGCGCCGTGGCCGGTGCCCATGGTCTGCATCGGCTGGCCTTTGCCGCAGTTGGGCGTGCCCCAGAGAACCCAATTGTCGGCGTTGCAGATGGCGTCACAGGAGTTCCAGAATTCAGTGGTGATGCCGCTGTAGCTGGGATTTTTCAACATGCGCCCTTTTTTGCCGTCTTTGATCTCCCAGGCGATTTCCGTGGAGAACTGAAACTGGTAGCGGCGATCGTCGATGGACCACGAGCGGTTTGTATCCATCAAAATGCCGTCATCGGTATCGGCAATCAGATCTTCGGGCGTCCAGGTGCCGGGAAGCAGGCTGACGTTGGTCATGCGAATCATCGGCAGACGATTCCAGCTCTCGGTGCGCATGGTGCCGCCGGAGCGCTGCAGACCGATGAGATGCGCGGTTTCGCGGCTGGAGAGATAGCCGCGGAATTCGCCGTCCTTGATGACGTCAATGCACTGCGCGGGAACACCCTCGTCATCGTAAGCAAAAGTGCCGAGGCCGGGCCCATGCGCGGGGCGGGCATCGGCGACAACGTTTACGATCGGGGAGGCGTAACGCAGGTTGTTCAATTTGTCGAGTGTGAGAAAACTGGTGCCGGCAAAATTGGCTTCCTGGCCGAGCACGCGATCGAGTTCGATGGGATGGCCGACGGATTCGTGAATCTGCAGGCCGAGTTGGCTGCCGCCGAGGATCAACGTGGAGTTTTTCTCTGGGCATTGCGCGGCGGAGTGGAGCGCGACAGCTTCTTCGGCTATTTGCGGCGCGTTCTTCAAGAGATTCATAGCTTCGATGAGTTCGTAACCGCCGAGAATGTGCTGGCCGCCGAAGCTATTGGGATACGAACGTTTCTGGATCGCGTCTCCCTTGAAGGAAGTGGCGACGATGCCGCAGCCGGAATGGTAACGGCGTTGGTGAATTTTGGAGCCGGCACTGGAGGCGAACCAGGAATCGATTTTGCGGAATTGCATGTCGGTTTCGGTGAGAGTGACGCCCTTGACTTCACGCATGGCGCCGTCGGCTCTCAGCAGAAGATCGATTTGGGTTTCAAGCGGAATTTCGAACGGGTCTTTCTGGCACGGGCCCTGCCAACTGTCCACATAGGAGGGTTCGGCGGCAAGTTGCACATCTTCTTTTTTTGCGAGGGCGGAGGCTCTGGCGATGGAGGCGGCTTGCGCGGCGCATGCGGCTACGCCTTCGCGGGTGAGTTGGTCTGTGGACGCGAAGCCCCACGCACCATTCACGACAACGCGAATGCCGAGACCGATGGATTCGCTTTGGCCGAGAGTGCCGACTTCACCGCTTTTGGTGGTGAGATCGCGCTGGCGAAGGTGCATGACCCGCACGTCGGCGTATGTTGCGCCGCGAAGGCGCGCGACGTCGAGAGAGTGTGCGCAATAGTCCCACATACGAGTCACCAAAATTTTGGGGCGGTTCGATTTTGTCGAAGCGCCCCGAAGGACTATCTTACTTGATATTTGCCTTGCAGCGGGAAAGGCGGCCTAAAGCCGCCCCTACACGAAGACTTAGGTGCCTTCCTGCCATGAGGCGAGGTACTGTTCTTGCTCGGCGGTGAGCTTGTCCAGGCGGTGGCCCATCGATTCGAGCTTCAGGCGCGCGATTTCGCGATCCAGATGCTCGGGAACGACGTAGACCTGCGGCTTCATCTCTTTGTGGTGTTTGACCAGATATTCGGCGGAGAGTGACTGGTTCGCGAAGCTCATATCCATCACGGAAGCGGGGTGGCCTTCAGCGGTGGCGAGATTCACGAGGCGGCCTTCGGCGATGAGATAGATCTTGCGGCCGTCCTTCATCAGGAATTCGTCCACCAGCGGGCGAACTTCCTTCTTGCCGGACGAGAGCGACTCAAGTGAAGGAATTTCGATCTCCACGTTGAAGTGGCCGGAGTTGCAAACGATCGCGCCGCTCTTCATCACTTCGAAGTGCTCGCGGCGAATCACGTTCTTGTTGCCGGTGACGGTGATGAAAATGTCGCCTTCTTTCGCTGCGTCGGCCATGGGCATCACGCGGAATCCATCCATCACGGCTTCGATGCCCTTGACGGGATCGATTTCAGTGACGATGACGTCGGCACCAAGACCCTTGGCGCGCATGGCAGCTCCGCGGCCGCACCATCCGTAGCCGGCGATGACGACTTTGAGGCCCGCGATGAGCACGTTAGTGGCGCGGATAACTCCGTCGAGCGTGGATTGGCCTGTGCCGTAGCGATTGTCGAAGAAATGCTTGGTCATGGCGTCGTTGACGGCAATGATTGGATATTTCAGCGTGCCGTCCTTGGCCATGGCGCGGAGTCGAATCACGCCGGTGGTGGTTTCCTCGGTGCCGGCGATAACGTTGCCGACGAGATCCTGGCGCTTGGTAAGCAACATGGTGACGAGGTCGCAGCCGTCGTCCATGGTGAATTGCGGCTTGTGGTCGAGCGCCGCCTTCATATGCTGATAGTAGGTGTCGTTGTCCTCGCCCTTGATGGCGTAAGTGGGAATGTTGTAATCGCGATTCAGCGAGGCGGCGACTTCGTCCTGTGTTGAGAGAGGATTCGAAGCGCAGAGAACAGCGTCGGCGCCGCCGTCACGCAGGGCGATCATCAGGTTCGCGGTTTCGCTGGTGACGTGGAGGCACGCGGAAACGCG
Source organism: Candidatus Acidiferrum sp. (assembly GCA_035935335.1). Classification (GTDB taxonomy): domain Bacteria; phylum Acidobacteriota; class Terriglobia; order Acidiferrales; family UBA7541; genus Acidiferrum. Next base: position 65,319 of record DASYXF010000064.1, read on the forward strand.
GAGACCCTTAAGCGGCTGCTCCTTGATGAACCGCTTACGGATGGACTGCAACACAGGCATCTGCTGCGCGGCCCATTCGATCTTGCGCTTGCCCGCGTCGGCAAGCCCGATGTCCTTTACGTCGCCTTTTTTCAGTTCTGCCGTAGCCATTTCGGGATTCCTCACAATTGAATTAAATTTGCATTCGCTGGACGAATGACCGCACCGGGACGCTTTCTGCCATCAAGCGGGACGGTTTTTGCGACAAAGAAGGCAATTGTTCTGCTCAAAAAGAAAAGCCGCGGTAAAACTAGCGGCGGGCGGCCGCTTCCACCGGAGCGGCGAGTCCGGCGGCCTTGCGTAAGGCGTCGGCACGGTCGGTCTTTTCCCAAGTAAAGCCGGGGCCGGAACGCCCGAAATGGCCGTAAGCGGCGGTTTGTTTATAAACGGGTTTGCGGAGATCTAGCGTTTCAATGATCCCCTTCGGGGTGAGCGAAAAATTCTGGCGCACGAGCTCCGTTATTTTTTCTTCCGGAATTGTGCCTGTGCCGAATGTGTCCACCATCACGGAGACAGGTTCGGCAACACCAATCGCATAGGCGAGCTGCACTTCGGCGCGGCTGGCAAGTCCGGCCGCGACGATGTTCTTGGCGATGTAACGCGCCATGTAGCAGGCTGAGCGGTCCACCTTTGAGGGATCTTTGCCGGAGAAGGCGCCACCGCCATGACGGCTGTAGCCGCCATAGGTGTCAACGATGATCTTACGGCCGGTAAGGCCCGCGTCGCCCATCGGTCCGCCAATGACGAAGCGGCCCGTCGGGTTTATGTGATATTTGGTTTTGGCATCGAGCATGTGCGCGGGGATGATCGGCTTGATCACGTGTTCCATGACCGCCTTGCGCAGTTCTTCGGTTGAAACGCTTTCGCTGTGCTGCGTGGAGATGACCACGGTGTCCACGCGGAATGGCTTGCCGTTGCGATATTCAACGCTGACCTGCGACTTGCCATCGGGGCGAAGGAAATTGACTTTCTTGCTCTTGCGGACTTCGGAAAGGCGCTGCGTTAGCCGGTGAGCCAATTGAATTGGCATGGGCATGAGTTCTTCGGTCTCGTCGCAAGCGTAACCGAACATCAGGCCCTGATCGCCGGCGCCGCCGGTGTCCACACCCATGGCGATGTCGGGCGACTGGCGCTTGATGGTGCACATGACGGCGCAAGTGGTGGAATCGAATCCAAAGAGTGCGTTGTCGTAGCCGACTCCCTCAACCGTTTTGCGGATGAGTTCGTCGTAGTCGATGTGGGCCGTGGTGGTGATTTCACCGGAGACGACGACCAGACCCGTCGTTACCAAAGTTTCGCAGGCGACCCGGCCCTTGGGGTCCTGGCGCATGACTTCATCGAGTACGGCATCCGAAATCTGATCGGCAATTTTGTCCGGGTGGCCTTCTGTCACCGATTCGGAGGTAAACAGAAAGTTGCGCATGTTTCCGTCGCTCAAAACAAATCTCCTCTGTGCTCGACTTCTATTTTGGGGAAGGTGTGAAACACACCCTAGGGCCTACATGCCGTGGGCAAAGCAGACTCTAACCAAATCAGAGTAGCACCGGCTTGGAACGGAATCAACGCATTGATTTTGCTCGGGTTATGGTTGCAGCGAGTGGCAATTTTAGGGCATTGAACTGAAACTAAAGGAATTTAGCGGGTTGGGGAGCTCGTTTAGCAGGGTACACAAAAATGGCAGGGCTAGGGCACGATGACGGGCCGTACGCGGCCATGCAGCCGGTAGACCGCGAAGTCTGACCGATCGACGGTAAAAAACTTGCGGACATTCTCACGCTCCGCGGTGCGGATTAAGGCGGCATCGGCGAGTTCCATGCCCCGATCGCGATACTTCCGCATCAATTCGCGGATGCGCGGGATATCTTCGACGTCGAGTGGAAGGATGCCAATAACGCCGCGCAGAATCGAGTCCCAGACTGCTTCCTGGCCCGCGGGCAAATCATTCAGAAGATAGAGCGCCTCGGTAAGGGCAGGCCAAACGGTTGCCAGTGGTTCCTGGATTTGTCGCAGAGCGGTAACGCATTTGTGGTGATGCTGATCATCGGAATCGACCAGGGCGACCAGAGGACCCGCATCGATCAAGATCACGAACGTTTCCGCTTGGCCGTAAGAATCTTGCGGAATTGTGCTCCGCTCTTTTCCGAGCGGCGGGGGTTGCCCCCCTGGACGACGCCGATCAGGTCGGCGAGCTGCTCGTAGGGCGAAACGGCAGATTCGGTGAATTCAGGCCAGGAATTCAAAGCCCGGCGAATCACTTCCGAATTGGAGATGCCTTTGCGGCGAGCGACGCGGGCAATCTGGCGGCGCGTTTTGGGGTCGAGGCGAAGTGTGACAGGGGCTTCCATATACGGTGCATCCTGGATTTATTGTAATACGGTTTGTATTACAAATCAACAAGGTAGGAGCCACTGCAAGGAAAAAGGCGCCCGCCTCGGAAGGCGGCCGCTACAAACGCAGGAACGGACCGCCTCAGAAGGCGTTCCCTACAGATGAAAAGCTGACTAGGCGTCGTCGGAATCGTCGACCGTGACTTCGAGCTTGCCTTTGGTCTTTTTAGCCATCAGGTAGGTGCGGATGAAGGGGGTAAGGTCGCCGTCGAGAACTTTGTCCACGTCGCCGACGCTGAATTTCGTGCGGTGGTCCTTGATGAGGCGATAGGGCTGCATGATGTAAGACCGGATCTGGCTTCCGAAGGAGATTTCGAGCTTGGATTCGTCGAGGCGGTCCGTTTCATCGCGGCGCTTTTGAATCTCCAGGTCGTAAAGTTTCGAGCGCAACATCTTCATGGCCATTTCGCGGTTCTTGTGCTGGCTGCGCTCCATCTGGCAGGCAACGATGATGCCGGTGGGAAGGTGCGTAATGCGCACGGCGGTTTCCACTTTGTTGACGTTCTGGCCGCCCTTGCCACCGGCACGGAACGTGTCGAGTTTCAAATCGTCGGGTTTGATGTTGATTTCTATGCGGTCGTCCACTTCCGGTATGACAAAGACCGAAGCGAAGGAAGTGTGGCGGCGGGCGGCCTGATCGAAGGGCGAAATGCGCACCAGGCGATGCACACCGGTTTCGCCGGAGAGCAGGCCGTAGGCATTCTCTCCGCTGAACTGGATTGTGGCGTTCTTGATGCCCGCTTCTTCACCAGGGGTTTCATCGAGCAGATTGGCAGTGACGCCGTTGCGTTCCGCCCAGCGGAGATACATGCGCAAGAGAATCGAGGCCCAGTCCTGCGATTCGGTGCCGCCGGCGCCGGGCTTAATGGTCATGATGGCGTTGAGGTGATCGTTCTCGCCGGAAAGCAGCGTTTGGGTTTCGAGTTCGCCGATGTAGTTGTCTGCGGTAGAGAGTTCCTTGCTGAGGTCCTTCAGCAAATCCTCTTTTTGATCGGCGTTGGATTCACCTTTGGCGAGCTCGATATACGTTTCAATGTCGCTTGAGAGAGATTCCAGCTTCTCGTCGGCGGCGAGCTGATCTTCGACGCGTTTGCGATCGCGGAGGACGCTTTGTGCTTCCTCCTGATTGCTCCAGAAATTGGGGTCGGCGGTGCGGGCTTCGAGGGTTTTCAGGCGCGCGCGGTTCTGGGGAGCGTCAAAGAAAGCTCCGCACAAGCGTAATGCGCTGCTTCAGTCCTTCATACTGGTGCTGCAAATCTTCAAGAATCATGCGGTGTTTGGGGTGCCCGAACGATGCCGGGCTATTTTACCTTTCGGAAAGTAAGCATCACTAGAATAGCGGAAACGCCGACGCACATCCAGGCGAACCAGTCGCCGAAGCGCGTATAGATGGTTTTGTCAGTGCGGAAATCGTACGGCAGGTCCGCGGCGGCGCGGGTGTCGCGCTGCATCATCCGCGTGACGTTGCCATAGGGATCGATGGCCGCGGTGATGCCGCTGTTGGTGTCGCGAATGAGCCAGCGGCGATTTTCGACAGCGCGCACGCGAGCCATGCGCAGGTGCTGCTCGGCGGCTTCGGATTTTCCGAACCAGCCGTCGTTGGAAATATTAATGAGGAGTTGCGCGCCGTTGTTGGCGAACTGCCGGATTTCACCGGCGTAGATGGCTTCGTAACAGATGAATATGGAATAAGTGTTGCTATTGGGAAAACGGCCGACGTTGCGTTCTTTGCCCTTGCGGAAGCCGCCGACTTCCTCGGAGACGCTGGTGACGACCTGGTGGATCAGGGGAAAAGGTTCGTATTCACCAAACGGCACAAGATGAATTTTGTCGTAGAGAAAGATTCGCTGCCCGATCGAGTTCAGAACCGCCGCACTGTTGTAAGGGACAAGCCCGGTGCGGGGAATTCCCCTGCCGCTTTCGAGAATGGGTTTCCAGTCGATGATGCCGACAACGACGGGATGTTGAAATTCCGTGGCCAGACGGGAAATGTAGGGGCCGAAGCGCGGATCTTGAAAAGAAAAGGGGGCAGGGGCTTCGGGCCATACGAGCAGGTCGGGTTGTTGCGAACCGGGGGAACGCCGCAGGCTGAGCTGTTCGAGTTCCGCCATGTCGGCTTTGTGCTCAACGTACCAGTCGCCGACGTATTGCATGTTCTCCGGGAAATTCGGCTGAACGACGCGCGCAACATGACTGGCGGTGGCGGCAGGGACAAAGCGGGGTCCCGCGATTTGCACGGCGACAAGAATCACGAAAACGCCAGACACGGTCGCCACCCTATTCTTCCTTTTTTCAGACGGACCCGCGAGAATCCAGACCAGGAGCGAATTGAAAACGGCCACGAGGAACGATACGCCGTAAATTCCGGTAATCGTCGTCAGTTGCACGAGCGCAGGATTTCCCGCCGCGGGATAGCCGAGCAGTCCCCAGGGAAAACTGATCTCAGGTAGATAAGCGCGAAGGACTTCCGTGGCAATCCAGAGGAACGGAGCGCCAAAAAGTGCGGGCCCGATTCCCTGCTGCGACAGCCGCTGCACCATCCAGGTGAAAAGACCGATCGAGCACCCCCAAATAGTGGCGATGAGCAGCAATACTGCCCAGCCCGCCGCTACCGACATGCCGCCGTGAACGGAAAGGACTTCCGCAACCCAAGGCACACAGGTAAGGACAAAAATGAGACCGTGCAGAAAGCCGCAGAGAAAGGCGACCCGCGCCCGCGCGCCGAGCAGGCTGAACAACAGAATCGCCAGGCAGAACCAGGAATAAAAACTGGGATGCGCGCCGTAAAAAGAAAGCGAGAGGATAGCGCCGCTTAGCGCCGCGAAGGCGAGACGCGCGATTGCGGGGAATTTCGGGGGGAGCAAGTTCCCCAGAGAGGAATACCAGGGACGCGACACCATCAGTGTTTTACGACGAATGCCTTGAAGCCGGCGCTCTCGAGGCCTTTCTTCGCGGCCTCTGCGCTTTTCTGGTCCTTGAACGGCCCCACCTGCACGCGGTAATACTTGTCCTTGTGAGGAGCCTGCACATAGGCGGAGAAATGTTTTCTCTGCAGGCTGCCGGCAAGAGCCAGCGCATCATCCTGTTTCGCAAGTGCCGCGACCTGCAAAATAACCGCGCCATTGGAAATCAACGGCGTGCTTGCGAAGCTTCTTTCAACGGAGGCGCGCGGCGCTACGGCCGGGGGCCCGGAATTCTTGGTGCTTACCTGTTTCGGAGGTGGCGGAGTTGAAGACGACTTCGGAGGGGTCTCCAGATGCGGCGCAACCTTCGAAGATTTTTCTTTATCGTAAAAATTCCAAGTGGAGTCGGATGCAGTGGACGTGGCCGGGTCGGAGTCCGTGGACTCGCCCGGCGCCGGGGCCGTTTTCTTCGGAGCAACCTCGGGCTTGACATTTATTAGCGGTTCGACGTTGCCCATGCCGTTAGTCGCGGCGCGCACCTGGCCGTCATACTGATTGCGGCCCATCACATAGCCCAGTGCGAAGAACACGCCGGAAAAAACCAGCATGAGTAAAAACAGGCCGATCACGTGCCTGCTTTCCAGCACGCGCTCGCCAGCGCCGCGTCTCCCCCCGGATGCCATTTACTTAGATGTGCCCCCCGCCGCCTTCATCCATGTATTAATAATATCTATAGGAAGGGGAAACACAATCGTTGTGTTCTTCTCGACACCTATCTCGGTCAGGGTCTGGAGGTAGCGCAACTGGATGGCCGAGGATTGCGTCTCGAGGACCTTGGCCGCGTCGGCAAGTTTCTGCGACGCTTCGAACTCACCCTCGGCGTGAATGATCTTGGCGCGGCGCTCGCGTTCGGCTTCGGCCTGTTTGGCAATGGCCCGCTGCATCTGTTCGGGGATGTCCACCTGTTTGACTTCGACTTTGCTTACCTTGATGCCCCAGGGCTCGGTGTCCTGATCGAGAATGATCTGCAGTTTGCCGTTGACGCGATCGCGCTGGGAAAGAATTTCATCGAGTTCGAACTGGCCGACGACGCTGCGCAACGTGGTCTGAGCCAACTGAGAGGTCGCATACTGGTAATTCTGCACTTGAGAGAGGGCCAGGTTGGCATCGACGACACGGAAGTAGCAAACCGCGTTTACTTTCACGCTGACATTGTCTCGGGTGATGATGTCCTGCGGCGGCACGTCGAGCGTTTCGAGGCGCAGGCTGATCCGGTAGAGCGTTTCGATCGGCCAGAAGACCAGGCGGACTCCCGCACCCTTCGCTTCGGGAAGCAGGCGGCCAAGACGAAGGACGACGCCGCGCTCCCACTCTTTGATAATGTAAAGCGAGTTCCAGATCCACAGCAAAAACAGCGCAATGACGATCAGCGTGCCCAATCCAAAGAACTCGAACATGATTACCTCCGGGAACTACGCCAACTCTGTCTGCCTGCAGTGACCTAAGCTTGCTTCGGCTCCACAAACAGCTTCAAACCTTCGACGCGCGTTACACGGACGAGCACTCCTTCAGGAACGGGCGAAGCAGCGGCTGCGCGCCAAAGTTCGCCGTGTACGCGGACCATTCCTTCGCCTTGCACCGGCAACGCAGTGGTGACGACGCCTTCCGCGCCGAGCATCTCTTCCTTGCCCGTGGCTGTTTTCCAGCGGCGGGACTTCAGCACCAGACGCATGAGGAACACGGTCAGAAGAGCGACAGGGACGGTTACGCCCAGCGCCACGCCGATACTGACACCGCCGGGCGTCAGCGGCGAACGAATCAGAAAGATCGCGCCCAAAAACATGGAGACGATGCCTCCGAGGAGGAGAACGCCGTGGCTCGAGAATTTCGCTTCGAGGATGAAGAGCGCAAAGGCGAGTAGGATGAGAACCACGCCGGCAAAATTCACGGGCAGTAAATGCATCGCGTAAAGCGCGAGGACCGCGCAAATTCCACCGATTACACCTGGGGCGATTACCCCGGGGTGGGTGAACTCGGTGTACAAGCCCAGCACGGCGACGAGCATCAAGAGAAAGAAAATGTTCGGGTCCACGATGTAAGCGAGAAAACGCTGGCGCGCGGAGAGATGGAATTCATCGAGACGGTAATTTTCGAGGGAAAGCTTTACGGATTTGCCGTCGAAGCGCTTGATCTCACGGCCATTCAGCTGTTTCAGCAGATCCGCATTGTCGCGAGCGATCAAATCGATAAGGTGGCCGTCGAGGGCCTCCTTTTCGGTGAATGCCTGCGAGTCGGTAACGGAGGTTTCGGCGAGTTTCGGATTGCGGTTGCGCTTCTCCGTGAAGCTGCGAAGGAACGCCGTCGCGTCGTTATTTAATTTCTTGCGCAGTACCTCGTCCACGGGAACGGAAAATCCGCCGGGGAGAAGAATGGGGGTGGATGCGCCGGTGCGCGTGCCGGGCGCCATGGCGGCTATGTCGGCGGACAAAAGGATGAAGAAGCCCGCGGAAGCGCCGCGCGCGCCGGCGGGAGAAACAAAGACTGCGACGGGGACCGGAGAGTCCAGAATGTGGTGGATCATATCGGTCATGGAATCGCTGAGTCCGCCGGGCGTATCCATGGTGATCAACACAAGCGCGGCTTGGCGGTGGGCGGCATCGGCAAGGCCTTCGTCAATATAGGTGGCGAGAACGGGTTCGACTTCGCGATCGAGTTTCAGTTCAACGACGAGAGGCGCATTTTGTTCGGTTGGAGTTGTCGCGTGCAAACGACTCATGCCGAGGACAAACAATGCCGTGCATGTGCCGATCGCACAGAAAAATGCAGGGTTTCGAAACCACCGGCCACGAGCGTTCATTGTTTACCTCCCGTGGGCTTGCTCTTATCCAGATGCTCCAGCAAGTCGCGCGCCTCCGCATAATTCGGCGCAAGTTTCACGGCCTTGCCGACTTCCGCGCGGGCCAGCTCCGGCTTCTTCTGCTCCAGATAGATTCGCGCCAGCATCACACGGCCGGTCGCCGAATCGCGCAAAGCCAGAGAGGTCTGAAGTTCCTGAACCGCCTCGTCGAGTTTACCTCTTCGGCGGGAAATATCGGCAAGTTCGCGGTGAGCAAGAGCGTTCTTCGGATCGCCGGCGAGTGCGGCGCGAAATTCCTTTTCGGCAGTGTCGAGGCGCCCCGCGCCAAGTTCCTGGCGGCCCCGGCGGATGTGGGCAACTACCGGGTCGACGGAAGAAGTTGATTCGGCGGCAGAGTTGGCGGAGGCGGGAGTGGCAAGCTGCATGCGCAGCGAAGTGGTATCAAGTTCCCTGCTGACGCGCTGATACTTTGCCAGCGATTCGGGCTTGCCATCCAATTTCAGCGCAGGGAGGCCATTGGGGCCGAAGGATTCAAATGCAGCGTCCTTCG
>DASYXF010000065.1:0-17164 GCA_035935335.1 Candidatus Acidiferrum sp.
ACCGGTTACTCGTTCGGCGGAAGGTAAGTAGGCTCCCTGATAAGGCTGGGCCACCTGAAGGTGGCCGCTACGGAAATTCGAAACGAAAAGGGCGGGTGGCCGAAGCCATCCGCCCTTTCCGCGTTTGGGGGGTGGGGAAACCAGATGCTGCCTAGCCCTTGCCCAGGGCCGACAGGGTCTTGTGCCGCAGCAGACCGAAATGCCGGTTCAGAGGATGCTTGCGGCCCAGGAAGGTGAATACGGGCGGCCTGCGCGGGGTCAGCTTGGCCATGGCGATGCTTAGCCGGACGTCGCGGCGGGCATATTTCATGCCGGCGATCAGGGCGTCGCGGGCGTCTTCCTTGCGGCCCGAGGCCAGGTAGACCTCGGCCAGGTTCAGATAGAGCTGTGCCTGATTTCGCTTGATGCGCACCGCACCGTCGCATAGGCGCTCGGCATCGGCCCATTTCTGTTGCGTGCGGGCCAGCGCCACTCCCAGGTAAGACATGTAGTAGGGATTATTCTTTTCCAGCTCAGCTGCTCTCTGAATGTGGTTCAGGGCCCGGTTGGCGTAATTGTCTCGGAGAAGGGTAAGGCCAGTCTTGAACTCTTTGAATGCTTCCGTGTCCATCATAGATCCACCTCGGTCATTGGCAAGGATTCCCCGGGGAGCAGACAACTTCCGTCGCTGGGTCAGGCACAACCCGCCGAGAGAAAAAAGCGCTCGAGAAGGGGGAGAGAATGCACTTTTCGTTCGGTGTCTTGAAGGTGAGCGAGTTGGCCGAGGAAGTCGTCATTTGCCCGTCTTCGATGAAGTTACGGGGAAGGGAACTCTGAATCTACTGACCCGAGGGACAGAATTCGTCCAACGTCTTTACGTTCTAGTGATGAGCGCGACACAAGTCAGGCGTGGTGTGTCGAGCGCAATTGGAGCCGATGAGCCTGTAGCTAACGCCTTCAGGCGTGAGGCTGTTCCGAGCGATGCCAGGATTTGCCGCTACGAGGAAACCCCTCACCCCTAAAGGGGTGAGCTACAGCTTTGCTCGGGAACCGCTTTTTCGCCGCCAGACCTTCCAGTCGTCCAGGGTGACTTTCAACATGGATTTGGCGGCTTTGTGCAGCCAGCGGTCCTTGCGCGCAGCCAGGTCGCGGCGGACGGCGGGGATGGCTTTCTGGCTGCCGAGATGAATGTTGGCGGCCTCCCAGCCCATGTAGTAGAGGAGGCGTTCTTCGTCCCGCTCTTCGGGAAGCGTCTGGATTTCAATGTGGCAGCAGTCGGGAGCGAGCCGGCGGACGATCCAGTGATCGGCGAAATGGACGTGAGGGTCGAGGATGCGCACGGCCGAAGTGACCAGTTGCCGGCAACGGAGTTCCGACGTGCGGAGTCCCTTAGCCCAGATCCAGGCCGATGGGGTAAGTTGCTTGGCCTCACGCACGATGTGGGCGCCGTGCCAGGCGGCGAGCGCTAGCACACGGGGGTGTCCCAGGCTGCCAAGCCCGGCGACGCGTGATTTCAGCTCGTAGCTCAGCGTGCGAAGCGGCATGGAGCCGTGCAGGAGATTGAGGACGTCCCCTGGAAGAGTGCCGTTGTAGCGCGGGCAGCCTCGAATCTTTTCCCAGAAAATCACCGGGTCGCGAAGTTTATTGAGAGCCACCAGGCGCAACCAGCGGTGATGTTCGGCAAGCACGAAAGGCGCGCCGCCCTTTGCGAGCGCGTCGCGGTAGCCTTGCTCAATCGCCCGGCAAGCTTCTTTCCGCGTGACGGAAAGGTGCTCCTCCTCGATTGCCAGGTAGCAACTGGAAACCAGGCGCACCAGGTCCACCGTGTAGGACGCCGGCCAGGCCTCGTCGAAATCGTTTACGCCCCAAATCAGGCGGCCTTCGAGATCGCGCCAGGTACCGAAATTCTCTACATGAAGATCGCCAACGGCGAGAACCTGCGGAGCCCGGGCCAGGTGCGGGCAGATCAGCGGCCACCACTGAGCCCAACGGTAAAACGTGGCCCGAAAAAACGGGAACGCCGATTTGGCCATGTTCCGGTGCTTGAGTTTTACGTCGGACTGCACCATCCGCACGTGCCGCGACGCCCATTTTTCAAAATCGGCGGTAGCCTGAACAATGTCCGGCAGCGCAGGTCCTTTTTCACTCATAAATTTTCACTAAAGTTTAGGAATTTAGGCTTGAGGGTTTTCATTCTGCCGGCACCATCCCAGTTATGTCTGGAACCCCTCACCCCTGAAGGGGTGAGCTACAGCAATATCAGAATGTCTGTCGAGCATGGAATACTAAACACGCGCGTGCGTGGCCGCGGGCCGGGTGCGCGACTCATAAATAGGGAAGCGCGCTGCAAGCTCGGCAACCTGCTTGCGGACTTTTTGCTCCACCGCGGCGTCTCCCATGTGGGTAAGAACTTCCGCGACGCCATTGGCAATCAATTCCATCTCAGGTTCCTTCATGCCACGCGTCGTGACGGAGGGACTTCCGAGGCGGATTCCCCCGGCCTTCATCGGCGGCAGGGGATCAAAAGGAATTGCATTTTTGTTTACCGTGATGCCCGCGCGATCGAGCGCTTTTTCGGCATCGCTGCCGGTAATACCGCGCGGATGCACTTCAATCAGGAAAACATGGTTGTCGGTTCCGCCTGAAACCACTCGAAATCCGTGGCGCGAAATCGCGTTCGCCAGAGCTTTGGCATTCGCCGCCACCTGCCGTTGATACTCGGCAAAAGATGGCTCCATCGCCTCCTTGAAGCACACGGCCTTGGCTGCAATTGTGTGCACCAGCGGGCCGCCCTGGGTGCCGGGGAATGTGAGCTTGTCGATTTCTTTCGCGAAGGAGGCCTTCGAAAGCACCATTCCGCCGCGCGGGCCGCGCAGAGTTTTGTGGGTTGTGGTGGAGACGATATCCGCGTGAGGCACGGGACTTGGATGAACGCCTGCCGCTACAAGGCCGGCGATGTGCGCCATATCCACAAAGAAAATCGCACCTACGGCCTTGGCTACCTTTGCGATGCGTTCGAATTCAATGATTCGAGAGTATGCGCTGGCGCCTGCAACGATCATCTTCGGCTGGTGCGCGTGCGCGAGCTTCTCGATTTCGTCGTAATCGATCCGCTCGGTGTCCTGCTTTACGTGATATTCCACGAATTTGTACATGCGGCCGGAGAAATTCAGGGGATGGCCGTGCGTCAAGTGCCCGCCATGCGCCAGGGCCATGCCCAGCACGGTGTCCCCCGGCTTGAGGGTGGACATGTAAACGGCCACGTTGGCCGACGTTCCAGAGTGCGCTTGCACGTTGGCATGATCCGCGCCAAACAGTTGCTTTGCGCGATCGATGGCCAATTGCTCCACCTTGTCGGCCACTTCGCAGCCGCCGTAGTAACGTTTGCCCGGATAGCCCTCCGCATACTTGTTCGTAAAGATCGAGCCCATCGCCTCGAGCACAGCTTCGGAGACGAGGTTTTCCGAAGGAATCAGTTCGAGCCCGGTTGCCTGGCGTACGGCTTCTTCGCGCAGTAAGTCCGCAATCTGCGGGTCAACCTTGTCGAGGGGGCGTTGCATACGGGCGTTCGCTTCGGTGCTCATTAAGTCTCTCCAGAAACATACCTGCGGGGACGGGGCGCGCCATATTGGCCGTCTAACGACCGGCCACATCCTGAGTCTAACGGAGAGTATAACGGGCCGCAACGCGCCGCATCTCTATCTACAGGGGAAAAGCAGCCCTGGAACAGGCGTTTCTGATAGTTTCGATGGTCTGGTTTCCCTGGCGTCGGTCTATACTTAACCTGCTGTCCCGATACAGCAAATTCACTCTACTGAGGCACATCATGTCGAATATCTACGCGGACAATTCCCTGAGTATTGGACGAACTCCCCTGATTAAGCTGAATCGCGTCACCGATGGCGCCAAAGCCACTGTGCTCGCGAAGATCGAGGGGAGAAACCCGGCGTACTCGGTGAAGTGTCGCATCGGGGCGGCAATGATCTGGGACGCGGAAAAACGCGGTGTCCTGAAGCCGGGGATTGAAATCGTGGAGCCCACCAGCGGCAACACGGGTATTGCCCTAGCGTTCGTGGCCGCGGCCCGCGGATACAAAATCACTCTGACTATGCCGGAAACGATGTCGCTCGAACGCCGGCGCGTTTTGGCGGCATTCGGCGCAAACCTCGTCTTGACGCCTGGGCCCGAAGGCATGAAGGGCGCGATCAAAAAGGCCACGGAAATCTACGAATCGGACAAGCAGCGCTATTTCCTGCCGCAGCAGTTTGAAAATCCGGCGAACCCGGCAATCCATGAAGCTACTACCGGCCCGGAAATCTGGAACGACACCGACGGCGCCGTGGACGTCTTCGTAAGCGGCGTCGGCACCGGCGGAACCCTGACGGGTGTAAGCCGCTACATCAAGAAGGCGAAAGGGAAGAAAATCACTACAGTGGCCGTAGAGCCAGTGGTGAGCCCGGTAATCAAGCAGACCATGGAAGGCCAACCGCTCACGCCTGCGCCCCATAAAATTCAGGGCATTGGCGGAGGATTTGTTCCCAAAAACCTGGACCTGAGCCTTGTAGATCGCGTGGAACTGGTCACCAACGAGGAGTCTGTCGAGATGGCTCGGCGCCTGACTCGCGAGGAAGGCATCCTCAGCGGCATTTCTTGCGGAGCGGCCGCGGCCGCTGCGGTGCGCCTGGCGAAGCTGCCGGAATTCGCGGGCAAGACCATCGTTACCGTACTGCCCGACTCCGGCGAGCGCTACATTTCCACCATTCTGTTCGAGGGCATCGGCTAAACGGCCGGCGCCATGAACAAATTTCTGGCGGGAACGGAGAGCAGGTTTTCCTGCTCTCCGTCCCTGGCATTCTTTTTTCGAAAGAATCGTGAGCTCCCATGACCACACCGAACAACGATTTGCGAACACTGGCGCGGGAGTTTCGCCTGGCGCTCGAATCGCGCCTCACCGACACCAGCATGTGGGAATACCGCTTGCCTTCGAAAGACGAGGTCGCAGCGTTTTGCCGCGCGTATTTCGATGCGCTCTTTCCGCTATATTTTGGAAAAGAAGAAGTGAAAAATCCGGACGCGGCCGGTCTTCTGGCACAGCTTGATTTGCAGTTGGCGGAACAGATTGTCTATGCGATACGTTTCGATTTGAACTGCTGCGGCAAGCCGGTGCCCGCGAACCTCTCCGAAACTGCCAGTCATCTGGTGGAATCGTTGCGCGCGAAGTTGCCCAGGCTCGCCCAGTTACTGGGAACGGATCTGCAAGCCGCGCTGAAGAACGATCCCGCGGCCAGCGGGTACGAAGAGATATTGCTGAGTTATCCCGGAATCGAAGCGATCACCATCCAGAGACTGGCACACGAGCTCTACCTGCTGAAAATTCCGTATCTGCCGCGGATGATGACGGAAGCGGGGCACAGCCGAACTGGTATTGATATTCACCCCGGCGCGACGATCGGCGAATCCTTCTTTATCGATCACGGCACCGGCGTGGTGGTCGGCGAAACCGCCACGGTCGGCAATCACGTTACGCTCTATCACGGCGTAACGCTTGGCGCGTTCAATCCCACCAGCCGCCGCGACGGCGGGGAACTGGTTCGCGGCCTGGAAAACAAGCGCCATCCGGACATCGAAGACAACGTCACGATTTACCCGGGCGCCACGATTCTGGGTGGCGACACCCGCGTCGGCCACCACAGCGTGATTGGCGGCAACGTCTGGCTCACCCACTCTGTTGCCCCTTACAGCCGCGTCACCGTCAAAGACCCAGAACTGCTCATCCGCAACAAAACCCCGGAATCCGACAAAGACTGGTTTCTCGGCAGCGCGATCTAGGCCAAAGATTGTTGCTCTATACCCATATAGTTATATCCATATATATAAAATAAATACTCTGTACCATTATTCAGTGAATCCGCACCGGGAATGTTGGCAGGATTGAGGTATGGAATGTGGTATAAGGGTTATACTGGCCTGCGATTCCACTTTGACGCTCGCAAAGACCGTAAACTTCGTGAAGACCGTGGACGCGGAATCGGATTTGCAGATGCGGAGGAGATCTTTCGCCACCGGTATTTTCTGAGTTACCTCAGCGAGAACCCAGAGCAATTCTGTGCTACGGGTTGGGTAAAGGGAGGGATGTATTCATTGGTTTTTGAGATTCGAACAGACAAAGAAGGTGAATTCTATCATCTCGTGACCCTCTGGAAGGCTACGAAGGAAGAGGTTGCCCTGTATGAAGAAAACGCCTAAGAAGAAGCCGATTAGCGCCGAGCAGATTGCCCGGATGGCAGACCGGGGTGAAGACATTACCCGGTTTTTCACTGGTGGAAAGATGATGTATCCCATTCAAAGGGTAAACGTTGATTTCACCGGCGAAATGCTAAAGGAGCTCGATGAAGAAGCGGCCGGCTTGAACATCAGTCGCCAAGCGGTAATCAAGACTCTTGTTCGAGAAGGCTTGGACAGGCGCGCTCCACACCGCGACCGCAGAATGTCCCGCTCGCGTCCGAGCCAAGCGAAACGTTAAGAATCATTCACTCCTTCGCTCTCTGCTTAAACTGATCGTGGCTCATCTTTACTTCTTTCGCCCGTTCCACTTCCTTTGTCAATCGACAGCTCGCAGCTACAGGGTTGCGTTGACAGTGTCGGACAGCCTCCGTTACGCTGAAAAGCTTACAAACTGAGGCTGAATTCTACAGGGAGACGCATGGCGGACGAGAAGCTACCAACAAGGGCAGAAGATTTTTCGGAGTGGTACAACCAACTGGTGCTGAAGGCCCAATTGGCGGACTACGCGCCGGTTCGCGGCTGCATGATTGTGCGTCCCTACGGATGGGCGCTCTGGGAAAATATTCAGGCAGAGCTCGATAAGCGCTTCAAGGCCACCGGCCACCAGAACGTGGCGTTCCCCCTGCTGATCCCCAAGAGCTTTATTGAAAAGGAAAAACACCACGTCGAGGGCTTTTCCCCCGAGTTGGCGGTTGTAACCATTGGGGGCGGAGAAGAACTCGCCGAGCCACTCATCCTGCGCCCCACATCCGAAACGATTATCGGCCACATGTGGTCCAAGTGGATCCAGTCTTATCGCGACCTGCCCGTGCTGATGAACCAGTGGAACAGCGTCATCCGCTGGGAGCTTCGCACCAAGCTGTTTCTCCGCACGCTCGAATTTTACTGGCAGGAAGGCCACACGGCCCACGCCACGCGTCAGGAAGCGGTGGACGAAACCTTGCAGATGCTGAATGTCTACACCGATTTCGCGGTGAACGAAGCCGCGATACCGGTCATCCCTGGCGCCAAATCCGACGCTGAAAAATTCGCCGGTGCCGACGTCACCTATTCCATCGAAGCGATGATGGGCGACGGAAAAGCGCTGCAGTCCGGCACGTCGCATTTCCTCGGCCAGAACTTCGCGCAAGCCTTCGAAGTTAAGTATCTCGACCAAAACGGCGCGCTCCAGCATTGCTGGACTACGTCCTGGGGCCTCTCCACCCGGATGATCGGCGCCATCATCATGGTCCACGGCGATGATCAGGGCCTGGTGCTGCCTCCCCGGATCGCTCCCATCCAGGCCGTAATCGTGCCGATCTACAAAACGGACGAGGAAAAGGCCAGCGTCTTGAAAGCGGCCCGGGATTTGAAGGCACAACTCGTCAAGGCCAACCTCCGCGTCCACCTCGACGAACGCGAAGGCTTCAGCCCTGGTTGGAAGTTCAACGACTGGGAGATGCGTGGCGTTCCCGTCCGCGTGGAACTGGGCCCCAAGGACGTGGCCAAGCAAGCCGCGATGCTCGCGCGCCGCGACCGCCCGGGCAGGGAAGGCAAAGTCAGCGCTCCGCTGGCAGACCTACCTGCCACCATCGAAAAGCTGCTCGTGGAAATTCACCAGTCGCTCTACGACAAAGCCCTGGCGTTCCGCCGCGACAACACCCGTGAGACGGCCACGTACGACGAGCTGAAGAAAGCCGTCGAGGGCGGTTTTGCCTTCGCCCTCTGGTGCGGCAGCGGCGACTGCGAAGCCAAAATCAAAGAGGAAACCCGCGCCACCATGCGCTGCATCCCAATAGATCAGACGGCTGTACTGGGAAGGGAAGTCGCCAGTGGCGGGGCTTGCGTCTATTGCGGCAAGGCGGCAAAGGACAGGGCCATCTTCGGCCGGGCATACTAAGGCGTCCGGCTTGAACGTTGCACCTGAAGAACACCTGTACTCCCTTCAACTCGACAGGCCAATAGCCCGGTGCTAGCGTAAAAAGTGCACCTTATTGTGCCGGCCCCTCAGGGCGGCGACGGGAGATTTTTCAGTGAGCTGGCTAAAAGCAACTTCGAATCGCTCGCAACGCGGCGAGGGGAAGCTAAAGGCGATTATTTATACCCTCATTCTCTTTGCCGGGGTATACGCGGCGGTCAAAATCGTGCCCATCTACGTGGCCGAATACGAACTGAAGGACAAGATCACCGAACAAGCCCGCTTCGCCATCGTAAACCGCTATTCCGAAGACCAGGTGCGCGACATCATTTTCAAAGTCATTCAGGACCTCGATATCCCGGCCAATCGCGAGGACATTAAAGTTCAGAACACCAATCACGGTGTGATGATCAGCGTGAATTACAGCGTTCCCGTGGATTTCAAGGTTTACAAAACCGAGCTTAATTTCTCGCCTTCCAGCGAAGCACCAGACCTGATGAAATAAGCGGCGCACAGGCTGTCCGTCATGCCAGGAGGCTGACTCCTTACTTTGGGGCAAACTATGGTTTTGCTCCGTTTCCCTATTAAGAGACAATAGACGTTAGCCCACCCTCAGGGAGCATTCTTTGCGATTGCGCATTCAAAAAGGTTTCTGGACGTCTGCGTTCGGGCTGAGCCTGCTCGCCGCCGTGGCGGCTTGCTTTATCCTTGCCGCGGCCATCTTCACCTTCTACTACGTCAAGTATTCGAAGATGATCGATCTCCGGCTTTCCGGCCACGTCCTGCAGAACACGACCCAGATTTTCTCGGCTCCCGAACACATCTCCGATGGGCAAGCCTGGGGCGTCGACGATCTGGTGAGCTACCTTCAGCGCACCGGGTATCGTCCCGATGCCGATGAAAATGCCCTCGGTACCTACACGGTACAGGGCAATACCCTCGATATTCGGCCTTCAAAGCTTTCTTATTTCGCTGGTGGCAACGCGCTAGCCGTGCAATTCAATGGCAGAGTCATCCGCACCATTCGCCCCCTGGGCGGTGGCTCGGACATGGGGACGGCAGAGATCGAGCCGGAGCTGATCACTAACCTCTTTGACAGCCTTCGTGAAAAGCGCCGCCCGGTCCGTTATGAAGACCTGCCGCCCCAACTGGTGCAAGCCATCCTCTCCGCGGAAGACAAGCGTTTCTTCGAGCATCCTGGCTTCGACTTCATCCGCATCGCCGGTGCGGCATGGGCGGACTTGCGCCACAAGCGGATTGAGGGAGCCAGCACCATCACTATGCAGGTCGCGCGTACTTATTTTCTGTCTACCGATCGCACCTGGCGTAGAAAACTTGCCGAAGCCATGCTCTCCTTCGAACTAGAGCAACGCTTCAGCAAGCAGCGCATTTTTGAGATGTATGCGAACGAAGTCTACCTCGGCAACCGCGGCAGCTTCGGCATTCGCGGATTTGCGGAAGCCAGCGAAGCCTACTTCGGCAAGGATTTGCGCCAGTTGACGCTGCCCGAGTGCGCCTTCCTCGCCGGCTTGATCCGTGCTCCAAACTACTACTCCGTCGCCGACCGCCACCCCGAGCGGGCTGCCCAGGCGCGCGACCGCGTGCTCGCGCAAATGCTGGAGAATAAATACGTCACCGAACCCGACGTGCAGGATGCCAAAAACCTCCCGCTTAAATTGGTGCGCTCGGCTATCTCCGGCAACGAAGCGCCGTACTTCGTGGACATGGTCAAGGATCACCTGCTCGATAAATATTCCGAGCAGGATCTCCTCAGCTCCAACTATCGCGTCTTCACGACGCTTGACCCCCAATTGCAGCGGGTCGCCGCTCTGGCTCTCGACGCCGGCATGAAAAACGTGGACGCCATGCTGGCGGCGAAATACGCCAAGACCCACAAACCCAAATCGAAAAAGGCGGAGCCCGAGCAGTTACCCCAAGTACAGGCCGCGCTGATCGCTCTTGATCCGCGCACGGGCGAGATCAAGGCGCTGATCGGCGGACGGGATTACGGGCAGAGCCAGCTGAATCACGCCCTGGCGCATCGCCAGCCGGGCTCGGTCTTCAAACCGTTTGTGTACGCCGCCGCGTTTAACAATGCCGTGGACGGCGCACAACCGGTGGTCACACCGGCCACGACCGTGGACGACGAGCCGACCGTTTTTGAATTTGACGGCCAGGAATACACGCCGAACAACTACGGCGAACGCTTCATGGGCAAAGTAACCGTACGCCAGGCGCTGACGAATTCGCTGAACGTGGCCACCGTAAAAGTCGCGGAAATGGTCGGTTACGGCCGCGTAGTCCAGATTGCCCGCCAAATGGGACTGACCGCCAATATCCGGCCCACACCGGCGGTTGCTTTGGGGGCCTACGAACTGACACCGCTGGAAGTCGCCGGCGCTTACACCGCGTTCGCGACGATGGGCACGCGCGCCGAGCCTTTCTTCATCAAGTCGGTCGTGAGTGCGGGCGGCAACTCGCTGGAAAAATATGGCCCGTCGACGAAGCTGGCCCTCGATCCTCGCGTCACTTATCTTGTGGACAGCATTCTGAAGGACGTGCTGAACAAGGGCACCGGCGCGCAGGTTCGTGCCAAAGGCTTCACTTTGCCCGCCGCCGGAAAGACCGGCACCTCGCGCGACGGCTGGTTCGCCGGATTCACCAGCAACCTGGTTTGTGTGATCTGGATCGGTTTTGACGACAATCACGATCTCGGCCTCGCCGGCGGAGCAACCGCGGCTCCCATCTGGGCGGACTTTATGATTCGCGCCACTGCTTTGCCTGGCTACCGCGATGTCCGGGACTGGGACAAACCGGAAGGCGTGGATTCCGACATCATTGATGCGGATACCCTGGAACTCGCGACGCCGAATTGCCCGGTGACCCGCGAAGAAGTGTACGTTTCGGGTTCAGGACCGACGCAAATCTGCGAACTTCACGGAGGTCACGGGCCCCTCAATGCCGCGGGTTCGTTCCTCTCGCATATTTTTGGTGGCGGAACTTCCAATCCCCCGCCCCCCAACGGCAATGCATCACCGAACGGCCAGGTGGACAAAAATGGCGCTCCAATCGCCGGACAACCTGGCGGCCAGCCTGTTGACCCGGCCAAGGCCCAGGAAAAGAAAAAAGGCCCTTTACAGAAGTTTTTTGGTATCTTTGGGGACAAGAAAAAGAAAGATCCGGAGAAGCCTAATCCGGACAAAGGAGCTTCGCCATGACCAGGAACTTCTTGGCGATTCCGGCAGTGACCTTCCTCGCAGTTGCCTTCTCCCCTTCGTTGTCTTCCCAGGAAAAGCTGATCCGTTTTGCGGATACGTCTATCGCCACGGCCGCGCAAACGCCGGCTTCTTCCGGCATAGCCGACGAAGAGATGGCGCGCTTGCACATGGCGCGCAAAGAGTACAAAGAAGCCGAGGACATTTTCTATCACCTTGCGGTAAACAATCCCAGGAATCCGCTGTACTGGAATGAACTGGGGATCGCGCACCACAACCAGGCGCAGTTGGACCAGGCGCTGAAGTGTTACCAGAAAGCAGCAAAAGTGGATCCGAAGTACGCCGACGCGCAGAACAACATCGGCACGGTGCTCTATGAGCGCAAGAAATTTCCCAAGGCCATCCGGGCCTACAAGCGGGCTATTTCCATCCGCGAGAATTTTGCCCCGTTCTATCTGAACCTGGGGTACGCCTACTTTGGCCAGAAGGATTTTGAAAATTCGATCGCGTCGTTCCGCAAAGCACTGGAGCTTGATCCGACATCGCTCGATCCAACCCGGTCGCGGAGCGGTACCGTGATTCAGGACCGTTCGATCAGCGTGGACCGGGGGCGTTTCTACTATCTTCTTGCCAAGTCCTTTGCCCAGCAGGGCGACGTGGGCCGCGCGATTGTTTATCTCAGGAAAGCGCGTGACGAGGGTTACAGCGATTTCAATTCCGTCCAGAAGGACCCGGTCTTTTCCATGGTCCTGACAAACCCCGCGGCCGAGGATCTGCTGGCGCCGAAGCCGGTGGAATCCGCGCAACCCTGATCGCCAAAGCTGCTTCTCTCTTCAGGTCGTCCTCTACCGCCTCGCTTGGCGTTTCTGCGCGCAACGACATTCATTGCGGGTAATGAAGTTTGCCCAAAAGTGCCTGAAACTCCGGCGCGTCCTTCACCAGCGCAAATTTCTTGTTTTGCGACTGCTTGAGGCACAGCAATGAAACATCCCGCTGCTGGTAAGCCGCCTGGAGCCATGCCAGGCTCTGCTTTTTGTCGCCCAGCATCGAGTAGAGTACGGCGATTTCGAAAGCGGAAACAAAGCGTTTTTTTCGTTGCGCCAACAGGAAAGACAGCTGTTCCCGCACGGCCATTTCTTTAGCGGCTTCGTAACCCGACTTTTCGTAGGCGGCCTTGATCTTCAGCGCTGCTTCCCGTTCTCCCCGGAGAAAGAGCGCAGTCGTGGCTTCGTTGATCGCTTCCGCATGGCGCTTGTCGCTCCCGTAAAGTTCGGCGAGCGAAAAATGGGCTCTGTCGGAAGCTGGATCCAGCCCGACCGCGGCTTTCAGTTGAGTTTCCGCCTCCACGGGCAGTCCGGCCCCCATCAAAATCCCCCCCAGAGTCACCAGGTACTCCGCGTTCAGCGGGTCCAGTTCCACGGCGGTGCGTAATTCCTGGATGGATTGTTCGCGCCGGCCCTGCAACGAAAGAAAGATTCCGTTCCATTCATGCGCGCTCGGATCGTTCACATTCAGTGTCAGCGCTTTTTGAATCTCCACCTGTGCTCCCGCCCAGTCGTAGTCTACAGTCAGCAGGGCGTCGGCCAGATAAATGTGCGCCTCCGGATTCGATGGATCGATTTCGATCGCCTTCTCCGCGGCCACCCGCGCCTTTGCATAAGCATCCGTGGGTTTCAGCAACCCAAGGTTGGCTCCCCGTTCATAGATGCGCGCCAACGCGGCATAGGGCGGCGCGCAGTTCGGATCTTTCTTCATGCCTTCTTCGAATGCCTGAAAGATCCGATCCAGGCCTTCCTGCGTGTGAACGTTGGACTCCGCCAGACCGCGCAAATAGAGGTCCATGGAGTCCGCTTTTTGCACGTGCTTTCGCATCGCGGGTTCCAGCGCCGTGTGGACCATGTTGGCGATTTCCGTCGCCGCATCGGTCTCAATGTAGAGCGGCTCGCCGAACTCGTAGTCGAATTGATGGCTCCAACGCGGCGACTGATCCGCGACGCGAATCAGTTGCGCCACCACGCGGACGCGCGATCCTTCGCGCCGGATGCTGCCTTCCAGCAGATAGTCGGAATTCAGCTCGCGCCCGATTTCCCGCGCCCCTTTTCCGGAGTGCTTGTATTTCATCGCCGAGGTCCGTGCGATTACGCCCACGTTCTGCGAATTCAGGCGACCCAGTTGCGAAATAGTTTCTTCTGTCATTCCGTCACTGAAATATTCCTGAGAAGGGTCGTTGGTCAAATTTTCGAATGGCAACACCGCCACCATGGTCCGGCTGGGCATGCCGTTACTGCTGGCCCGCGCGTGACGATTGCTCCAGTAATATCCGCCGCCAGCCACCCCGATCAGCGCGGCAGCCAGCAACATCACCCGGCGGTTAAACAACGGCCGGTGAGTTTCGGGCCGATAGTAGAAGGGATTCTCGCTGGTGGTGCATAGCACGTCCAGTTTTCCCGCCGGAAGCTCTTCGGGGATCCGCGCAGCGGGCACCTCGGTCTGCACCGGCGCGATGAACCGATATCCTCGCCGCGGAACCGTTTCCAGATACCGGGGAGAATCCGCCTCATCATTCAAGGCCGCCCGGATTTTCTTCACGGCTGTGTTCAATGCATGGTCGAAGTCTACAAACGTATCTTCGGGCCACACCCTCTGCCGCAACTCCTCACGCGTAAGCAGCTCACCCGGGCGTTGCAGCAGCGCCACCAAGACCTGAATGGGTTGCTCCTGGCATCGTATCCGCATTCCATTTTTCCGGAGTTCTCCGGTGCGGGAGTCAATTTCAAAGGCGCCGAACCGAAAAATGGCTCGGAGGGGATTCGATGTACTCATGGTGGCCTCGGTGTATTGGACGAAAAGGCTCGAAAGTTGTGTCAATTCCCCGGTTCACTCGCCTCGCTTTTTACAAAATAAGTCCTGTCGCAAACGCTAGTTATCCGGCCACCCACAATCTATCCGGAATCCACACGCAAACCCTTGTGATACCCAGCCGGGCCTCTACGGTGAACGGCACCGTCGCAGGAGCGTGCGGCAACTTTGCATCGTGTTTTCACCGGCTTGGGTACTTTGTTCCTGATCGGCTCTTGGACCTGGGGGTCTTTGTTGGCAGCGACGCCCCCCAAGAATCCGCCGCATCACTCTGCCCATTCGATTCCACGCGGAACGATTCCGGTAAAGGTTTACAGGGGATTTTTGGTGGTTGCCGAAGGCCAATTTGGTGGTACCAGCGAACGCCAGAATTTCATCATCGACACCGGGACCTCTCCCAGCATCCTCAACATTGGCACTGCGAAGCGTCTCAATCTCGCCCTGTCATCGGCCAAATTGTCCGCGATCGGCCGCGACTCGCAGACCTTAGCTGCCATTGTCCCCGAGATACGTCTCGGTCCTCTTCAGGCAATGTCTGTTCCCGTCCTGGTCACCGATCTAAGCCCCGTCGAGCGGGATCTGAACCTTCCGATCGCCGGGATTTTGGGAATGGACGTGCTTGGCAGAAACAGTTTTCGTCTCGACTATGGAAGCCAGTTGATTGAGTTTGGAGAGATCGCTCCCGTCGGAATTCCGGTAAACCTGTCGGCTCGAGCTGGTCTGCCCATTGCTGAAATCAAGATTGGCGGAAAGCTCTTGCATCTGCTGGTGGACACAGGTTCCGACCGCCTGGTGTTTTTTGGCGCCCGGTCGGCCGCCGAATTTCCGTCAAACACGGCCAACAACCTCATGCAGGGCAACGGCGTTGCGGCCAGCGTTCCTGTCCGCGCTGTTTCTCCCTTGGATTTCGAAATGAGCGGCGAGCGATTCCACCAGGACGCCTATTTCGTTCCAGACAGCGAGGAACCGCTCTTCGACGGACTGCTCAGTGTCCGCTCCCTGGGCATTCGTGTGCTTGCGCTGGATGCAAATCGCCGCGTCGTATACCTGGTAAAGTAACGTTATTGGTGCGCGATCTCGCAGTCCCTTGTCCGCTGCCTCTGCTAGAATGTTGTCTTCATGGAAAAACGGCGGCAATGGCTCTGCAAGCTGTCCCTGATTCTGTTCAGCGGTCTTTTATTTCTTTTGCCCGTCACTGCGCCTGCCCGGCAAAGCACAAGTTCCGTCACTGGCCGCGCGCCTTCGCTTCCGCCAAGCGGCATATTCCTGGTTTTTCCTTTTGAGAACGCGGGAGCCTCGCCGCGCCTGGACTGGATCGGCGAAGGCCTCGAAGAGCTCACTATCCAGAGGCTTTCCGCTGCCGGCCAGCAGGTTTTTTCGCATGAGGGCCGCCTGGACGAAATGGACCGCGCCGGCCTGCCTCCCAACGCGAAACTGAGCCGCGCCACCATGCTACATATTGCGCAGGACCTCGATGCCGATTACGTCGTCTTCGGCAATTTTACGTCCGACGGCACTTCCCTGACCGTGAATGCTCGCGTACTGCGCGTCAACCCTGTCGCCCTTCTCCCTGTCGTTCGCGAAACGGGTCCGCTCGATTCCATGATGAATCTTTACACGCGGCTCACCTGGCGGTTGCTAACAAGCGTCGACCGCAATTTTCCATTGAATCTTGCCGAGTTCACGAAACTCCAGCGCGTTCTCTACCTCGGCGCGTTTGAACATTACGTCCGCGGCTTGCTCGCCAGCGAAGACGAGACGCGCATTCGCGACCTGAAAGAAGCCGTGCGCCTGGAACCGAACTGGCCCGACCCGGCGTTTTCTCTGGGCCAGGTTTATTTCACCCGCAATGATTGCGCTTCCGCCTTGCCGTGGTTTGCGCGCGTTCCTCCCTCCAACGAACGCGGGGTCGAAGCCATCTTCGCGACCGGTGTCTGCGACCTTCGCCTGAATCAGCCCGACAAAGCCGAAAAAGTTTTCAGCAAGCTCCAGGAAGATCTGAAGGTCAGCATGGTCAGCGGCGCGGACCTCCCAGAGATTCTGAACAACCTGGCGCTGGCCTTCGCGAGACAGGGTAAACTCGGCCTGGCGATTCCCGCGCTCTCTCGCGCCCGCGATCTCGATCCCGACGAAGACGATTATCCCTTTAACCTGGGTCTCGTTTCCCTGCAGAACAATGATCTCGCCGCAGCCACTGCGCAATTCCGCGAGGCCTCTGAGCGCGAGCCGGACAATCCTGAAGATCGCGCGTTTCTGATCAACGCCATGGAAAGAGCGGGGAAGAAAGACGAAGCCGCTCAAGCGAAGGACGCTGCATTTGAATCCTTCGGCCCCAATGGCCTCCCTGCGCTGAAATTGGATGGCAAGCCCGAATCGCTGGCAAAGTATCAGCGCGTCAGCAGGGAACTTGATACCACTTCGCTGCGCATGCAGCTTGCCTCTCCTGCCTCGGCCTCTAATTCAACCGCTGATTCGACTTCTCCCCTCGACCCGGTCGTCGCACACATCCGCCGAGGCCGGCAGGAACTTGGCGCCGGGCGCCTGGACACCGCCGAGAAAGAATTTCGTGCCGCGCTCGCCGGCGATCCGAAGAACGCCCTCGCTTACCGCGAACTTGCCGATGTTTCCCGGCGAAGAGGTAAACTCGACGAAGCGGTCCAGGAGCTTCAAACCTCCCTGGCTTTGCGCGATTCGGCGACCGGCCGTGTGATGCTGGCGCGAATCTATCTGGAGCAGAAGAAGCCGGAGCTGGCCCGCGTGGAAGTCGGCAAGGCCGTGAAACTCGCGCCGAATTATGCGGAAGCGCGCGAGTTGCTGGAGCATCTGGATAAGAGCAAGCCCACGGGAGGTAAACAATGAACGCTCGTGGCCGGTGGTTTCGAAACCCTGCATTTTTCTGTGCGATCGGCACATGCACGGCATTGTTTGT
>DASYXF010000066.1:0-55918 GCA_035935335.1 Candidatus Acidiferrum sp.
CCCAAAAAAGTGGGGCCCCCGCTTGGGATCGGGAGCCCCGGAAGGCGCATCTCAGATGCCAGTGTCGTTTTCACACCGGCGCGTGGGGTCATCCATCCTAGCTTCCCTCTCAGAGGCAGGTGGTAACGATTCGCAAAAACAGCAAGTAAGCCCCTTCCCCCTCACTTGCCATATTGTGCGCCTCGTTTCTGAAACGCGCCCACGCTTCCCTCCCTTGCACGAAGTACACCAAGCCGTTTCCCCTATAGCTTTCTTATAAACTATTCAATAATTTATGGTTAGCTGTTCCTGGTAGGACCACGCTGCGCACCAAAATTGGCCTCGAGATTCAAATCGGAACTCGGCCCCATCTCCACTCCTGCTCCAGCACTCTCCGCCCAAACCTGAACCGCGTACCATGACCCGGGTAACAAAACTCTTAGTTACCACGCGCTATCGGTTTTTTTTGGATTCGGCCTGACACTCTCTTCGTATGACGTCACCTCTGCTCCGCCGTCTACGCCGTCTCGCTATCTGGGCCGCACTCGACCTGGCCCTCTTCGCTGGTGCCCTCGCCCTCTCCACTTCCGCCGATACCCGCGGCCAACTCGGAAAATCGCGCGTAGCAGGCTGCTACTGCAGTTGCGCGCAATCGAAAACCTCCGCTGGTTGCACCAAAATGTGCGAATTGCCAAAAAATGCTTCGCGCTGGGGAGCGGTAAGTTGCACCAAGCCTCGCGTGCAAGCGCCGGCAGAGACTCCGGGAGCAGGCCCCCACTATCCCCGCAAGCCGCGCGCCGAACGCGCCAGCAACTAGAAGCCATCTCCTAAATACCCTTCAGGGGGTCGGAGCTTTAGCTCCGACATCTTAGCGCCAAGAAAAATGGGCTTTAGCCCCTGAGGAAACTCGTCGCTTCCAGACCAAGCCATTTCTGGGTCAAATGACAACTTCTAGTTCCGGCCGGTCCCCGCTTCGCCGAGCAATTTCGCGAAAATCTCCGGCACTTCAAAAATTGCGCGATTTTCCAGTCCTGCTGCGTTCCGCCGAAATTCCGCCAGAGTCGCCGGTTCCAGCAACTGCTTCACCCCGGCCACGATTTCCCGGAAATTCCGCAGCACAATCCCGACGCGCTTTTCCTTCACCCACTCCGTGTTGTAGCGCTCCTGCGGCATCGTCCAGGCATTGCATTCCAGAATCACCGGAAGCTTGCGCATCATCGCTTCCGCCACGCTTCCCGGCCCCGGCTTGCCGATCAGGAAATCCGCCGCCCACATCAGCCGGTGCACCTCTTTCGTAAAGCCCACGATGTGCAACGGTAGGTTCCAATCGCGCGCGTGAAAAACTTCCGCCAGCTTTTCGTTCCGCCCGCATATCACAACCAACTGCAGCGGCAACTTCGCCGCGTCCAGTTGCTCCACGATTTCCAGCATCACTTTCGATCCGAACCCGCCAAAGAGCAGCATCCCGGTCGTCAGATCCGCTCGCAGGCCCAATTCCAGGCGCAAACCCACTGGATCCGTCCCGTTCGTCAGATAAAAATCCGGCCGCAGGATCATCCCGGAAGTCTGGATAATGTGCGCAGCATCTTTGCCGATCGCCCGCGCCTGTTCCACCGCCTTCTCTGAACCACAAATCACATACTGGTTTTCCGCCGCTTCCATCCAGAAGTGCGGTGGAAAATCCGCGATATCGGTAATCAACGTAACGAACGGCCTTTCCGGATGGACCCGCTTCCACGCCTCGGCTATCTCGCCGTTGAAATGTGGAATCACGGACACGAGCAGGTCCGCGTCGCTCTTCTGAAAGTAACCAGCCAGCAGCTTCACCAGTGGTCCATGAAAAATCCGGATCGTCGCCTGCAACACGCGCAGCAATTGCGTCGCGCCCAGCGTCCAACCGTTGCGTAGCAGCGTGTTGTACTGTTCCTGAATGCGAATCCCCGTGAGCTTTCGGAGCACATCAAGATGGTCCGTCAGCTCCTGGAACTGCACCAACTCCACCTGCCAGCCTCGATTTTGTTGGGAAATTACAGTTTGCAGCGCAACCGCAGCGTTCCGATGGCCGCCACCCGCGTCATGGAACAGCACCTGTATTTTCTTCATCGCAGGAAATTGTTCCACAGAACTATGAATAGCCTGTAAACACCCCCACCGCACGCTCTATGCCATGTGGGAAACGTTTCAAACCGTTTGTGTTCAATCAGTTCCACCCTAACTTTCATACGCAATTCGCCCTCGCTTTATGTGCTATTCATATCCTGCATCTAATCTCGTAACATGCGTTGCGACCTTCACGTTCACTCCATCGCATCAGGGATGTGTGACACGCCGGGTCTCACCCGGATCGCCCAGGAATCCTATAACCAGCCCGCCGAGGTCTACGCCTGCTGCAAGCACCTCGGCATGTCCATCGTCACCCTGACCGACCACGATTCGATCGACGCCGCGGAGGCCCTCCGCCAATATCACGACTTTTTCCTGAGTGAAGAAGTGACCGTGCGCATGCCCACCGGAACGCAAATTCACCTCGGGGTCTACAGCATCACCGAAAAAGATCACGCCGAAATTTCGCGCCGCCGCAACGATTTTGTTGCGCTGCTGATGTACCTGACCGAGCGCAAGATTTTCTTCAGCCTGAATCACGTGTTCTCCAGCCTGACGGGCCGCCGCGACATCGCGGATTTCGATTGGTTCGCCTCCTACATCCCGGCGCTGGAAGTGCGGAATGGCCAGATGTGGCAAGCGGCAAATCAACGGGCGCTGCAATTGGCGTCCAAGCTTGGCAAAGCCTCTGTGGCGGGCAGCGATTCACACACTCTATTAGGCGTGGCGCGGACGTTTACGGAAGTTCCGGGCGCGCGCACCGTCGAGGAATACTTTGCCGGGTTGCGCGCCGGCCGCGGCATCCTCCACGGCCAGCACGGCAGTTACGCCAAACTTACGATGGACATTTTCAATTTCATTGGCCGGGTACTGAAAGACAATCCGGCCGCCGGCGCCCTTCTCCCTCTCACCATTTTTATTCCGGCCATCACAGGCTTTCATTGGCTGAACGAAATCCGCTTCTGCAAACAGTGGTCGGCCATACTGGACCGCAAGGAAGAAAATCCGCGCATGTTGTGGGATGTCGATTCAGGATTCGAGGCCAACTGGGCGAGTTGAGGTGAGGCCATGACCGTGGCAAAAACCTTCTGGGGCTACATCCAAAACCGCGATCACCGTGTGATGCGCCGCGTCAATCGCTGGAAAGCGCCGCGCTGGATTCGTTATTGGATGATCGCGGCCACGCGTGTCGGGGACGGCTGGCTGTGGTATAGCCTCTCCATCATTCTCCTGCTCGTTGGCGGCCCAAACCGCTACGCCGCGGTCAGCGCCGCCGCCTGCGCCGCTCTCGCCGGAGTTTTCGTCTTCAAAGCGCTGAAGAAAATCAGCCATCGCCAACGCCCTTGTCATTTGGAGCCACACTGCTGGTCCCACGTGCTCCCTCCCGACCAGTTTTCCTTTCCCTCCGGCCACACCATGACCGCCTTCTCGATTGCCCTGGTGGTCAGTTATTTCTATCCCGGCTTGGAGGGAGCGCTGTATTTCGTCGCCGTCAGCATCGCGATTTCCCGCGTGGTGCTTGGCATGCATTTTCTCAGCGACGTTCTCGCCGGCGCGGTCCTCGGCTCCGGTCTGGGGATCACAGCCATCATCGTCTTTGCCTCGTACGGTCTGGCGTAGTGTGTTCGTTATGAGACACAGCTTCGGGACACCATGCGCTAGAATTACCGAATGGCATGTTCGGCGCGATTTCCTGGCAGAGTTTTGCTCGTTTTCGCGGCTTTCTTGATCGGTTCCCTTCCTCTTGCGGCTCAGGAAAAGCCCGACACACCGAACACGTCCGCGACGATGCCCGGCGCTTCCACTGCCGCGTGCTGCTCCAACATCGGCCGCAGCGTCTCTCTGCGCCAATTACCCGGCAATCTTCTCACCGACCAGAAAGAAATTTGGCTGTTTCCCACGAAATTGGCAAAAGGCGAACACATCTGGCCGACTATCGCCATTGTCGGCACGACGGCCGGGTTCTTCGCTTCGGATCCCTACTCGGCTCCGCCCTTTCGAAACACCACGGATTTCACCGGCTTCAATCGCGCTCTCAGCAGCACCAACACAGGCGCGTTCATCGCGGCGATTCCCGCTGCAATGTATGGCATCGGCTGGATCCGCAAGGATTCCTATGCGCAGGAAACCGCGCTACTCGCCGGTGAAGCATTCGCCGACGGCTATCTTCTGAATCTTCCCTTCAAGGCAATCACCGGCCGGCGGGCGCCTATCACCTACACCGGCAACGGGCCCTACTCCGACAGCTTCTTTAACGGAACCCACAACCCACTTCACTCCGGTGGTTTCTATTCGGGCCACACCATGGCGGCAATGTCGGTGGCTACAGTTATCGCGCGCCGATACCACTCGCACCGCTGGGTGCCGTTCGTCGCGTACGGACTCGCCGGCGCAATCTCGTTCTCGCGCGTAACGCGCAGCAATCATTTTCCGGGTGATGTGTTTTTTGGTGGAGCCGCAGGCTTCGTTATCGCACAGTACGTAGTTTTGCCGCAAAGCCCGTAATCCGCTCTTTAGATCACCGGCTTGGGATGTTCTGCTAGGGCTTTCCGGAAAGTCGCAAGATTTGTCGAGTCGACTACCGCCGTCCCCGTATCCACAAACGTCGGCAGCGGAGCCGTCGGCGCCGTCGCCCAGTCCTTAAACTCATGGACCACGTTGTGGTGCAGATCATCCAGAAATCTCACTCCATAAAACGCCATCAGGTAGGGTTTCTGCACCACCGAGGCGGTAATCCACCCGCGCTCAATAGCATCCAATGTCTGCGGATCCTTATCGAACGCCACGATCTTGATCTTCCCGGTCATGTCCAGCAGGTGCAGCACATCCGCTGCTCCCGGCCCTCCCGAAGCTTCCAGGCAAATAATGCCGTCGATCTTCTCCTTCTTATTCTGCAGCAGGTCGGAAATGCCATCGTACGCCGTCCGCGCATCACCATGGTCGTCGATGGTTGCCACAATCTTGATTCCCGGATAGCTCTTCAGCACGTCGTTCACACCGCGGACGCGCTCCTCTGTGTTGAACTGGCCCGGCAGGCCGACCAGAACGATTCGCCCCTGCCCGGCAAGCAGGTCCACCATCCTCTTCGCGCTTTTCTGCCCCGCGCGGAAATTATCCGTGCCGATGAACAGCACCCGCCGCGAATCCGGGGAATCCGAATCCATGCAGATCACCGGAATTCCCTGCAGCACCGCTTTGTTAATCGACTCCTTAAACAGTGCCGGATCGCTCGCCGATACCATGATGCCCGACGGATTTTGCGCCACCGCTTTCTGAAACGCGCTCAGCTCTTCGCTGGGAGAGAGCGTTGCCGGCCCTTCCATGTCCACCTTCACGCCAGCCGTCTTGCCGATGTCCGTCAGCCCCGCTTGCGCCTCCTGCCAATAAGGCACGTTCACGTTGGCAGTCACCAGAACATAGCGCTCCTCCGGTTGGTGGTACGGCTTCTCGCAAGCGGCAAGGGCAAAGGCCATCGCAACAACCCCGGCGATGCAAATCGGTTTGGCTGTGTCCATGAAAGGTCTCCTTATCCGAAATTTGCCCAATCGGTTGAACGGTGGGATGAGACCAGATAACTCCGCGAGCAGCCTAACACATTGCGCTTCGCTGGTGATACAACGCAGCCAATTTTCAAGACCTTTCCACCCTGTCTCCCGTAAGATGATGCATTGCGCGCCGGCAGATGCCGCTCCTTTCTGCCTCGGCGCGCCTCTGCCGGAAACTATGCCTGCTGATTTTCTGTTGGAAGTTGCGGTGGATTCTCTGGAACGCGCCATCGCCGCGGAGCGCGCTGGCGCGCACCGCCTGGAATTGTGCGCCAATCTGGATGTGGGTGGTCTGACTCCCGGGATCGAATTGATTCGCCGGGTGCGCGCGGCGGTAAGGATTCCGATGCACGTAATGCTGCGCCCCCGCCCGGGTGATTTCGGTTACTCAGCGGCAGAATTTGCGCAGATGAAGTCCTCAATCAATACGATCGCAGCGGAAAACATCCAGGGTGTTGTGACGGGCGTGCTGCTCTCCGACGGCCGGGTGGACGTTCCGCGCATCAGGGAACTCGTCGCTCTCGCTTCGCCTATGCAGGTAACCTTTCATCGCGCTTTTGATCACGTACCGGACATCGCTGAGGCGCTGGAAAACGTCATACTCACCAGCGCGCACCGCATACTTACTTCGGGCGGCGCGGCTGACGCCCAAACTGGGGCTGCAATCCTTCGATCGCTAATCCATCAAGCCGCAGGCCGCATCACAATTCTCCCCGGCGGCGGACTTCATCCGGGCAATATCGCGCAAGTGGCCCGCGCCACCGGCGCCCGTGAGTTGCACACAGGCCTCGGTGAAGTAATTCCCTACTCCAGCCCGGACATTGCAGCATTTGAATCCGCAATTAAAAAATGTGTCGCGACGCTTTTAGGGTAGCGCCGCCATCCTGGCGGCAGGCGTGCCGGCAAGATGCCGGCGCTACACCACGTTGCCCGACAAAAAAAGGGCACGCGGTAGCGTGCCCTTCGAAAGGTCAGATTTTCTTCCCGCTTCAGGCCTTCTGCGCCTGCCGCCGTAGAAACGTCGGCACATCCAGATCGTCCTTCGGCACTTCGGACGACACTTCGCGCACATTCTGCGCCACCTGGTGCACCACGCTTGGCGGCGCCTGCGGCAATTCCTGCTGCTGTGGAACTTCCCGCCCGGCCTTCCAGGTTTTCGGCAGGATCGACTGTTTCGACTGCGCCTGCTTCTTCCCTGCTTCCTTGAAGCCCGCCGCGATCACGGTGATTTTCACCGCGTCCTTCATGTTGTCGTCCATCACCGCGCCAAAAATAATGTTCGCGTTTTCGTGCGCCGCTTTCTGGATCACGCTCGAAGCCTCATGCACCTCATGCAGTGAAAGCGAAGAGCTGCCGCAAATGTTGATCAGGATGCCCTGCGCGCCCTGAATCGAATTGTCTTCCAGCAACGGGCTGGCAATCGCGCGATTCGCCGCATCCACCGCGCGGCTGGCGCCGGTAGCCACGGCCGTGCCCATCACCGCATAACCCTGCCCGTGCATGATGGCCTTCACGTCGGCAAAGTCGCGATTGATGATCCCAGGCACGGTGATGATGTCTGAAATGCCCTGCACCGCCTGGCGCAAAATGTCGTCGGCAATCCGAAACGCATCGAAAAAGCTGGTGCCGCGCTCCACGGTTTCCATCAGCCGCTCGTTGGGAATCACAATGACGGTATCCACTACGCCGATCAAATCCTGCAGCGCCTGTTCCGCTTGCAGCATCCGTCGCTTGCCTTCGAACGCAAAGGGCTTCGTCACCACCGCCACGCTCAACGCGCCCAACTCACTCGCCAGCGAAGCCACTACGGGCGCTGCGCCGCTGCCCGTCCCTCCGCCGAGGCCGGACGTGATGAAAATCATGTCCGCGCCTTCAAGCGCTTCAATAATTTTGTCCGTATCTTCGAGCGCCGCCTTGCGGCCAATCTCAGGATTCGCGCCCGCGCCCAATCCTTTCGTCAGCTTCGCGCCCAACTGCAGCTTCACGGGAGCCTGCGACATCTTCAACGCCTGCAGGTCCGTGTTGGCCGTGATGAATTCCACGCCTTCGACCTTGGCGCGGATCATGCGATTCACCGCATTGCAGCCGCCACCGCCCACACCAATCACCTTGATCTTCGCGGGCTGCAATTCCTCGCTGAAGCTCATCCGGATACCTGCGTCTTTCGCTGTCATGCCTCTCCCCCTGTCCGGCTGGTTCAAATCCTTTATAGAACTCGCATTCCCCTGATTCCACACTGACTTTTCGAGGCCTGTGGAAAACATCCCGTAGCGGCGACCTTCAGGTCGCCCTGATCCTTCCAAGCCAGCCAATCCGTCTGTTTATTCCTGCACTTCTTCTACCTTCTTGCCGTTAGCGCCTTCTAATCCCGTTTGGTCCCGTCGGGCTCACGCCCCGGCAAACATCGCCTTCAGCTTGGAAACCAGCGTGTTGCCCTTCTGCGAGTTGCTGCGCCGCGTCTTCGCCGCATGCAGCACCAGTCCCACCACCGTCGCATAATCAGGTCTCGCCACCGATTCCGGCATATCCAGAATTCCACGTGGCTCGCCAAGTCGCACCGGCAACTGGAAAACATGCTCCGCAAGCTCACCCAAGCCGTTCAAGAGCGCACCGCCGCCCGTCAATACGAAACCGGCTTGAATCTGACGTTCCATTCCGGCGCGCCGCAGGTCGTCGCGAATCATGGCCAGCAACTCTTGCGCCCGCGGCTCGATAATTTCGGTCAGGTTGCGGGCAAAAATGGTGCGTGGCGGGCGATCGCCCACGCTGGCAATCTCGATCGCGCCATCATTGTGCAAAACTTCACCCCAGGCGCATCCATGGCGATGCTTGATCCGTTCCGCCTCGGGAATCGGGGTGCGCAGGCCGACCGCCAGATCATTCGTAAAGTGGTCGCCGCCTATGGCGACGGTTCCGGTATGTCGCACCACGCCGCCGCCAAAAATCGCCAGGTCCGTGGTCCCGCCTCCGATGTCCAGGATGCAGCAGCCCATCTCTTTTTCATCAGGTGTCAGGCACGCTTCTGCGGAAGCCAGCGGCTCCAGCACCGTATCGTTGATCAGCAGACCTGCCTTGTTCGCGGCCGTAATCAGATTCTGCGTCGCGGCCACCGACGAGGTGACCACATGAACATTTGCTTCCAGTCGCTGCCCGATCATTCCGATGGGATCGCGTATCCCGTCCTGCGCATCCACCAGAAATTCGTGCGGTAGCACGTGCAGAACTTCGCGGTCTTCCGGCATGGCGATGTTTCGCGCCGCATCGATGGCCCGGCGAACGTCGTCGCGTTCCACGTCCCGCGCCCGGTTGCCCAGCGCAATCCCGCCACGGCTATTGACGCCGCGCACGTGGCTGCCCGCCACGCCAATCACCGCCGATTCCACCGGCACATTGGCCACGCCTTCCGCTTCCTCCACGGCTCGCCGGATGGAGCTCACCGTCGAATCCAGATTGACGATCAATCCCTTGCGCAGCCCCTTCGATTCCGCCGCGCCCAGCGCCAGAAAACGCAACTGCTCATTTTCGATTTCCGCCAGCAACGCGCACGTCTTTGTGCTGCCGATATCCAGCCCCACCAGATATTTGTCTTTCTTTGCCAAGACGCTCTCCCGCAGCCAGTAGCACAGGCTTCAGCCTGTGACTCCTGACCGCCTAACCGTTCCACGCAGGCTGAAGCCTGCGCTGCCTACTTTGCTTTTGCCACAGGTGCGCTGGTGTCGGGGTTCACCACCACCTGCCTCGAATAACGAAGATCGATTGCGCGCACCGGCCCGGCGTTCGCCTGCCACTGCGTGAAGTTATCCACCAGCGTGCGGTACTTGCCGGTGAAGTCGCTCTGGCCGAAATGCACGGTGATGGCGGGCGCGCTTCCATCCGCGCCGAATCCCGTCAGCACGGCGCAAAAGTCGCGCGGGTTCCCGAGGTCGGCTTCGCTGACACGCTCGGACGAACCGGGTTTCACCAGGTCAATGTCTCTCATGAACTCCTGGTACACCTGCATGCGTTTCGCGCGTTCTTCCCGCCCCAGGTTTTCGGACATGCCGGTGACAATGGGAAAGTGAAAGTCCTCGCCTTCCGGCCGCTCCAGCAGCACGCCATACGCATCAATAAGGGCAAGTTCGCTGCCATTGCGGAAAAACGCCACTGGCGTCCGTTCCGTGATTTCCACTCGCAACCGGTTCGGCAGGATGCGCTGCACGCTGGCTTCTTCCACCCACGGAATTTCCTGAATCTGCGCGCGCCGCGCTTCCAGCGGAATCCTCAATACGCTGCGGTTCCGGTCGTGCACAAACAGCTTTTGTATCTCTTCCGGCGCCACGATGTGATTGCCGCTAACAGCAATCTGATCCGGTTTCACCAGCAGCATCTGCGGCGAATAGAGCGCGAACCGCGCCCCAAAATATCCAACTGTGATCAGCGCCGCGCCCGTCACCGACCACACAAACACCCGGCGATAAAACGGCCACGTCTTTCCGCCCAGTTTCTTCCGCCGAATCTCCACCGGTTTCTGCCGGCGCAGATACTTCGGCTCTTCGTCGGTGACCAGGTCCGGCCGGTAGGACTCTTGCTCCGCCGCCGCCGCGGAGGCGTTGCGTTGGATGGGTTTTACGCGTTCCAAACCACCACCTCGTTTTCCAGGGTCACCCCGTAGGCCTGCTGCACGCGTTCGCGCACGTCCGCGATCAGCGCCAGCATGTCCGCCGCCGAAGCTTGCCCCGCATTCACGAAGAAATTCGCGTGGCGCTCGCTGACCCGCGCGTCGCCATGCGAAAAACCTTTCAGTCCAAGCTCGTCAATCATTCGCCCGGCGGAACCCCCCGGCGGATTCTTGAAGATGCAGCCCGCGCTCTTTTGCCCGAGAGGCTGGCTTGCACGCCGCTTTTCGTTGCAGATGCGAATACCTTGGAGAATTTCAGGGTACGGTTTGGAGGGAAGTTCCAGCTTCACTGCCAGCATCATATCATCGGGCGCAAAAGAAGTGTGTCGGTATTCGAAGGAAATTTGTTCGCCACGAAGAGTTTCGATTTTACGTTCCGCCGCCCGGTAAACCTTCACCTCGCGCACGTAGGACCCAATCTGCGTGCCATAGGCGCCGGCATTCATGCGCAATGCTCCGCCCACGGTTCCGGGCACGCCGATCAGCCCTTCCATGCCGCCCAGATTGTTTTTCGCGCAAAATGTGACGGTGCGACCGAGGTCCGCAGCGGCGTCAACGCTGGCCATATTTCCGTCCAATGAGATTTCCGGCTCACCCTTCACCAATTGCAGCACCACGAACGGCAATTCCCCGTCCACCACGAGCAGATTCGAGCCGCCCCCCAGGAATTTGTGCGGCACTTTGTGCTCGTCGAGGAGTTTCCGTAAGCCAGGGATGGCCTCGTGCCGCTGAATCCGCAGTAAATCCGTGGTCCCGCCGATTCCCAGAGAAGTCAGTTCGGCCAGCGACACTCCGCGCCGGAGCTCCGTCCCCAGCTCCGGAAGCGCCGCCAGGATTTTGGGATCCTCAATCCGCATTTCGAATCCGGTCCTCCACGCGCAACTCCGTTCCGAGCAGCACCATCAGCTCGTTGCTCGCTCGGCTGACGTTCCCCGCGCCGATCGTCATGATCGCGTCGCCCGGGCGCGCTTCCCGCAGCAGAAACTCGATCGCATCCTGCATCGAGCGGAAATACTGCACGCTTTTGTGACCCGCCTCGCGAATGCCGGTAGCGAGTGCTTCGCTCGTGATGCCGGCGACCGGCGCTTCTCCCGCCGGGTAAATATCCATCAGCGCCAGGATATCGGCGTCGTTGAAGGCTCGCGCGAATTCATCCCACAAGTGTTGCGTTCGCGTGTAACGGTGTGGCTGAAAGAGCGCCAGCACCCGGTTGAACTGGCAGCCTCGCGCAGCTTTCAGCGTCGCGCGAATTTCCGCCGGATGATGCCCGTAATCGTCCACCACGGTGATGTCGTTCACCACGCCTTTGATATCGAAACGTCTCCCCACGCCCGCGAATTTCGCGAGTCCCTCTCGGATCAAATCGCTGGCCACATTCAAATAGAGCGCCACGGCCGCTGCGGCTGCGGCATTCCGGACGTTGTGAATTCCCGGCGGGTGCGGCAGCAAAAACTTGCCCAAGTCTTCGCCTTTATACGTCAGGCGGAATTCTGCGCCCAGCCCACGCATCTCCACGTCGCTGATCACCAGGTCGGCCTGCGGCGAAGTCCCATACGTAATGATCGGCCGCTTCACTTCCGGAATAATTGCCTGCACATTTGGCTCGTCGAGGCACAAAACCGCCGCACCATAAAAAGGCACCCTGTTCACAAACTGAAGAAACGCGTCCTGAATGTCTTCGAGCGAGGAATACTGGTCGAGATGCTCACGATCAATTGTCGTGACCACGGCAACCACCGGCGCGAACATCAGAAAGCTGCGGTCGCTCTCGTCCGCCTCCACCACAAAATATTCCCCGCGGCCCACGCGCGCCGTCGTTCCCGCCTGATTCACTTTGCCGCCGACGACAAACGTCGGATCCAGATGCGCCGCCGCCAGAATCGACGCCACCATCGAAGTCGTTGTCGTCTTCCCGTGCGCTCCGGCAACCGCGATCCCGTACTTCAGGCGCATCAATTCCGCCAGCATCTCCGCGCGGGGGATCACCGGAATCTTGCGCTTATGCGCTTCCACCACTTCCGGATTTTCGGCCTTTACCGCCGAAGAGATCACTACCACGTGTGCGCCTTCCACATTCGCGGCCTGATGCCCCTCATAAATCGTCGCGCCCAAATTCTCCAGGCGCTCCGTGATCGTCGAAGGCTTCAGGTCGGACCCCGAAACCGAATACCCCAGCGTCAGCAGCACCTCCGCGATGCCGCTCATCCCGATTCCGCCGATACCCACCAGGTGGATGCGCTGAAAATTGCGAAATGAAACCATCATCTTTCCTCTTAACTCCGCCGCCCGTGGCACAGGCATTCCTGCCCGTGCACCAAACCACCAGCAAAATCGCTCATTCAGTTCCTCACAACACAACCAGCTCCTCCCATTTTCTCTTTTCTATTTCCCAGCCTCCGCTCTCTCTGCTCTCCTCTGCTACCTCTGTGGCGAATTCTTCTCTTTCTTTCCCACCACGCTCTCAATCAAATTCACAATGTCCCCCGCCGCATGCGGGTAGGCAAGGCTCCGCGCGTTCTTGGAAAGCCTTTCGATCTCCCGGGGCTGGTCGAGGAGGGAGAAAATCTCGCGCGCCAATCGTTCTCCGGTCAGTTCCGTTTCCGTAATCAGCCGCCCCGCTTGCGCATTCCCCATCGCCTGAGCGTTGCGCAACTGGTGGCTGTCCGTGGCGCGCCCGAACGGGATGAAAATCGCCGCCCGGCCCGCCGCGGCTACCTCCGCGGCAGTGATCGCTCCGGCCCGGCAAACCAGCAGGTCGGCCCAGGCGAAGCGTTCCGCCATGTTCGCCAGGAAAGGAACCACCTCCGCAAGAATTTCGCGCCGCGCGTACGCGGTCCTTACGGCATTATAATCGCGTTCACCGGTCTGGTGCACAATCTGCATTTCATTCTTCCGCGCGGCCAGCAAATCCATCGTGTCCACAAACGCGCGATTCACCGGCAACGCGCCCTGGCTTCCACCGGTAATCAGCAAATGCATCGGTTTTTCCGGCTTGCGCGGCTCAATCGCAAAAAATTCCGGCCGTACGGGACATCCTGTCAGCTTTGCTTTTTCTCCCCAGGCTTTCGCGGTAACTTCGTAGCCCGTTGCAATCCGTTTCGCAAAGCGTGCAACCACCCGGTTGGTGAAGCCCGGCTCCGCATTGGGCTCAAATATCACGTTCGGAATTCCTCGCAGCCAACTAGCCAGCAACATCGGCCCGGCAGCGTAACCTCCCACGCCAAACGCCACAGCCGGCTTGTGCCGTTTCAGCACGCCAAACGAATCCGCCAATCCCGATCCCAGCATCATCAAATTCTTCACCAGCGTCGTTCCGCCCTTGCCTTTCAGCCCTGCGACTCGAATCGTCTCCAACGGCAGCCCCGCTTGCGGCACCAGCTTCATTTCGATCCCGCGTTGTGTTCCCACCAGCACCACTTCCCTGTCCGCTCCTCTCGCCAACCACTCCCGCGCAATCGCCATCGCCGGAAACACATGCCCGCCGGTTCCGCCGCCTGCAATCAACAACTTCACCGCCTGTCCCCGTGGCACAGGCATTCCTGCCTGTGCGCCTCAGCCACCAGCAAAATCACTCGTTCATCTCCCCGCACACAATCTTCCCATTTTCAATTTTCTACCTTCTATTTTCGAACCCCGCCTGCTGCGAAATGTTCAAAAGCACGCCGGTGGCCAGCAGCATCACCAGCAAACTCGATCCTCCGTAGCTCACAAACGGCAGCGGAATCCCTTTTGTAGGCATCATCCCCAGCACCACCGCAAAATTAATCAGCGACTGAAAAATCACCATCGCCGTCACGCCCAGTGCCAGCATTCTTCCAAAACGGTCCGGCGCATTGAACGCCGCCCGAATCCCCCGCCACCCATAAACCGCGAACAGCGCAATCACAAACACCGCGCCCAGAAATCCCAGCTCCTCGCAAATTACCGCGTAAATAAAGTCCGTGTGCGCTTCCGGCAAATAAAACAGCTTTTGCTTGCTCTCCATCAAGCCAACCCCGTTGAATCCTCCGGAACCTACAGCGATCAACGACTGCATCAGCTGAAAACCCGCCCCCTGCGGATCGGAATCCGGATGGAGAAACGAGGTGATGCGCGCAGACCGGTAAGAAACAAATGCGATCAACGCGATCAACACCGGCAGCGCCGCCGCCGCTCCAACCGCCAGCCACTTCCACGAAAGCCCCGCAACAAACAGGATCGCCGTCATGATCAGCAAAATGTCCACCGATGTCCCCAGGTCCGGTTGCATCACAATCAATCCGATGCACACCAGCAGCGGCCCCACGGCAGGCAGAATCGTCTGCAGCAGATCCTCTTTGTTGAATTCCATCCGCGTTGCCACACGCCGCTTCATGTCCAGAAACCACGCCAGATACAGGATCACCACCAGCTTGGTCATTTCCGATGGCTGCAGATTGACGGGGCCGGCCTTGATCCATCGATGCGTCGCGTGCGACTTGTCCAGAAAAAATGTTCCGACCAGCAAAACCGCGACAACGCACAGCGCTGTATACACGACAGCGGGCTCGCGCAAGCGGTGATAGTCCAACTTCATCAGCCCGAACATCCCCGCCAGACCCACCAGGAGCCACACCACCTGGCGCAGCACAAACACATATGAGTGTCCGTACATCTGCTGCGCGGTCACCGCCGACGCGCTAAAAATCATCACCGCCCCAAGCAGGCACAGCGCCAGCGTCACCCCAAACAACCACCGGTCCGTCTCCGAACGCCTAGCCATCTCGCCTCTTTCCTCTTGTGGCACAGGCATTCCTGCCTGTGCTCTTCCTGCAACCGCTACGCCTTACTGCGCGGCTCGCTTATCCAGCGCCCCCACCAGTTCCTTGAACACCCGCCCCCGCTGCTCGTAATTTTCAAACTGGTCAAAGCTCGCGCACGCCGGCGCCAGCAGCACCACGTCGCCCGCTCGCGCCGCGAGCGTCGCGGCCTCCACCGCCCGCTCCAGCGTTCCCGCTCTCTCGATTGCTACGCTCCCCGCAATCTGCTTTTCAATCTTGTCCGCCGCCGCCCCAATCAGCAGCGCAAGAATCGCTCTCTCCCTCAGCGGCTTCTGCAGCACCGTGTAGTCGCTCCCCTTGTCTTTGCCGCCCAGAATCACCAGGATTCTCCCGGGAAACGCATCCAACGCCTTCAGTGTCGCGTCCACGTTCGTCGCTTTCGAATCGTTGTAATAGCGCACGCCCCGAATGTCCGCCACAAACTCCAGCCGGTGCTCCACACCCGCGAAGCTCTTCACCGCCTCCGCAATCGTCGCCGAGTCGACACCCGCCAGCCGCGCAATAATCACTGCCGCCAGGACATTTTCCACGTTGTGAGCCCCTGCCAGCGGAATCTCCCCGGTCTTCATCACCGGCTCCGTCTTCCCGTGGTGCGCCACCACAATTTCGTCACCCTGCAAGCACGCGCCTTGCGCAACCGCTTTCTTCCGGCTGAACCAGAACACCTGCGGTTTCTTCGGCGCGTATTTCGCCGAAGCGGCGTCATCCGCATTCAATATCGCCGCATCCAACTCGGTCTGATTCGCAAAAATTCGCGCTTTCGCCGCTGCGTATGCTTCCATCGTTTTGTGCCGGTCCAGGTGATCCGGCGTCAGATTCAGCAGCGCCCCGATGTTCGGCCGGAATTTGTCGATCAGCTCCAGTTGAAAACTGCTCAATTCCGCCACCGCCACCGACCCCGCATCCATTTTTTCCACTTCCGAAATCAGCGGCGTTCCTACATTGCCGGCGAGATAAGCACTCATCGACCCGGCTTTCAGGATGTGATGAACCAGAGTCGTCGTCGTGGTTTTCCCGTTCGATCCGGTGATTCCGATCAGCTTCCCCTCCAGAAACCGGTACGCCAGTTCAATTTCGCTCCAGACGGTGATGCCTTTAGACATTGCCAGCAGCAAAAACGGATCGTCCGCCGGAACTCCGGGGCTGGGAATAATCAAATCTTGTGCGAGAAACGTCTTTTCGGTATGCCCGCCAAGCTCCAGGCTGACACCCGCCGCCCGCAACTTTACCGGCGCGTCCCCCAATTCGCTTTCCGCGCGCGTCTCCGTGGCGGATACAATCGCGTTGTGCCCCGAGCAAAATAACGCTGTAGCCACGCCGGTTCTCGCCAGTCCCACGACCAGCACCCGCTTCCTCCGCAACTCCATCGATCCCGGCATCCGCACTTCCCGTAGCGGCCACCTTCAGGTGGCCCCGCCTTTGTAACCAATCTTCACCACCCACCGCTCTCCGCTCCCTCTGTTCTCCTCTGTTACCTCTGTGGTGAAATCTTCTCTTCCTTCTTCACCGCAACTTCAAAGTCGTCAGCGCGAACAACGCAAACACCAGCGCCGCAATCCAGAACCGCACAATCACCTTGCTTTCGCTCCATCCCAGCAGTTCGAAGTGGTGGTGAATCGGCGCCATGCGGAAAATGCGTTTTCCACGCAGCTTGAACGACCCCACCTGCAGAATCACGGAGAGCGCTTCCAGCACGAACACCCCACCGACAAACACCAGCAGCACTTCCTGCTTGATGATCACCGCAATCGTTCCCAGCGTGCCGCCAAGCGCCAGCGACCCCACGTCGCCCATGAACACTTCCGCCGGATGCGCGTTGTACCAGAGGAACCCAAGCGACGCGCCCACCAGCGCCCCGCAAAACACCGTCAATTCCCCGACGCGCGGGATGTACTGAATTTCCAGATACGTCGCCCAGCGGAAGTTGCTGCTGACGTAAGTCAAAATCGTCATCGCCCCCGCCGCAATCACCGTGCAGCCGATCGCCAAGCCATCCAACCCATCCGTCAGGTTCACGGCGTTCGAACTCCCGGTGATCACCAGCATGATGAATGCCAGGAATGGCAAAAACGCCAGCGGCCAAAACGTTCCCGAGTGCTGCAATGAATGAAAGACCAGGTCCGGCCGAAAGCGCTTCAAGAACGGCACGATCAACTGTGTGGAATACTGACTGTGCGTCGAGAGCATCAGCAGCGTGACGCCCACGGCAAAACTGACACTGAACTGCAAAGCCAGTTTTTTCTTTCCCGTCAACCCCAGGTTCCGCCGCTTGGCCACTTTCGCGTAATCGTCGATGAATCCGATTACCGCAAACGCAATCAGCGCAAACAACGACATCAAAATAAAAGGATTCGACAAATCCGCCCACAACAGCACCGGCACGGCAGTCGAAAGCACGATCAGCACGCCGCCCATCGTCGGCGTCCCCGCTTTTTTCTTGTGCTCCTGCGGCCCCTCTTCGCGGATGTACTGCCCGATCTGCAGTTCGCGTAGCTTGCGGATCAGCCACGGCCCGAACACCAGCGCCAGAAACATCGCCGTCAAGCTCGCATACGCCGTGCGCACCGTGATGTAACGGAACACGTTCAGCGGGCTGAAATATTTCTGCAGCACGTGGTAGAGGAGGTAGTACAGCATCCTAGTGCCCCGCCTCCGGCTTCCGGCCCGCATCCACCGGCGCAAACCGGCCGAGCAGGGCCTCCACGATGCGTTCCATCTTCACGCTGCGCGATCCTTTCACCAGCAGCAAATCTCCCGGTTTCACAAAGCTCGCCAGAAATTCCGCCGCGTTTTCCGGCGTCGCAAAGAATTTTGTGTGATCTCGCGACACGCCGCCGGAAACCGCTCCTTCCACAATCTGCAAAGCGTCTCCCTGCACTCCAACCACAAAATCAATCTTCCCCGTTCGGCCCGCAAACTCTCCGCCCTCGCGATGCAATTGCGCCGACCCCGGCCCCAGTTCCCGCATTTCCCCCGCCGCCAGAATCCGCCGCTGAAATCCCGGCGTAGCCGCCAGCAAGCTACACATTGCCTGCAGGGCCGCGGGGCTCGAATTGTACGCATCGTTAATCAACGCAAATCCATTCGTAAACCGGATCAGCTCCCCGCGCATCGAAGGCGTCCGCAGATTCGGCAGAACCCGCCGCGCCTCCTCCACGCCAATGCCCCATTCGCTTGCCGCGGCAATCGCCCCAAGCGCATTCCAAACAACGTGCCGCCCCGGAAGCGACATCTCCAAACGCGTTCGTTGGCCCTTGTGAACCAGCGTAAACGCCGAGCCCAGCGCTCCCCGGTCTTCAATCCCTTCCGCGCGAAACTCCGCCGGAGTATCCACCCCGTAAAAAATCACCCGGCCCGGAGCCACCTTGGCCATCGCCGCAACTCTCAAGTCATCCGAATTCAGCACCGCCAGCGAATTCGGCCCGTTCAACCCTTCCACCAGTTCGCGTTTTGCCAGCGCGATCTCCTCCACCGAAGAAAAATTCATCAGGTGCGCCGGCGCCACCCGCGTCAGTATCGCCACATCCGGCCGCGCAATCGCCGCCAGCCGCTTCAACTCTCCGGGAAACGACATTCCCATCTCCAGCACCGCCGCGTCGTCCTCAGGTTCCAGCCGGAAAATCGTTAGCGGCAGCCCGTACTCGTTATTAAAATTTCCTTCGGTTTTCAGGACCCGGAGCTTCGCACCCAGCAGTGCCGCCAGGATTTCC
Source organism: Candidatus Acidiferrum sp. (assembly GCA_035935335.1). Classification (GTDB taxonomy): domain Bacteria; phylum Acidobacteriota; class Terriglobia; order Acidiferrales; family UBA7541; genus Acidiferrum. The sequence continues at coordinate 18,794 of DASYXF010000066.1, forward strand.
TTCGTAGTGGTCTTTCCGACCGACCCGGTGATCCCGCAAATTTTCTTGCCCCAGTCCTTGCGCACCGCTCGTGCCAGTTCGTGTAGCGCGGCAAGCGTGTCGGGCACGGTGATGCAGCGGTCCTGGATCCAGCCCGGGTAGCGCGAGACCACCGGGCCCGCCACCACTGCCGCCAGCGCTCCGCTTTCCACGACGTCGGCAACGTAGTCGTGTCCGTCGTTGCGCGGACCATGTATCGCGATGAACAGCTCTCCCCGACGTATCGTGCGAGAATCAATCGAGACACCGGCCACCCGGGCCACGGCATCCACCCCATGTCCCGGCTTGCCTGCCACCGCGTCAGCCACTTGTTTAAGCGTCCACCGCATAGTTGCCTCAATAGGTTGGCTTTCCCCAGGGTTCCTGCGAAGCGTTCACTTCTTCCACACCGCACTTCTTGCCGTGTTCTCAGAGTGACCCTCCTCTAGCCCGCCGTAGCCGCGCCTTATGCGGCGAAGGCGGCCGCCTCAAAAATCCCTCAACCAACAACCACTTACCGATCCTTTCCCAATCTCGAGTTCCGGTTTTCGAATTTCGAGTTTCGAATCTCAGCCTCCGGTGTATCCCCGATCGCCCATCGCCTTTCGTGCCACTTCGCGATCGTCAAAATGAATCGTGTGATCTGCAAAAATCTGATAGTTCTCGTGGCCCTTGCCGGCAAGCAAGACTATATCCCCCGCCCGGGCTTCCTCGATCGCCAGTGAAATGGCCTTCGCGCGGTCCGGCTCGATCAAATATTTCCCGCCGGACTTCTGCATCCCCACCACAACGTCGCTGATGATTTTCAGCGGATCTTCCTGCCTCGGATTGTCGCTCGTCAAAATCGTAAGGTCGCTCAATCTGCCGGAGGTTTCTCCCATGATCGGCCGCTTGGTACGGTCGCGCGATCCGCCGCAGCCAAAGAGCGTAATGATGCGCCCCTTGGTAATCAGTTCGCGCGCGGTTCGAATCAGATTCTGCAGCGCATCGTCGGTGTGCGCGTAATCCACCACCACAAGGAAGGGCTGGCCCTCATCAATGCGCTGAAATCTTCCCGCCACGGCGTGAAGATTCCGGATTCCAGTTTCAATAATGTCATTCGAAATGCCGAGCCCTATGCCCGCGCCAATCGCCGCCAGAATGTTGTACACATTAATGCGCCCCACAAGTGCCGATTTCACTTGAATCGGCCCGTTCGGCGTTTGCGCGGCGAAATTCAATCCATCGAAGCTGAGTTGAAACTTCTTGGCTTTCAGGTCGGATCCGTTTTGCAATCCGTACGTCAGCGTCGTTTTTCCCATGCCAACGAGTTTCTTGCCCCACTCGTCGTCGGTATTGATGATCGAAAAATCCGGCGCGCCCGCCCCGGTTCCTTCAAACAGTCGCCGCTTCGCCGCGAAATAGTTCTCGAAATTCTTGTGGAAATCGATGTGGTCGCGCGTCAGATTGGTGAACACCGCCGCCGCAAAATGGCATCCCCAAAGCCGCTCCATCGCCAGCGCGTGCGAACTCGCCTCCAAAGTGGCGTACGTTCCGCCGGCGTCACGAATCTCCGCGAAGAAATTCTGCAGGTCCACGGATTCCGGCGTGGTGTTCGGCGCAGGGTATTCGCCCCTCGGTGTGTGATAGCTGATCGTGCCGAACAAGCCGGTCTTTGCCCCCGAAGCCCGCAAAATCGAATCGATCAGTGACGTTGTGGTGGTCTTGCCGTTCGTCCCGGTCACGGCGGTCAATTTCAACGCCGTCGCGGGACGTCCAAAAAAATTCGCCGCCGTAATCGCCAGCGCCTTCCGCGCTTCCGCCACCTGCACCCAGGCCGCTTCCGCGGGCCAATCCGCCGGTGCAGCAACTTCACTCACCACCGCGACCGCTCCGTGCGAAACCGCATCGCGCGCAAACAGCGCTCCATCCGTGGCCGCCCCGCTGATCGCCACAAACAGCGCGCCCGGTTGCACTTTTCGCGAATCGTGCGTTACCTGTTTAATCTCAATCTCGCTCGGAGCACCCTTCGAACGCAGATCCACCCCCTCCAATAAGGACCTCAGGCTCGCGCCCATGGAGTGTCTCTGTTCAGCCACAGTTTGTCTTTCTGCGTCCTCTCTGCGTCTGCCAGCAATCCGTTCTTCTTCCGCCGTAATCCCCAATCCTTTGCTCATGGGCTCCCGGTAAACCCTTTTCTCAGTGCACCTTGCCCGCGTGAACGGGCGGCGTCCCGAATTCCACTCGAATCTTCGCTCCCCGGCGTACCTTGCTGCCCGCCGCCGGCGATTGTTGAAGTGCAAGGCTGCTGCCAACCAGAACCGGGTTCAATCCCAAACGCATGCAAGCATCCGCCACTTCCCGCATCGTCTTGCCCTTGAAATCCGGCACCTGAATATCGCCGCCCTCATCCATCGTCACAGTCACATTCGGTGGCGGCGCTTGAACAGGAGCTGGCTCCGGCCCTTTCGTGGCCTGTTCCGTCATCTCCGGGGACGCGTACAAATCCATCGGCGTGTCGTCTTCCATCGCCATAGCATCGCTTTCTCGATTCTGGCGATACCCCGTCTGCACCAGCCGTGGATTCAGCGGCACGTCGCGCGGCACATCCAGATACGGCAATACCTGCTCCGCAATGCGCTTGAACACCGGCGCCGACACCGAAGCTCCATCGTGCGGCCACCCTTCCGGCGAATCAATCGAAACCAGAATCGTCACCGCCGGATTGTTAATCGGAGCAAATCCTGTAAAAGACGCGATCACTTTTGTTCGCGAATACCGTCCGGTTGCCGGATCGATCTTCTGCGCTGTTCCGGTTTTTCCGCCCGCTGTCCACCCATCCAGCCGCGCGGATTTTCCAGTGCCGTTCAAAATCACGCCTTCCATCAATCGCCGCATAATCGCGGCCGTCTCTGGCCGAATCACACGCTTTGGCCCCGCCGGCGCCGAAGGCCCTTCCAACGGCAAAACACGATCCCCGCGGCGCATCTCTTCGACAACGCGCGGCTTGTACAGCAGCCCGCCGTTCGCCACCGCGGAAACCGCGTTGATCATCTGCAGCGGCGTCACGCCCACTTCCTGCCCCATCGAAATCGAGCCGATCGAAAACGAGCCCCAGTGATCCAACCGCTGCACCAATCCCCGGCTTTCTCCCGGCAAGTCCACACCCGAAGGCGAACCGAATCCAAACGCGTGGATATACTCGTTGAATCTCGGCGGGCCTAATTTCAGCGCAATCTTGATCGCGCCCACATCACTCGAATTCGCCAGAATCTCGGCAACCGTAAGGTCGCCATATTTCTTGTGATCGTGAATCCGGTGCCCTGCCACGACAATCGAACCGTTCTCGCAGTTGAAAACCTCTTCCGGACGAATCAGGTTTTGGTCAAACGCAGCCGCCAGTGTAATCAGCTTGAACGTCGATCCTGGCTCGTAAATCGCGCTGACCGCCCGATCCATCCGCGCTTCCGTCGGCACGGAGGTAGCCGAATTCGGGTTGTACTTCGGCCAGTTCGCCAGCGCCAGAATCGCTCCCGTGTTGGGATCCTGCACAATCACGCTGCCTGCCGGCGCATGCACTTTCTGGATCACCGCCGCGAGCTCGCGCTCCGCGATGTACTGAATCTTTTCATCCAGCGTCAGCACCACGCTTTCGCCGGGATCCTGGTGCGTTTCGGTGCCGTCAAAGATCTGCCGCCGCGCATCGGTCATCACCACGATCTTTTCGCCCATGCCGCGAATCTGCTTGTCGTACTCGTACTCGATCCCGCCCAGCCCGTGCTCGTCTACGTCCACAAAGCCCAGAACATGCGCCGCCATGTCCAGCTTCGGGTAATACCGCTTGTTCTCTTCCTGAAAATAAATCCCCTTCAGGTTCAGCGAACGGACCGCTTCCTCTTCCTCCTGCGCCATCTTGCGCTTGACCCAAACGAACGTGCTCCCCGATTCCAGCTTTTCGCGCAGGCTTTCTGCAGGAATTCTCAGGATCCCGGAGAGCAACCGGGCGGCCATGGCCGTATCTTTTATTTCCGCGGGAATCGCAAATGCCGATTGAACCGGCACGCTCATCGCCAGCGGCCGGTTGTTCCGGTCGTAAATCGTGCCGCGTTTCGGATCGATTTCGATGGTGCGCCGCTGCTGGCGCTGGGCCTTCAACAGATATTCGGAATGACAGAAGAGTTGCAGGTAGGCGACCCGGGCAAAAACCGCGGTCATCCAAAGGAACGCCACGCCAACAACGATCAGCAATCGGACGTGGACTTTTTCTTGCTCCATGGTTCCTGGGACTCGGCTCGCGCTCCGGACAGCTCAAAAACTGGTTCGAAACTCGGTGGAATTCAGCGCTCGCCATCAACGCGGCAGGTTATGGAGCGCGGTTCGGCCGCACCAGGCGCGCGGCTTCGACCTGGGAAGCGTCGAAATTGGAATACTCAAGCACTTGTGAAGGATCCGGCCGCTGCAAGCCCAACTGGTGCGCAATCGCGTCAATCCGGTGCGGATTCCGCCACGTTTCGATCTTCAGCTTCAGTTGGCCGTTCAACGCCATCGCTTGCGTCTGCTTGGCCTTCAGGTCTTCCAGTTGAAAGCTCAAATCAATGCAGCGAAAGTGCTGGTAGATGTACAGCATGAAAAACATGGCTACGAACCCGCCAAGCGCCGCCGTCTTGTAATAATTCTTCAGCTTCACCGGCTCCACGTGGCGCACCAGCCGCGAATTATCAATCCGCTTCACGGTGTGAAATTCCACCATCGCCGGTTTCCGCAGGGAAAAACCCCGGTGCAGCCGAGGCGCCGTCTTGACTACCTCCGGTTTCAAGCGTTGCGGAACTCCGCCTTGACCGCGAACCACCCTCGGCTCCCGAAGGAGTCCGTCGCCGCCCGGTACTTCCTGCCATTGAAATGCTGTCGCCATCTCACACCTTCTCCGCGCACCGGAGCTTCGCGCTTCGCGATCTCGGGTTCGCTTCCTGCTCTTCCGGGCCGGGCACAATCACATGCTTGGTGAGCACTCTCAGCGTTCCGGCTCTTTCTCCCTCCTGGAACGCGCGCTTCACCGGGCGGTCTTCCCGCGAGTGGTATGTCAACATCACCCATCGGCCGCCTGAATTTAATGTGGCAGGGGTCCGAAAAAGAAACTGCCCGAGTTCCTCCATCTCTCGATTCACCGCTATCCGCAGCGCCAGAAACGTTTTTGTTGCGGGATGCAGTCTCTGCCTTCCCCATTGCTTCCGGGCGCCTGCCACAACCGTTGCCAGGTGCGCCGTGTCGCGGATTGGCCGCGCTTTCACGATTGCCCTGGCGATCCTTCTCGAATCGTGCTCTTCCGCCTCCTGAAAGAGCAGGTCGGCCACTTCTTTCTCCGACCACCGATTCACAATCTCGTCTGCCGTCAGCGTGTCATCTTCCGCTTCCCCGCTGCTCATCCTCATATCCAACGGCCCTGCCTCGCGGAACGAAAATCCCCGCTCCGGACAGTCAAGCTGCATGCTCGAAACTCCCAAGTCGGCCAAGACCCCGTCCACGCTCGCTATCCCCAACCCGTGTACGGCCTCCGCAATCTTCGAGAACGGAGAGTGGACGAAACTCACTAAACTCCCAAACTCCTTCAGCCGCTCCTGTGCGATCCGCAGCGCCTGTGCGTCCCGGTCCAGGCTGATCAACCGGCCTTTTCCCGGCGATAACCGCGCCGCGATGGCTGCCGAATGCCCGCCTGCTCCCAGCGTTGCGTCTACGTAGATTCCGTCCGGCCTTATTCCCAGCCATTCGAGCACCTCTTCCAACATCACCGGCGTATGTGGCTCTGCTCTTTTCTCTCGCCACTCGCCACTCGCCACTCGCCACTTCCTATCTAAATTCCCAAATCTCCCAAAATCTTGTTGTCTTCGTCCGTGTACGGCTCGCTCTTCATCTGGTCCAAAGCCCGCGCGTTGTTGATCACTTCCAGGTAATCCAACGCCCCCAGCACCGCCACGTCGCCCTTCGCCTGCGCCGCTTCCCTCAAAACCGCCGGCAGCAGCACCCGCCCCTGCCCATCCATCTCCACCGCCTGCCCGAAATAGCTGGTCCGCAACAAAAACTTCCGCTTCACCGGATGCGTGCTCGGCAGCTTCGCCAGCTTGTCTTCAATCTCGCCCCATACCTTCATGGGGTAGATTCGTGCCGTTTCACCGGTTGGGCTGGTGATGTAAAACTGGTTGCCAAATTCCTTCAAAGCGTCGAGAAACACGGCGGGTATCTTCAGACGACCCTTCTCGTCCACCTTCGCTGGACAGTTTCCCCGCAGTTTCACGTTTCCCACTTCGTTGGAGAATCGGTTTGCCCAATTCCACCACAGCCCTCTAGACCACCCTACTTTACTCTACTAAGAACCACTTTCTACCACTCTTCGCCACATCCTAGTCCGATTCGTAAACATGTCAAGGGAAATTCGCTGGATTTGTGCAAATCGTGTGGAATTTTTTGAACAACAGTATCAAAAGAGTTGAGTGTACGCCTTGATGATTTTCGCCTGATGTTCGTCTTTTCAGCTGCGGAAGACCCGGTTTCCTTTTCCCCAGCCGGAGTTAAATCTCTATTCCCTTCTCCGTTTTCCTGTGCTAATTTTTCTGTGTTCAGCTCAATCCGTTGATCCGAACTCAAGGAGCTTTCCACATGGAATGGGTCACCCCGCAACACGAAGAAATCGACCTGAATTGCGAAGTCAGCTCGTACGCCAACGCGGAATTGTAAGATCGTGTTTGTAGGGCCCGCCGTAGCCGCCGGCTTTTGCGGCGGAGGCGGGCCGTTTTGTATCTATACGTCTTTGGAGCTCCAGCCCGGTTTACATTTCCGCCTTGTTGCCTGGAGAATCCCTCTGTGAAAATCAAAATCCTCGGCTCCGCGGCCGGCGGCGGCTTCCCCCAATGGAATTGCGCCTGCCGCAATTGCTCCGGCCTGCGAACCGGGAAGATTCACGCCAAGCCGCGCACACAAACGCAAATCGCATTTTCACCTGACAATCATGTCTGGTTCTTGATCGGCGCTTCACCGGATCTCCGCGGACAAATTCTCGCAACTCCGGAACTCGCTCCCAACTCGGACGCACCAGGCCACACTCCCATCGGCGGCGTGTTCTTGCCTTCCGCCGATGTGGACGCGGTGATGGGCCTGCTCCATCTTCGCGAATTCCAGAGCTTCTTCGTCTTCGCCACGCCTGGGGTCCAGTGCTTGCTGAAAACCGAAAATCGCATGTTCCGGGTTCTCGAGCGAGGTGATTCGCCCGTTCAATGGCAGGTGCTTTCGAACAGCGGTCGCCTCGGGTGCCATCTCTCGGCGAGTCCCGGCGAATCGCCGACGTTCGTCTGCAACACCATTTCGCTTGGAGGGCTGTTTCCGGACTACGCCAGCGAGGAATTCCTTCGCGCCGCCGCCCCTGAAGATGCAACACTCGGGTTTCTCTTCGAGCAGCAGGGCAAAAAACTTTTTGTGGCGGCTTCCCTTTCCGGCGACAACTCCGAGTGGCAAAAAGTGGCTGCTTCCGCCGACGTCACGTTGATCGACGGAACTTTTTGGTCCGATGATGAATTGATGCGCACCGGCCGCACCAACAAAACCGCCCGCGAAATCGGCCACCTTCCTATCTCCGGTGCCGGCGGATTGCTGGCCCAATTTCCCGCCAACGCCACGGGCCGTAAAATCCTCATCCACATCAACAACACGAATCCAATCCTCGACGAGGATTCACCGGAACACCGGGCGGTGCTGGAAGCCGGCTTCGAAATCGCCTACGATGGCCTTACCATCTCTCTATGAAAAATGGCCAAAACGATAAGCCTCTCAGCCAGAAGGAATTCGTTGCCGGATTCCACGCCATCGGCGAAGAGCGCTATCACCACAAGCATCCGTTTCACCTGCTGATGCACGAAGGTAAGCTGACCCGCGGGCAACTCCAGGCCTGGGCGCTCAATCGCTACTACTACCAATCGCACATACCTATCAAAGACGCCGCGATCCTAGCCCGCAGCAAGGACCCCGCGTTTCGCGTTGCCTGGCGCAAGCGAATCATCGATCACGATGGCGATGGCAAACATCCGGGCGGCATCGAAAAATGGCTCAGGCTCGTCGAAGGAACCGGCTTGCATCGCGAGCAAGCCATCAATGGCGAAGGCATTCTTCCCGCAACGCGTTATGCCGTTCAGGCTTACGTACTGCTCGTGTCGCGCACATCCCATCTGGAAGCCGTCGCTTCTTCGCTCACGGAGCTTTTCAGCAAGACTCTTATCTCCTTGCGCATGGACCGCATGCGCGAGCACTACCCGTGGCTCGTTCCCGCGCTCGAATATTTCAAGGGCCGCCTCACCCAGGCCCCCGAAGACGCCGAATTTGCCCTCGCCTATTGCGTGAAACACGCCCGCACCCGCGAACAGCAGGAACTCGCTTACGCCGCACTGCGCTCCAAGTGCGATATCCTGTGGGCGCAGCTCGACGCGCTCTATTTCGCGTACGTAAATCCCGGCTGGCCGCCTCCAGGCACCTTCCAGCCCGCCAAGGAAACTTCTGAATGAAGCCTGAACTCACCGCCACGCCGCGTCTTGCACCCGGCGTGCGGCTCAACGAAAAATCGCAGCTCCCGCGCACCTTGCTGATGCCTGAACGCGCCCTGCGCCTCAACGGCCCCAGCCTCGAAATCGTGCAACTTTGCGATGGGAATCACACTGTCCAGCAAATCGCGGAAAAACTCCACGCGCTCTATTCCAAAGCCGAGCCCCAGCGCATCACCGACGACCTGCTAGGCTACCTGGCCCTCCTCCACGACCAGCGCGCCATCGATTTTTAGCTGTAGCTCACCCCTTCAGGGGTGAGGCCTTCCACACCGGGGGCAATGCCGTAAAGTAGTAGTGAGGCCCACTGACCCAAAGGCTGAACTACAAAATCTCGATGGCTACCCGCATCCCAACACCTCTGGCTCTTGTTGCTGAACTAACCCATCGCTGCCCATTGCACTGTGTGTATTGCTCGAATCCTCTCGAAATGACCAAGCGGGAATCCGAACTCAACACGCAAACCTGGATCCGCGTATTTCAAGAAGCCGCCCAAGCCGCCGTCCTGCAAGTTGATTTCACCGGCGGCGAACCGCTCGCACGCCCGGACATCGTCGAACTCGTTCACGCCGCCCGCCTCGCCGGCCTCTACGTCAGCCTGATCACCAGCGGCTTGCCGCTCGACGAAGCGAAGCTAGCCGCCCTGGTCGAAGCCGGCCTCGATCATTTCCAGCTAAGTTTTCAGGGAGCCACCGAGCAGACCGCCCGCGAAATCTCCAACACCACGTCGCACCCGCAAAAGTTGCGCGTTCTCGAATGGCTCAAGAAACACCGCATCGGCGTAACTCTGAACTTCGTAATCCACCGCCAGAACATCCAGGAACTTGAGGACATGATCCTGCTTGTCGAAGAGCACAAACCCGGCTGCGTGGAATTTGCCAGCGTCCAATATTACGGCTGGGGTCTGGCCAATCGCGACGTTCTCATGCCCACACCCCGCCAACTTGAATTTTGCGTCGAGAAACTCAAAGAAGCAGAAGAACGCCTGAAAGGCAGAACGCGCGTCGTCTTCGTGGTGCCCGATTATTACGCAAAATTTCCTAAGCCCTGCGTCGGCGGCTGGGGACGCAAATTGCTGTTGGTCTCGCCCGATGGCCGGGTGCTTCCCTGCCACGCTGCGGGCGTTATTCCAGGAATGCAATTCGAAAATGTGAAAGACAAATCTCTTCGCGAAATCTGGGAGAACTCCCCGGCATTCCAAAAGTTTCGCGGAGAGGAATGGATGCAGGAGCCATGCAAATCCTGCGACCGCCGCTACCAGGACTTTGGCGGCTGCCGCTGCCAGGCGATGCTATTGGCGGGCGACGCCGCCGCGACCGACCCCGTCTGCTCCCTCGCTCCAACGCGCGGCAAAGTGGATGCAATCCTCGCCGCGGTGAATAAACCTCAGCCCACCGTCCTGGAAGAAAAACCAACCTACCTCTACCGTCCCAATCCTTCGTGAACCCTTTTGAGTGCGGCAGCGAAGCTGCCGCTTTTGCGGCTTAAAATATAGCCGCCGAATTTTGATTCGACGCCCAGGCTAACACTCTAAAGGCGAGAGCCCGCTCTCGCACTAAAAATCCTACCCACCCACCGTTGCTCCTACCGGTGTTCTTCCAACCCGAGTAGCCACACGCCAGATGAAAAACAAACAACCCGCAAGCACCAGCGAGCCGAACAACAGCACCGTGTTCGGCGTCCCGATCCTTTTCCCCACGCCGCCTGCCAGCAACGCCCCAATCGGCTGCACTCCCATGAACATAGTGGCGTAAACCGCCATCAACCGGCTGCGCAATTCGTCCGGCACCCGCTCCTGAATGATTGTGTTGGTCGCCGCCATCTGCGAAGTCGCGGCAAATCCCACAACGAACAATACGATCACGCAAATCCAGAACGGAGTGGCATCGGCAATTCGCTGCGGGTCAATACCACAACTCTGGCAGCCGGCTGCAATCCACCCTGCAAACCTTGCCGCCCCCGGCCCGAAGGACGTCGCTCGCGCAAACACCATTAGACCCAGCGCGCAAGCAGTGCATGTCGCGGCAATCCAGCGTGCCATGCCTTTGTAATGTGTGCGGGCCGCAAATTGCAACGCCCCAAGTACGGCCCCGACCCCAGCGGAACTCATGAGAAATCCAAGTGTCGTCGCCCCACCATGCAAAATATCGTGCGCGTAAATCGGCAGAAATACCGTGTATTGCAAGCCGAAGAGACTCAGCATGCAAAGCATCACCAGTGCGGAACGAATCGGAACATCGTGCATGGCGAATTTGAAACCCTGCACGAAGCTCCTTACAGGAGACTCGTCTGGCGGCTTTTTCGGAGTGGGTTCAACGCGCATCATCAACAGCGCCACCAGCACCGCGATAAAACTCACTCCATTTAAAAAGAAACACCATCCCTCTCCAAGCAGCACTATGGCGAATCCCGCGATCGCCGGCCCCACCACGCGCGCCCCGTTGAATATCGAAGAGTTCAGCGCGATCGCATTCGGCAGATCCTCCCTCCCAACCATGTGAACGAAAAACGATTGCCGGATCGGCACGTCGAACGCATTCACAATCCCAACCAGAAAGGCAATCACAATCAGGTGCCACTCGCGAATCAGGTGCGTCAGCGTCAGCGCCGCCAGCACGAACGCCAGTATCATCGAAAGTGATTGCGTCACGATCACCCCGCGATGCCGGTTGTAGCGGTCCCCCACATACCCGCCCATCCACGCCAGCAGCAGCATCGGCACCTGGCTTGCAAATCCGAACACGCCCAGCAACGCCACCGAACCCGTCAACTTGTAAACGAGCCACTGCTGCGCCGTGGTCTGCATCCACGTGCCCACCAGCGAGATAAGCTGTCCAATGATGAAAAGCTGAAAGTTGCGGTGCTTCAGGGCGCGAAATCGTGTCGACAACTCTGGAATCGGAATCTCCCTATCTTTTCGATGCGCGCAATCCCAACAAGTCACGATGCCGTGAGAAGTAGGTAGTTGTCAACGTGACGCCATGCAGCTCATCCGCAACGTTTGCAACATCTCCTAACTGCCTCGCCTTGGTCAACGGGCAATCCTTTGTAAAACAACCTGGTTAAGAACGACTCTCTCCTCTTGTGGAATGGGCCTTGTGGAACTTTTTCTTAGCCCACTCGTCTATCCAGTATGTCTCCGCACTGGAATTGTGCTGGTGGTGCGGCGGAGCGCTGACCGAGGTGCCGCATGGTGCAGCCCGGCCGAAATGGGACTACACAATTCGGGGTATTTGAACTCGACAGGCGTTCGGGCGAACTTCGCAAAGCCGGCGCCCGCATCCGGCTGCAGATTCAGCCCCTGAAAGTTCTGACCGCTCTGCTCGACGAGCCCGGCGCGGTGGTGACCCGTGATGAACTCAAACACCGCATCTGGCCGGAGGAGTCCTTCGGCGACTTCGACCACGCCGTAAACGTCGCCGTCGCCAAGTTGCGCGCCGCCCTGGCGGATTCTGCGGATACGCCGCGATTCATCGAAACGCTCCCGCGCCGCGGCTATCGCTTCATTTATCCCGTGAACTCGCCTGCCTCTGCCGCTGACCACCCGGTCCTTAGCTCGCCCGCGCCTTTGCAGGCAACTGCTGCCAACTCCCGTCGGCCATCCCGAACAATTATTGCCGCTGCAATCGGAGCTATCGCCGTGGCGGGTGCAATCGCCGGGTGGTTTCTTCTCCGCAAACCGCACGTTCTCACCGACAAAGACACTGTTGTCCTCGCCGATCTCAGGAATACCACCGGTGATCCCGTCTTCGACGGCACTCTACGGCAGGGGCTCGCTGTCCAACTGGAACAGTCCCCTTTCCTCAGTCTGATCTCCGAGGAGCGCATCCGGCAGACCCTTCAGCTAATGGGTCAGCCACCCGATGCGTCTCTTACACCGGACATCGCCCGGCAGCTCTGCCAGCGCGCGGGTAGCGCCGCCGTCCTCGACGGTTCCATCGCTAAACTGGGCAATCTATATGTCTTGGGCCTCAAAGCGGTTAATTGTGCCAACGGTGACGTCCTGGCCGAAGAGCAAGCCATCGCCGACAGCAAAGAGCATGTGCTGAAAACTTTGGCCGATGCTTCCTCTAAACTCCGCTGGCGGCTCGGCGAGTCCCTCGGCACCGTAAAGAAATTCAGCGCCCCCGTCGAACAAGTCACCACACCTTCGCTCGAGGCCCTCCAGGCCTACAGCCTCGGCCGCACCACGATGATCGACAAGGAAGATCACCTCGACGCCGTGCCTCTTTTTCAGCGCGCTATCGATCTCGATCCCAATTTCGCCATGGCTTATGCCTCCCTCGGCATGGCCTACTTCGAACTCTCCGAGAAGGAAAGGCTCGCGGCTTTCCGCAAGGCTTATGAACTGCGGGACGCGGTCAGTGAACGCGAACGGTTTTATATTGAAGCCCACTACCACGATTACGTCACCGGTGACTGGGAAAAGGCCCGGGAGGTCTACGAGCTATGGGCGCAAACCTATCCCAGGGATGATGTAGCCCACCTCAACCTGAGCGTTGACCAGAGTCATCTCGGAGAGTTCGACAGAGCACGCGCGGAAGCGGGCGAGAGCCTGCGCTTGCTCCCCGCGGATTGCATCAGTTATGGAGCGGTTGTGGCGTCTCTGATCAGCGGCGGACACCCGGAAGAAGCGCAAAAAATTGCCGACGAGGCCCGCGCAAAAAAACTGGATTGCTTGCATCTGAACTACGCCTTATACGAGCTTGCATTTCTGCGCGGCGACACGGTCAAAATGAATCAAATCTCGGATCTGCCTCCGGCTAAATATGGCACCGGGATTCTCTCCCTTCAGGCGCGTACTGCCGCTTACTATGGCCAGTTGAAGCGTGCCCGCGAATTATTCCGCTCAGCCGTGAACTCGGCCGGCCAATCGAAGCGTCCGGAACTCGCAGCCATATTGGAGGTTCAAGAAGCCGAAGTGGATGGTCTGTTCGGAAATCTCGCGGACGCGCGGCAACGAACCGTCTCCGCGCTCGAACTCTCTGATGGAAGCGATGTGCAAGGTATTGCCGCATTGGTCCTAGCTATGACCCGCGACACCTCCCGGGCACAATCTCTAGCCGATGATTTGGACGAGCGGTTCCCGAGGAACACCCTCGTTCAGGACAATTATTTACCCGCCGCGAACGCCCAACTCTCCCTGGACCGCAAAGACCCGGCAAAAGCCATTCAAGCGCTGGATACCGCAGCACCCTACGAGTTGGGGGACATGGACCACAGCAATGCCGGCTATCCGATCTATTTCCGCGGACAAGCCTATCTCGCCGCTCATCAAGGCGCCGCAGCCGCCGCGGAATTCCAGAAAATCCTCGACCACCCCGGCCTTATCCTGAACGATCCGATCGCCCCTCTTGCTCGCCTCGGCCAGGCTCGCGCCTATGCTGCACAGGGCGACACCCTCAAAGCCAAGGCAGCTTACGCCGACTTCCTCTCTCTCTGGAAAAACGCCGATCCCGACATCCCCGTTTATCAGCAAGCCAAAGCCGAATTCGCCGCTTTGCGCTAGACGTCCCGCGCCTGCGCAAGCTATCGGGATTCCGCGATCTTATCTGAAGATAACCTTTGCGAACGCCAGCGCGGCGCAATAATTGTTTTATTTGCTGGGAAAAATTCTCAAGCAGGGATTCCGGACGCCATCCTGGGGAAGATCTCTCGGCAGTTACTCGCCCGGAGGATCCGGCGCGCCAACGTGCGTGTGGCTCAAGTCCTGCAGCGTGGAGCGCTCTTCGTCGCTCATGCCACGGGTGAAATTAGGATCATTCAGCCGTTGGTTGCGCGCAGACTCCGGCATGTTCTGCAGCACGCCCAACTTCTGCTTGATCACCTGCTGGCGGTCCCAGGGCATCTGCCGCCACCGGGGCAACACATCGTTCTTGATGTGTTCGCGCTGCTCCGGCGTCAGGTTGCGCCAGGTGCGCTCTTTTTGTTGTAAGTCCGCTTTCTGCGAAGGGTTCATCCGGTCCCACTGATTGAACTGCTGGCGAATCCTGCCCTGTTTGTCGGGCGAAAGATTCTGAAACGCCCTGCTGTTCTGCAGCACGCGCTCGCGCTGCTGCGGAGACAAGTCGCGCATCTGGTCCACCCAGGGACGCGGCGAGCCAACGCCGAGTTGCCGCCGTGGCGTGGGAACATAACCCGCGCTCGCGCCATTTCGCACCCCGTTGCGGTTGTTCGCTCCGTTATTGAATCCATTATTGAAATTGTTTCGCGGCCCTTGGTTCGAACGCGGCTGATTATAAGGAGTCCGATTTGCGTTCGCCGCGGGGCGATTCGGATTCCCTGGGCGGGGCGATGCCTGCGGCGCTGGCGCTTGACGCTGCGGCGGCCGGTCGGCATGCGGATTCTGCCCCGCGCAAAGCACGGGAATCGCCACGCTCGCGGCAATCGCCAGCAACTTCACGCCGAATTGGAGTTTCCCGTTCCGCATTTCTTCTCTGCTCTCCGCCTTCCCTTCTAACGTTCCTTACATCCGCTGCGGCTGCTGCGCATCCGCATCGTCATCCTCCGGCCCCGGCGGCAGATCCTTCAGCGGCTCAAAATTCTGCAACACGTCGTGGTCTTCCAGCACCGGCAAATCCTGCATCATCGCCTGGTCGTCATTCGGAATACTCGGCGCGGGCGGCGTGCCGGTGCGATACCCAAGCCACAGCGCCATCAGCAGCAGCATGGACGCGGCAAATGCAATCCGCGGCGAAAAGTTCATCCACGCCCACCAGCTGGTTTTGGCCGTGGGCTCCGCTGCTACACGCGCATGCACCCGCATGTCGAATTCCGGCGATGGCTCGATCAGCGGCAACTCGTCCAACAGGCCGGAGACCGCGCTGAACTCATTCACGCGCAGCGCACACGGCGCGCATTCGGCCAGGTGCTTCTCCACCTCCAGCCGCTCGCTTTCTTTCAGCCGCCCATCCACGTATCCCAGGATCCGGCTCTCCATTCGTTCACAACTCATAACTTCCTGCCTTCCCTGCCCTAGTGTCTTGCCTGTTGCGCAACGAGCGGGGCTAATTCCACTCGCAGCGCCTCGTACGCCCGGAACAGCAGCGATTTCAGCGCGCTTTCCGAGCAATTCAAAATCTTCGCGATCTCCGCATAATCCAACTCTTCATACTTGTGCAGCAGCACCGCCGCCCGCTGCTTCTCCGGCAATTTATCAATCGCGTGCCGGATCATCTTCCGCCTTGCATCCTCCACCAGGTGCTGCTCGATGTTCGGATGCTTTTCCGGAACATCCATCGTCCTCTCGTCGCCGTCTTCCGCGTCAATGGAGACTGGCGCATCGATCGATACTTCCAGCTTCTGGTACCGGTTATCCCGAACGGAGTTCAGCGCGAGGTTGGTGGCAATCCGAAACAGCCAGGTGGTGAACTTCGCGCTCGGTACGTAATCCTCCCGGGCCCGGTACACGCGTAGGAACACCTCTTGGGCCAAGTCTTCCGCCTGCTCGCGGTTCCGCACCATGCGATACAGGAAGTTGACCAGTGGCGTGCGATAGCGCTGCAGCAGGAGCTCAAACGAGTTCCCGTCGCCGGCTTTCACATCCAACATCAGTTGGACGTCGGTCCTGACCATAGCCGCCACACTCTACCAAACACTTTTGTTCTCAAAAAGTTGCAGTTGCAAGGAAAGCGGCGGGGGAGGCAAGGTACAGGTACTGGACGAACTTAAAGGTTAAATAAGAGCTTTAGAATCAGCATGGTGGCGACTCCCACAAAAACCAGCAGAGCCATCCGCCAATTCGGCTCCTTATTTACCTCCGGCAGCAAATCCGTCGCTGCGACATAAAGCGTCACTCCGCCGGAGAGCGGAAGGGCGTACTTCAGTTGCGCCTCAAGCTGGCTCGTGAGCAACACGCCTGCAAGGGTCGCCGCGCCGAGCAGGCCCGCCGCCCGCACCGCATTACGCTTGCTTTGGCTCTTGGCCATCACTACCGATGCGACGGTGAAGCCCTCTGGCAGCTTGTGCAGAAAAACCGCAACGAAGAGCAGGATCCCCAACCATGTGGAAACCAGAAAGCCAGACGCGATCGCCACGCCATCAAAAAAAGTGTGAATGATGAGTCCGAGGAAAATGGCGCTCTGCGCGTGCCCGTGTTGCATTTCCTCCGTGTGGGTCTCTTCCCCAAAATGAAAGTGCGGTGCAATCGTATGTTCGAAGAGATGAACCAGAAAAAATCCTGCAAGGACGTAGATGAGCGCGCTTTCGCCACCCAGGTGAACCGATTCCGGAATCACTTCCAGAAGCGCCACCGAAAGCATGTATCCCGCGCCCAGCGCCAGAAAATATTGCAGATACCGCCGCGGCCATTCGCGATACACCACGAAATACCCACCCAGCAGGTTGCCCCCCGCGGCGACAAGGCCGAGCAGAGCAGCAAGCGCGATGCGAAAAGAAAGTTCGTGGTTCATGGGGCTCAGAAAGTTTTTAGTTCTCAGTAGAAGCCATCTGGCGCTGTGGATATGTTTCTTTCGTGATCACGTCCGGCGTAGTTGTCATCCCGAATCCCTGCGCTTTTTGCGGGGTGAGGGATCTGTTTTTCGCTTTTGACTATCCTTCTTCTGCTGCTTTCCGAAAAACTAAAAACTAAGAACTGGGTCCTCCCTCACCCGCTGTGCCGGAACAGAATCACATCGCCTTCCTTCACGATGTACTCTTTCCCCTCCAACCGCACCTGCGCTTTTTCCTTCGCCGCGGCGATGCTCCCCGCCGCCAGCAAATCCGCGCAGCTCACGACCTCCGCGCGAATAAACCCTTTTTCAATGTCGCTGTGAATTTCCCCCGCCGCTTTCACTGCATTGGAACCCTTGCGGATCGTCCACGCTCGCACTTCCGGCTCCCCCGCCGTGAAATATTGGATTAGCCCCATCAAATCATATGTCGCTCGAATCAGCCGGTTCAGCCCCGGCTCCTTCAAGCCGTAAGACGCGAGCAGTTCCGCCGCTTCCTTCTCTTCCATCTCCGCAAGTTCCGCTTCCAGCCTCCCGCAAACCGCAACCACCGCGGTGTTCGGCCTGCCCTGCAATGCGGCAAGCTTATGCTTTTCGACAGCCTTGTCCATCTCGGCCGCTTCGTCGTCGCCAAGATTCAGCACGTAAAGCATTGGACGTTGCGATAAGAAGAGAAATCCGCTGATCGGCCGGCGTTCTTCAGCTGTAAGTTCCAACTCGCGCAAAGGCTTCTCTGCTTCCAGATGTGCTTTGCACTTTTCCAAAACGCTTTTCTCGTGCTCCAGAAGCGGGTCCTTCTTTTTCTTCAGGTCCTTCTCCACCCGCTCCAGCCGCTTCGAGACCTGATCATGGTCCGAAAGGATCAGCTCCAGGTCCAGATTCGTGGCGTCACGCAACGGATCAATGCCGCCCTCGGAATGCGGCACGCTGGGGTCATCAAATACGCGAATCACATGTGCGATCGCGTCCACATCGCGCAGCGTCGCCAGGCTTTCCCGCATGCGTTCTTTCTGCACGCCCGGCAAATCCACGTATTGCACCGTGGCGTAGGTAATTTTCTTCGGGTTATAGAGCTTCGCCAACTCCAGCAAGCGCGGCTCCGGCACCTTGGCCACCCCGACGTGGGCCGTCTGCCCACCCTTCGCGTCAATATGCGCTTTCGTCAGAATCCGAAACAGCGTGGTTTTTCCAACCTGCGGCAGTCCAATAATTCCTGTTTGCATAAACCATGAATTTTAGCATACCCGCCGCCTTCACCGTCTTATGCCGCAGGCATGCCTTTGTAGCGGCCGCCTTCCGAGGCGGGCGCCTTTTTCCAACAACCAACGAAACCAACCATTGCATCTCCATGCTATGATTACCCACTAAATAATGTACTTCCATAAAAACATCCGGCTCAACCACACCAACTACACAGGCAAAAGGACGTATTTTGTTACCCAATGCTGCCACGAGCGTCGGAGATATTTCGCAGGTCCGGCAAGATGCAAATGGTTGCTGTCTCACCTTCGCTTCATTTCTATCGCACATTCTTTCGCAATTGCCGCCTATTGCATCATGCCAAACCATATCCATCTGCTAGTGGACGGACTGCTCCCCACATCTAATTTCTTGCATTTCATGAAAGCCCTTAAGATCAAGACGGGCCGTGAGTTCGCTGTGGCAGACGGCATTCCCTTGTGGCAAAAGAAATACTTCGACCACATCCTTCGCCCTAAGGAATCCATGGATGCGGTGGCCTGGTACATTTGGCTAAATCCGGTGCGCGCGGGACTCGCCCGCGTACCTGGGATTTATCCATTTGCGGGTTCGTTTACGACTGCGATTCCCAAGTGCTCAACCTGGCTTGACACGTGGGTGCCTTCTTATAAAGTGAAAAATCGCCCGCCTCAGAAGGCGGCCGCTACAAAATCTCCCGTGAACTATTGCTAATTCCCTCGCCCTGCAGAGGTTTTGCTTACCAACACGATTTCCCCGTGCTATGGTTTTTCGCCGGCTATGACCATCAACACTCCACCAAACAATCTTGCTTTTGAACTGCCCGAGGCCATTCGCCACCTTTCCGAACGCGACGAAATCCTGCGCCCCCTCATCTCGGAACTAGCTCCATTTCAGATTGACGTCGCCAACGCCCAATCCCCCTACGAAGTCCTGCTCGAATCGATCGCTTATCAATCCATCTCCGGCAAAGCCGCGGCCACCATCTTCGGGCGCATCAAAGCGCTTGGCTCAGACGGCCGTCCGCCCTCCCCTCAACAAATGCTGAAAATCCCCCCGAAGAAGTTGCGGAAAGCCGGCCTCTCCGGCGCAAAAGTTCTAGCAATGAAAGACCTGGCCCGAAAAGCGCTCACCGGCATCGTGCCCACTCACGAAGAAGCCCTAAAACTCTCCGATGAAGAATTGGTCGAACGCCTAGTCTCCGTCCGCGGCATTGGCGCCTGGACCGTGGAAATGTTTCTGATCTTCCGCCTGGGGCGGCCCGACGTTCTCCCCATCCACGACCTCGGCGTAAAAAAAGGCTGGTCGGTCGCCTATGGCAAGAAGCACATGCCCAAGCCCAAGGAATTGCTGAAGTTCGGCGAACGCTGGCGCCCCTACCGCACTGTCGCAAGCTGGTACATGTGGCGCGCCTTCGAACGCGCAGGCTACAAGATCACCAACAAGATTCGTCCGAGACCGTTGAGAAACAGGCATCGAAAAGCCGCCGCGAAGAAAAAAGTGCGTCGGCGCAACTAGACTCTTGCAGCGCTGGCTTTCATGCCAGCGCCTCTAAGAACAGGCCCGCACCCCAGTGCCCTGCCCAGTCAGCTCTTAACGATTTCGCGAACCAACAGGTACATTCCCGCGAATCCCAACAGCAGCACCGCCCCTTCGAACGCAACGGAGCGATGGTGCAAGCGGTTGAACTCCACGCGCCGCGGATCCGTTTCCGGCGTGTTCTGCACGGACACCATTTCCCGCTTCAACCCTTCCATCCGGCGGCTCACGGTAAATTGCGATGTCGCCGTCAGCAAAACCATCAGCACAACACACAAAGCAGCCGCGCTCGTAAAACTGCCGAAATCCTGAGTCCGGGCCAGCCGGGCAACCAAGAAGACTAGCCCCAGAATAATCCCCGCAAAATGTAGCCGCGCCAGCGCAAATCCCACCATCATCCCCGCCGCATCCCGGTTCCCCAGAATCGCAAACGCCCCAGGCGCCACCACAAAACTCAGGAAAGCATCCGCTCCCAACCAAAGGCTCAAGCTCAAAAACTCAATCGTCCGAAAAAATGTTGTCACGAAGGATTCCTTTTGCATCGTTCTGACGCGAAGAGAGTCAACTCAACAAGGGTATCAACGACCACGCAACGCACTAGGACCCGGGGGCCGGACTCACCATTCGATCCGTTGGATCCCGCTTACCGTATCAAAGTGTCGATCCCTGCTCAGCAAAGGCAGTTCGTGTTGCCTGCACAAAGCAGCAATCCAAATATCATTGGTTGGGATGGGCCTCCCTGCTTTTCGGAGTTCCAATGAGATGTCCGCATATCGGCGCGTCGTGGATTCGTCGATGTCCAGAACTCTAGTGACGAGGATGAATTGGTCCAGCCATTGTTGATATCTCAAGAAGTCACGCGATCGCGCGATCCCAGACCGATACTCTCCTATGGCAATCACGGGTACGGCAATGCCTCTGGCTCTTCCTAGTAGCTCGCGAATCCGGTTTCGCTCATCCGCGATAGCCGAAAGAGCATTCGTATCCACGATCACCGGAGCATTCCCTACTTCCACAGATCTTCGTCGATGGTCTCAAACTCTTCTTCAATGATTTTGTCGATGCGCTTTGTTTCCTCGTGGAGGTCCTTCAGTTTCCCGATATGTTTCATCCACGGTTTTTCGTCTTTGAGGGGAACTTCGCGCAATTTCTGCTCCACAGCTTCCGTCACAAATTGCCTCAAAGGTATCCCCTGTTCGGCGGCCTTGGACTTCGCCCGCCGGAAAACCTTGTCCGGAATCTCCAGTGTCGTCTTCATTGAGCCGATTTTCCCATATTTATGGGAGTCGGTGCAATGCCCCAATCCTGTCAGCGACTCCCTTGTAACGCGATCGACAGCCAGCAGGATCGCACCTTACAAATGTGCTTTTGAACACAAGCAACCCTCCGCTTTTTGGTCGCGCGTGCGCTACAAATGAGAGAATAAGTGAGAATGGTGGGCGATAAAGGATTTGAACCTTTGACCTCTCGCGTGTGAGGCGAGCGCTCTAACCGCTGAGCTAATCGCCCGTCTCGAAACGGGTGCCTTGGCAGGCAAACATTGTTGCAATCGGCCGAAACGCTTGCGCAACAACGTTCATCTATTTAAGCAGGAACACCTGGGGTTTTCAACCGATGCCGACCGCCACCTCTCACGTGGTCTCTCAACTGCAGCGCTCCATTGCCCGCGCCATCTTCGGGAAGGAAGACGTCATCCAGCTTTCCCTGATCACCCTGCTGGCCCGCGGCCACCTGCTGATTGAAGACGTCCCCGGCACCGGCAAAACCACCCTGGCGCAGGCCCTGGCCAAGTCCTTCCACTGCACCTTCCAGCGCATCCAGTTCACTTCCGACCTTCTGCCCAGCGATGTCCTCGGCGTCAGCGTCTACAATCCCGAATCCCGCGAATTCGAATTCCGCCAGGGCCCCATCTTCGCCAACGTAGTCCTCGCCGACGAAATCAACCGCACCACGCCGCGCACCCAATCCGCTCTGCTCGAAGCCATGAACGAAGCCCAGGTCACCGTCGACGGCCGCTCCCTGCCCCTTCCTCAACCCTTTCTGGTCATCGCCACGCAAAATCCCGTCGAGCATCACGGCACTTACCCGCTTCCCGAATCGCAGCTCGACCGCTTCCTCATGCGCATCAAGATGGGCTACCCCTCCCACGAAACGGAAAAGGAAATTCTTCGCAATCGCGCCACCGACGATCCCATCGAATCGCTGGAACCCGTAGCCGACGTAGCCGATGTAATGACCATGCAGCAGGCGGTCACTCGTGTAAAAGTCGATTCCAGCCTGCACGATTACGCGCTGGAAATCGTCAACCGCACCCGCAAGTCCGACCAACTCGCCCTCGGCGTCAGCCCGCGCGGCACTCTCATGCTTCAGCGCGCCGCCCAGGCCCGGGCGTTTCTCGAAGGCCGCGACTACTGCTTGCCCGACGATTTCAAGCAACTCGCCGTGGCCGTTTTTTCGCACCGCGTTGTCGCCAGTGCCCGCCACGCTTCCCTGCAGAAGAAATCGGAAACCACGGAAAACGTGCTCCGCGAAATTGTCGAGTCGGTGCGCGTTCCGCTTTGAGCGGCATGGTTTTTAGTTTTTAGTTTTTAGTTTTTGGCTTATGGATTATTGCTTTCAGGCTTCTAGTTTTTTTTAAAAAAACCAGGCCGCGTTAATTCGAACCAAGAGTTACTTAGAACTAAATACTAAGAACTAAAAACTTAAAACTGACTTTCCCCATGTCTTCCCTCACCTCCACCCTCAACGCGCTCCTCGCCAAATCCGATCGCCCCGCCGTGCGTGCCTTTCTTCTGTCCATGGTCGCCCTGACAGTTGCGTTGATACTCGCGCTCTATTCCGGCGCCGCGGCGCAACTCGGCAATCTTTTTCTGGCAAGCGCTTCCGCTCTCACCGCGCTCGTCGTCGCCGGATGGGTTGCCGTCACCCTGGTGCCCACCCTCGCAAAGCGAACCCCTCTCCGGTGGATCGGCTACCGCATGGAGTACCGCATCACCCGCGATGGATGGATCTACATTCTCGGCATCGTTCTCGTGGCGATGGCCGCCATCAACACCGGCAACAATCTTTTGTTCCTGATTCTCGCCAGCCTCATCGCCAGCATTCTCATGTCCGGCATTTTGTCGTCCATCACGCTGGCTGGCGTGGAATTGAAGCTCCATTTCCCCGAGCATATTTTCGCCGGCCAATCCGTGCGCGCTTCCGTGGAGTTGTGCAACGAAAAACTGACTCTTCCATCCTTTTCTCTGCGCGTCGAAGCCGCCAAGACAAAAGATCAGCCTGCGGCCGCGATTCTCGAAACACCGGTCTATTTTCCCTATTTGCCCCGCCACCAGGCCGTGAAACAAAGCGTTCCTCTGCTCTTTCCCCGCCGCGGCGTCTACCGCCAGGAGGCTTTTAAGATCGTCACCCGTTTCCCCTTCGGCTTCCTGCAGAAAGCCCGCCGCATGGATCTGGCCACCGAGGCGCTGGTCTATCCCGCCGTAGCCGCCTCGTCCGAATTCCTCGAAGTTCTCCCCGGGCTGCAAGGCGCGATGGAGAGCAACGCCAAGGGCCGCGGTCAGGACCTGTACGCGTTGCGCGGCTATCTGCCGAATGACAGCGCGCGCCATGTCCATTGGAAAGCTTCCGCGCGATTCGGCGCCCTGATGGTGCGGGAATTCGCCCGCGAAGACGATTGCCGTGTATTGCTGGTGTTCGATCCGCAGAGTCCCGCTGCCGCGGCCACCTCTGCATCAAATGAAAAAGAAAGCTTCGAGCGGGCCGTAACCTTCTGCGCCGCGCTGGCCTGGAATTTTCACGAACGCGACGCCCTTCTCGAATTCCGCAGCGCCGAAGCCTCTACACCTCCCGCTCCGGCATCCGAGAATATCTTCTCCATCCTGCGCCACCTGGCACTGGTCCAACCCATCGCGCCAAACTCGCGCCCCGAATTGCTGAATCAACTGGCCGCCGACCCCCACTCCTTCAAAATTATCGTCACTTCCCAACCCCGCGGCTCAATCCCCGCCGAACTCTGGAACACCTCCTATATCGTCTTCGCCAGCGACCTCTCCGCCTGATCCCTGTCGGGGCGGCTTTGGGCCTCCTCTTTTCTGATCCTCTGTAGGGGCGGCTTTAGGCCGCCTTCTTCTCCATCTACCTTCTCGCTTGGTCTCCGATGCCGCACCCTGGCTCCACGGCACAAATGTGATTCCTGTGCGAAACTGAACCGGACATGCTCACTGGCGCGCCTCTCTCCCCCTTCCGCAAAAATCTTCTCGCCTGGTTTGCGCAATTCCAACGCGACCTGCCCTGGCGCCGGACCCGCGATCCCTATCGCATCTGGCTCTCCGAAATCATGCTGCAACAAACGCGCGTAGCGGCCGCCATTCCCTACTACGAACGTTTCCTCGAACGCTTCCCCAATGTGGAAGCGTTGGCACGCGCCCCGCAGGAAGAAGTTCTCCGCTCGTGGTCGGGCCTCGGCTATTACTCTCGCGCCCGCAACCTGCAAAAAGCGGCGCAACAAATCGTCGCGAATCACAACGGCCACTTCCCCAGCGACCCGGAGGAGGCCCTCGCTCTTCCCGGTATCGGCGCGTACACGGCCGCGGCAATTCTCAGCATCGCTTTTCAGAAGAAATTCGCGGTATTGGATGGAAACGTCGCCCGCGTCATTGCCCGGCTGAATGCGATTCGCGGCGATCTCCGCGCAAACGGAACCTGGCGAATCCTTCAGAAATCCGCCGACCACCTGCTGCAGCCACGCGCCCCCGGGGACTGGAACCAGGCGATGATGGAGCTCGGTGCGACTCTCTGCGCACCGCGCTCGCCGCAATGCCTCCTCTGCCCGGTCAGCGAATTTTGCGAAGCACGCAAACAGGGCCTTGTGGAAGTAATTCCGGAAAAGCGCAGCAAGCGCAGCACAGTCGAAATCGCGCTCGCCTCTCTGGTCCTCGTGGACCCCCGCGGAAAAACGTTGCTCCTGGCCCCGCCCAAATCCACGCGAAAATCAGCCGCGCCCGACGACGTCCACTCACTGGTCTCTCGCATGTGGCATTTCCCAACCATTTCCGTGCAACACGGCCAGGCTGCTGCGTCACTCGCAAAATTTGCGCAGGAGACTTTGTTTGGCGGCCGAAGGCTTAAAACGACGCTGTCTCCTCTGAAGAAAGTGCGCCACGCAGTGACCTACCGCTCGATTACGGTTCTTCCCTTCCGCCTGGAAGTTGAAAACCTTCCCAAAGTTTCCGCCGCGAAGGTGCTTCCTCTCGCGGATTTTCCCGCGGTCGCCATCTCCAATCTGACGCGCAAAGTCGCCCGCGCCGCCTTCACTCCAAAATAGCTTGGCTTTATTGACTTCCTGTGTTCCCTTGCCCTGTCATCCCGAATCCTCGCGCTTTTTGCGAGGTGAGGGATCTGCTTTGTCTGTGGGCTGCGTTCTGGCGCGGATGTCAACAAAGCCAAAATAGCTCCCTCTCTTTATCCTTACGCTCCCGCGAAATCGCGCGTCCCCGCCCGGGTGTTATTCTGAACTCTCCACCGATGGCCTCCACCGTCACCAGCCCGGCGCAACCTCTCCCCGCGGAGCAATTCTTCCGCGCGTCCGTGTTTTTCCTGGTTCTGACGGCCACGCTCACCCTCGTGAGCACTGGGAAACTCGACCTGGCAACCACCATCGTGGCCCCGCTGGCAATTCTCTACAAAGGATTCCGTTGGTGGCGCGGTCATTCCCAGGACCTGAAACAATCCACGGCCACGCGGCTCGTCCTCGCCTACTTTTTCCTCTTCCCGGTGGATGCGCTTTTCGTTTCCCGCAACCTCGCCAGCGGTACCTCTAATAGCGCCCTCTATGCAGCCCTGCTCGCGGCCGTGCATTTTTTGCTGTTCGTCACCATCGTCAGGCTCTATAGCGCTTCCACCGACCGCGATGCCATCTTCCTGGCCATGCTTTCTTTCGCCGCTATTCTGGCCTCCGCCGTTTTCACGGTGGACACCAATTTCTTTTTCCTGTTTTTCGTCTACCTGCTCTTCGGTGTCGCCACATTCCTAAGTCTGGAGATTCGCCGCGGTGCGTTCGGCGCGGTCTTCCCGCCGCAACGGACCGAATTCACCCGCGAGCGAAAATTCCAACGGGCCATGTCTCTCGCCGCGCTCAGCGTCGCAGTCGGCGCCCTTTTCTTCGGCTCCATGCTCTTTTTCTTCTTCCCGCGCTTCAGCGCGGGTTATTTTGCGCGCACCGGCTTTCAACCCTCGCTCATGACCGGCTTCACCGACAGCGTGGAGCTCGGCCGCATCGGCGAGATCAAGCAGGACAACTCGGTTGTGATGCGCGTGCAAACCGGCGCTCCCGTGAATTATCCGATGCTGCGCTGGCGCGGGATCGCCCTCTCCACGTTTGACGGCAGGCGTTGGTACTCCCGTGAAAAGCGGCGCGACCTGCATGACGCCGGCCGCGACGGCTGGATCCAGCTCGGTTCGCCACAGGATGTTAAGGTTCCGGTCGTCGCCCAGCTTCGTTTCGTCATCTTGCTGCAACCCCTCGCCAGCGACGCTCTCTTCGCCCCCGCGCAACTCATGGAACTTCGCGGAAATTTCTCGAATGAAGCCGGCACCTATTATGGAACGGCGCGCCGCAGCATGCTGGGGACGGACTCCGCCGGATCCGTTTTCAATCCTGCACGCAATTACTCCCAGGTTCGTTACGAGGGAGTCTCTCTGCTTCCGGAGTCTCGCCCGCCGAAAGCGCGGATCGCAGGCGCGGATTATCCCGAAGACACCCAGGATCTCTATCTGCAATTGCCAGAGAAGCTCGATCCCCGCATCCCGGAGTTGGCCCGTAAGATTACGGCCACCGCCGACAATCCCTTCGACAAAGCGGTGGTTCTCGAAAGCTATCTCCGCCGCAATTTCGGCTACACGCTGAACCTCGCCGGAAAACCCGGCGCGGATCCCCTCGCTCAGTTTCTCTTCGTTACCAAGGCGGGTCACTGTGAATATTTTGCGTCGGCGATGGCAGTCATGCTTCGAACCCTGGGCATTCCTTCGCGCGAGGTGAACGGTTTCCTTCCGGGGGAATTCAACGATCTCGCGGGCGACTACATTGTCCGCGCAAGCGACGCCCACAGCTGGGTGGAAGCCTATTTCCCGAATAGCGGCTGGATCACCTTCGATCCCACGCCCGCCGCCACGGGCGCGGAGGCCGGCCTCTTTTCGCGCCTGAATCTCTATCTCGATTGGATGCAGTTGACCTGGAACGAATGGGTGATCAACTACGACTTCGCCCACCAGTTGGTCATGGCCAAAAACGTCCGTCAGAATTCCACGGACTACTCCGAATCCTTCCGCAACTGGTTCCGTCGCATGCAGGAGCGCGGAATGGCCGGCCTCACCGAATGGCAGCGCCGTCATTCCTACCTAAGTCTGGTTCTCCCCGCCTTTTTGGTATTTCTCCTCGTCGTGCTCCGTTTTGATTGGATTCGCTCCGCCGTCCGCTGGCTGAGCCTTGCCTTGCAGATGCGCCAGCCGACCGCGCTGCGAAATAATCCTCAACTCGCCTCGCGCCTCTACGCGGAAATGCTGCGCGCGCTCGAAAAGCGCGGCTTCACCCGCGCGGAAACCCAAACTCCCGGAGAATTCGCGGCCACGCTTTCGCTGCAGCCAAGCCTGCTCTCCGCAGTCAGCGAATTCACCTCCCTCTACGCCCAAGCTCGCTTCGGCGGCGCCGTCTGCGACGCCTTCCGCCTCCGCGCCCTCCTAGAACAAATCCGCTCCACCCCGTAACCGCCACTGTAGCGGCCACCTTCCCTCCGCCCGATCCTACGTAGGGGCGGCTTTAGGCCGCCTTCTTCTCCCTCCGCCCGCCCATGCTAAAATAAAAAGATTGGCGTAAAGGCGCCACTCCACCTGTATGCCTAAAGTCGGTTTTGTCTCCCTTGGATGCCCCAAAAACCTCGTCGACAGCGAGGTCATGATGGGCATTCTCGCCCGCGAGGGCTACGAACTGACTCCCCGCGCCGATGACGCCGAAATCCTGGTCGTCAACACCTGCAGCTTCATCGAGCCCGCCCAAAAAGAATCCGTCGACGCTATCCTCGAAATGGCGGAGCACAAAAAATTCGGCGCCGCCAAAAAGCTAATCGTCGCCGGCTGCCTTGTCGAACGCTACCGCGACCAGATCCTCCAACAGATTCCCGAAGTAGACGCCGTCGTCGGCACCGGCGAAGTCGAACGCATCATCGAAGCCGTCGAGGGCGACCTGAAAATCCTGCCTGCCCAACCGCCGGCATTTCTCTATCACGACCTGACCCCGCGCATCGTCACCACGCCAAAGCACCAGGCCTACATCAAAATCGCCGAAGGCTGCGATCACCCCTGCACCTTCTGCATCATCCCCCAGCTCCGTGGCGCGTTCCGCAGCCGCAGATTCGAATCGGTCGTGCGCGAAGCGGAAAATCTCGCTGCAGCCGGCGCCCGCGAAATCACCCTCATCGGCCAGGACACCACCTCCTACGGCGAAGACCTTGGCCTGCGCGATGGCCTCGCGCAACTCCTCGAGCGCCTCGCCCAGGTGGAAGACCTGCTCTGGGTGCGCTTCCTCTACGCCTATCCGAATCGCGTAACGCAAAAAATGCTGGAAACTCTGGCCGCCCACGAACGTCTTGCCAAATACATTGACATGCCGCTCCAGCACGCCAGCCGCAACGTCCTCGCCCGCATGAAGCGCGGCTCCCACGGTGACGCCTTCCTGAAACTTCTGGAACGCATGCGCGCCACGATTCCGGGTGTCGCTCTGCGCACCAGCTTCATCGTCGGCTTTCCCGGTGAAACCCAAGCCGACTTCCAGGAACTGTACGATTTTGTCGCCGCCGCAAAGCTCGACTGGATGGGCGTCTTCGAATATTCCGACGTGGACAACGCCGGCAGCTTCCCGCTGGACGGCAAAGTGGATGCAGAAACCATCACCGACCGCCGCAACCGCCTGATGGCACTGCAAAAGAAAATCTCCCGCGAAAACCTTCGCAGGCTGAAAGGCCACGCAGAAACTGCCCTCGTCGAAGGCCCCTCGAAAGACAATCCGCTCGTCTGGGAAGCCCGCCTCGAATCCATGGCTCCGGACATCGACGGCAAGCTCTACCTGACCGACATCGAACTGCCGAGCGGTGAAATCGCCGCGTCAGGCGATGTCGTGAACGTGGAAATCACCAAGACCGACGCCTACGACCTGATCGGCCGTGTCGTCGAGATCCAATCGCGAAATACAGTCCAGCAAGTAGCGTCCCGCGATCCGGAAATCGCTCCCGAGAAACTAACTCGCATCGCAACCGGCGCCGCCCTCCGAGTGCTCGGCTAACACAACCGCCCTGTAGGGGCGGCTTTATGCCGCCTTCTTGCCTTTGTAGCGGCCGCCTTCTGCTTGCCCTGGCGAAGGAAGGGTGGCCCCATGCCCGTTTGCCCTCTTTGCCTTCCTCTTATCTTTCTCTTGCCTTTGTAGGGGCGGCTTTACGCCGCCTTCTTGCTCTCCTCTTGCCTTTGTACCGGCCGCCTTCTGCCAGCCCGCCGTAGCCGCGCCTTTTGCGCCGAAGGCGGGCTTGTTCCGATTCCCTCTGGGTGGTAAAACATTTTCTTCACCATGAAACACCATTGCCCAATCTGCAAAAAAACTACCGATTCCGCCACCGACGCGGACTTCCCGTTCTGCTCCGAACGCTGCCGCTTAATGGACCTCGGCGCCTGGGCCGCGGAGAAGTATGTCGTGTCCGACCCTATCTTCGATGAAGAGGATCTTTCCGAAGGCGATCGCCGCGAGTTGCCGGAGGGCGGACACAAAACCGATGACACCATTCACTGACCCGGTCGCGTCCTCTTCTCCGTCCCCAAAGCCTCGCTTCGCCTACGCCGTCGCCACGGTCCTCGGCACCGGCTACCTCAAGCCCGGCCCCGGCACCTGGGGCTCCGCCGTAGGCTTGCTCATCGCCGTCGTCTCCAATCCCTTCTCATGGTTTTATGCTCTCAATTCAATCCTGGGTGTAGACCTTACCTTTCAGGCCGGCAAGCCGGGACTCTTGGTCGCTCTTGTTCCATCCATCGCCGTCTGGCTTTTCTTGGCGTTGCTCGGCGTCAAAACAAGCCGCCAAGTCGCCGAGTTTTCCGGCGTGAAAGATCCGCAGTTCGTCGTCATCGACGAAGTTTCCGGCGTGCACCTCGTTCTCCTTCTAAGCCTGGCCCCAATTGCCCCAATGCTTTTTCTGCGCCCCGAAGACGCGGCCACCTTCGCACTCTTCACCGGCATGAGCATCCTCAACTGGAAATTCCTCCTCGCCGCTTTTCTCCTTTTCCGCGTCTTCGACATCGCCAAACCCTTCCCCTGCCGCCGCCTCGAAAACCTCCCCGGCGGATGGGGCATCATGGCCGATGACTGGATGGCTGGCGTCTACGCTGCCATTTGCTTGCGTCTCGCGTTACACTTTCATTGGCTATGATCTCTGGGCAAGGGCAATGAAATTCGGGCTTGGCACGACACCAGAAAAAAACGGCATCCCTCACATTGAGCGAATTGCGCCCGCCGCCGCGATTCCCGGAGGCGAGATCGCCATTTACGGCAGCGGCTTCACCTCGCGCCACGGTGGCCGCCCTCTCGTCCGTTTTGGCGAAGCCGAAGCCGCCCTCTCGCTTTCCAGCAGCAACCGCCTGATCGCCCGCGTGCCCGAAAACGCCAACGGCAGCACCATTCAAATCGTCAACGCCCAAAGCGAGAGCCAGCCCTTCCCCGTGGCCCTCGGATTCCAGATCGCCGACAACCTGCATCCCGTCAGCAATCCAGCCGTCGATTCCGCTGGAAATATCTATGTCACCTTTAGCGGCCCTCGCGGCCAGCGTGTTCCGGTTTCTCTTTATAAAATCAATACAAGTTACACCGTCAAGCCTTTCGTCACCTCGCTCATCAATCCCACCGGCCTGGCCCTCGGCGCCAGCGGCGACCTCTTCGTCTCCTGCCGCCACGACGGCACCATTTACCGCGTCACACCCGATGGCCGCAGCGAACAGTGGATCGAGGGCATGGGCATCGCCACCGGCATCGCCTTCGATGCAAAAGGAAATCTGTTCGTCGGCGACCGCAGCGGTACCATCTTCAAGATCAGCCCGGAGCGCGAAATTTTCGTGTTCGCCACGCTCGAGCCCTCCGTCGCCGCCTATCACCTCGCGTTCCACCCAAGCGGCGAGCTCTACGTCAGCGGCCCCACCACCTCCAGCTACGACCGCGTCTATCGCATCACCCAAAACGGTGAAGTCCACGTCTTCTATCGCGGCCTCGGCCGCCCACAGGGCTTGGCTTTCGATCAGAACGAAAATCTCTACGTCGTCGCCAGCTTCGGCGGCCGCCGCGGCGTCGTCCGCATCTCTCCCCAGGGCCACGCCGAGCACGTTCTCAGCGGTTCCGCATTGGTTGGCCTCGCGCTCCTCCCCAGCGGCCGCGGCATCCTCGCCGCCAACAGCTCTCTCTTCAGCATCGACTGGAACGTCCGCGGCCTCCCCCTCCACGGTTAACTGTAGGGGCGGCTTTAAGCCGCCTTCTTGCCTTGTAGCGGCCGCCTTCCGAGGCGGGCGCCTTTTGCCCGTTCCGAACGTTCCATGGAGCGTGCGCTTTTTCCCCGTTCCGAACGATCCATGCCGAGAGCCCTTCCGGCGAGTGAGTTACAATTAGCCCATGAAAGCCGAAATCATCGCCGTTGGCTCCGAACTCCTTACTCCCGACCGTGTGGACACCAATTCCCTCTTTCTCACCGAAGAATTAAACAAGCTCGGCATCGAAGTTCTGCGCAAAACGATCGTCGGCGACAACCGTGAACTGCTCGCTGAAGCTTTTCGCGACGCGCTGAATCGCGTTCCGGTGGTCATCACCAGCGGCGGCCTCGGTCCTACGGAAGACGACTTGACGCGCGAAACATTAGCCGAGCTTCTCGGCCGCCGCCTGCAACGAAATGACGACGTCGTTCGCGCCATCGAAGCGCGCTTCCGCAGCTTCAAACGCGATATGCCCGCCGTAAATCTCCGTCAGGCCATGGTCCCCGAAGGCGCGGAAGTCCTTGAAAATCCCCGTGGCACCGCACCCGGCCTGTGGATTGAAGACAAAGGCCGCATGGTCGCGCTGCTGCCCGGCCCGCCCCGCGAACTCAAACCACTCTTTCTCGAGCAGGTTCTCCCCCGCCTCCGCCGCCGCGTTTCCGGCGTCCGTATGTTTCACCGCGAGCTTCGCGTCACCGGCCTCGGCGAATCGCACGTCGAGGAACGCATCCGCCCGATCTACACTCGCTTTCCGCAGGTGAGCACCACGATTCTCGCCGCCCCCGGCGAGATCCAGATTCACCTCCGCCTTTGGACCGAAGACGCCACCCAGGCCGATACCACGCTCGACGAAATCGTTCGCAGTTTCGAACTGGCGTTGGGCGACCGTATTTTTGCCCACAAAGCCGTGACCCTCGAAGATGTAGTCGCCGAACTCCTCACCACCAACCGCGCCACAATCTCCACCGCGGAAAGCTGCACCGGCGGCCTGCTTGCCGAACGCCTCACGCGCATCCCCGGCAGCTCCACCTATTTTTTGGGCGGCGTCGTCTCCTACAGCAACGAACGCAAAACAGCGTGGACCGAAGTTCCCGCCGAACTCATCGCTTCAAAAGGCGCTGTCAGCGCCGAAGTAGCCGTCGCGCTCGCCGAAGGCATTCGCCGCAGCGTCGGCAGCACCTTCGGCGTCGGCATCACCGGGATTGCCGGCCCCGGCGGCGGCAGCGAAGAAAAACCCGTAGGCACAGTGCACATCGCGCTGGCCACTCCGGCGGGAACCAAAGAGCGTCTCATCCATCTTCCTGGCGATCGTGAAATGATTCGCTTCTACGCTTCCCAAATCGCCCTCGACATGGTCCGCGTTCACTACCTCTTCGACGGCAAACCCCAGCCGCGCCGCGTCAATCCGGCAAGCTGAACCAGGTTGCCTCTGTGCGGCTCTTCATCGCCATCGAAATCCCCGAACACATTCGAAGCGCCTTTGCGTCTTTGCTGAAAGAATTCCGCGCCTTCGCTCCCCAGCTCAAGTGGGTCCGCGCCGAAAATCTCCACGTCACCCTGAAATTTCTCGGTGAAACCGATCCTTCAAAGCTGGACCCCCTCCAAAATGTCCTCTCTGCCGTTCGTTCCACCGCACCCGTGAATCTCGAATTTCGCGGCCTCGGCTTTTTCCCGAACGAGAAACGCCCTCGCGTCTTATGGGCGGGGATGGAAGCGTCCGCGAATCTGAAAACCCTCGCCGCCGATATCGATCAAACCGTGCATCGCCTCGGCTTCCCTCTGGAAGAGCGTCCATACACCCCGCATCTGACCTTAGCCAGGTTCTCTCTGCCAGCTATCCCGCCAAAACTGCTTCAGGCATTCAACGAGAAAAACAGCCGATCCTTCGGCTCCCTCAGCACGAACGAATTTCACCTCATCGAAAGCAAGCTCAAACCCACCGGAGCGGAGTACACTACCGTGCAATCGTTCCACTTTGCCTCGGAGGCCTAGGCCTGCATGTCGTTCTTCACATCGACGACAATCCTTCTTCTTGCCGCCGCCTATTTTCTCGGCTCGATTCCTTTCGGCCTGATCCTGGCCAAACTCTTCGGCAGAAGCGACATTCGCGAATCCGGCAGCGGCAACATCGGCGCCACCAACGTCGCGCGTGTTGTTGGTCCCGCGGCGGGAATCCTCACCCTCGTCCTCGACGTCGCCAAGGGATACGCCGCCGTCTGGCTCGCCGGGCGCTTTTCCGACCAAAGTTCCACCGCGCTGACTCTCGCCGCACTCGCCGCGCTTCTCGGCCACTGTTTTCCCGTCTGGCTGAAATTCAAAGGCGGCAAGGGCGTCGCCACGGCGCTCGGCGTTTTCCTGATGCTCGCCCCGCTGGCTGCTCTCGGCGCCCTCCTCGTATTCATCCTCGTCACTATCTCCTGGCGCTACGTCTCGCTCGGATCCGTCTCCGCAGCTGCCGCGATGCCCCTGCTGATGTACTTCTGGTGGGCTCCGGGCCATGCGCCTCCGCTCGTCGTTGACTTCGGCACCCTTTTCGCCGCCGGCCTGGTCATTTTCAAGCACGACGCCAACCTGCAACGTCTCATGGACGGCGAGGAACCAAAATTTTCCTTTGGAAAATCCAAAGGAGACGCCGCTTGAGCCGCATCGCCATTCTCGGCGGGGGCAGTTGGGGCACCGGTCTCGCTGTAGTGCTCGCAAACAGCCGCCGCAAACACGAAATCTGCCTCTGGGTCCGCGCTTCTTCCCTCGCCGACTCCATCGAGCGCGACCGCGAAAACAAGAAATACCTCCCCGGCATCCCCATTCCGCCCTGCATCAAAGCCTCTGCTGACCTGGAAAATTCCGTGCGCGATGCGCAGATTGTCGTCGGTGCGGTCCCCTCCGCTCACACACGCAGCATCTTCGCCCTCGCGCTTCCCCACCTCGCGCGCGACGCGGCTTTCGTCAGCGCCACGAAAGGCCTCGAACCCGCAACCCACCTGCGCATGAGCGAAGTCCTCTCCCAGGTCATCAACGCGCGCTTCCTCCCTCAAGTCGCCGTCCTCTCCGGCCCATCCTTCGCCGCAGAAGCCGCGCAAGGCCACCCAACCGCCATCGTCCTCGCCTCCGCAGACGCGTCCCTCGGCGCTTTCTTGCAGGAAGAATTTTCCGGTCCCACCTTCCGCCTTTACACCAACGATGACGTCCTCGGCGTGGAACTCGCCGGCGCCATGAAAAACGTAATGGCCATCGCCGCCGGCGCATGCCAGGGCTTGGCGCTCGGCGCAAACTCGCTGGCCGCGCTCATCACCCGCGGCCTGGCCGAAATGTCGCGCCTGGCCGTGGCCCTCGGCGCAAAGCCGGAAACACTCAGCGGCCTCGCCGGCATGGGTGATCTCATCCTCACCTGCTACGGCGCGCAAAGCCGTAACCGCCGCGTCGGTTTCGAACTCGGCCAGGGCCACTCGCTCCAACAAATCCTCGCCGGCATGACCATGGTCGCCGAAGGCGTAGGCACCACCGCCGCCCTTCTCGCCCTGGCAAAAGAAAACCGCATCGAACTCCCCATCACTCAGCAGGTCCACAGCATCCTGCACCTCGGCAACTCCCCCCGCGAAGCCATCCGCGCCATCATGGAACGCCCCCTAAAGCGCGAGTAGCCGCCCACCGTATGTCCACAACTCCCGGCATCCTAATTCTTGGTTCTCAGTCGCTAAGCTCTAACCTCTGACTACTAACTACTGCTTCCGCCCCCTAGTACCTCCGGCCTAGTTGCACTTCCGCGTCCCCTGTCCCTTAGGCCAGCCGCTTTCCCCGCGCCTCTCCCCCTAAAATCAATATGCTGCGATGGCGGAAAATGTTCCATCGATCTTGACGCGCCTCCGTTCCGGCCGGGTGCGCATCCTATGGCTTGTGCTCGGTGCGCTCCTGCTTGTCAGCGCGCTCCCGATTGGCTTGTACCACCGCCAGGTGCTCGAACTCAGCCAGGAAAAGCTGGTGGACACCGAGCGCGTCCAGCAAACTGAACTCACCCGCTCGCTCGCCCAGGAAGTTCAGTTCTTCGAATCCAACCTGACGCAGCAGCTCATCAGCCAGCGCCAGATTCTCACCCTCACGGGTCTCATCGACAACGTCACCGATCCCGTCGCCGAGCCCAAAGTCACCCGGCTCCTCGAAAATTTCGTCGATTCGAACCGCAACTCGTTCATCTATCTGACCGCCGTCGGCCGCGACGGCAAGGGCACCACCGCTTCGCAAGGAAATTTCCGCGCGGAGCAGGATCCCTTCGTCGCCGAGGCCCTACAGCGCGCCTTCGTCAGTTGCGTGCAGTCCGTGAAATTCCGCAGCGATCCTCTGGCCCTTGCGCCTGATAATCGCCCGGCCTTCGTCATCGCCGTGCCGCTCAAGGATTCGCAGGACAATTTCACCGGCATGCTCGCCGCCGTTGTTTCGCTCGACCCCATTCTTCACCGTTTGCAGGACGCCAGCGTGCGCGGCCGCGCCGTATTCATCGTCGACCACTACGGCCACATTGTCGCCCACCCCGACACCAAGCATTTCGTTCCCGGCGAGGATCTCAGCGACAAATCGCACATGGTCGCCCAGATCAAGTCGCTCCCCAAGGATTTGCGCAACACGGAAACTGTCCATTTCACCGAGAAGGAAAATAACCGCCAGGTGGAAATGGTCGGCACCTACAGCACTTTTCCGGAAGTCAACTGGGCCGTCATCTCCGAGCGCAGCGTGGATGAAGCCCGCGCCGACGCCGGCGTCACCGAACTCAACCGGCAAGCCCTGGCCTTCGTCAGCGTTGTGGTCCTCGTGGCCGTTCTCTTCGGTTATTTCTTCGCCGTCGGCATCAGCACGCCGATTCGTTCGCTTGCCGCTTCCACCCGCGCCATCAGCCGTGGTGAATTCCACCAGCGCACTCCGGTGCGCGGCGCCGCCGAAATCAGCGAACTGGCCGAAAATTTCAACCTGATGGCCAGCGACATCGAGGAGTACATCGAAAAGCTGAAGGAAGCGGCCGAGAAAAATCGCGAGCTGTTTATCGGCTCCATCCGTATGCTCGCGGCCGCAATCGACGAAAAGGACCCGTACACCCGAGGCCATTCCGGCCGTGTGGCGAAGTATTCCACCATCATTGCCCAGGAATTGAAGCTTTCGCCCGACGATCTCGACAAACTCAAAATCGCCGCGCTTCTCCACGACGTCGGAAAAATCGGCGTGGACGACCGCGTCCTCAAAAAGCCCGGCTCGCTGACCCCCGAAGAGTTCGAAATCATGAAGACCCATACGACCAAGGGCGCCAACATCATGCGTCCGGTCTCGCAGCTCAAAGACATGCTGCCGGGCATCGAATTGCACCACGAACACATGGATGGCCGCGGCTACCCCTATGGCCTCACCGGCCCGCAAATTCCCCAGATGGCCCGCATCATCGGCGTCGCCGATACTCTCGACGCCATGACCACCAATCGCCCTTACCAAAACGCCATGGACCTCGACTACGCCCTCGGCCGCATCAAGGCCCTCGCCGGCTCCAAGTTCGACGAAACCATCGTCATCGCCCTCGAATCCGCCGTTAAATCCGGCAAGCTCCGCTTAACCGCCGTCGAAGTCCAAGTCTAGCCTTTCGCCGCTTCCTTAACTCTTGTAGGGGCGGCTTTACGCCGCCTTCTTGCCCTTGTAGCGGCCGCCTTCCGAGGCGGGCGCCTTTTCCGTCGTTCTGCCCACCCGCCGTAGCCGCGCCTTTCGCGGCGAAGGCGGGCTCCCCACCCAATCTGTTACACTTTTCTTTCCCGCCTTTTCCC